>JBHORA010000045.1:0-1211 GCA_042408535.1 Chloroflexota bacterium | reverse complement strand
TGGCCAAGAAGAAGTTCGAGCGCACGAAGCCGCACGTCAACGTCGGGACGATCGGCCACATCGACCACGGCAAGACGAGCCTCACGGCGGCGATCACGAAGTACCTCGCTCTGAAGGGCGAGGCCGAGTACCGGCCCTTCGAGACGATCGACAACGCCCCCGAGGAGCGGGAGCGGGGGATCACGATCGCCATCGCCCACGTCGAGTACGAGACCGACCACCGCCACTACGCCCACGTCGACTGCCCCGGCCACGCCGACTACATCAAGAACATGATCACCGGGGCGGCCCAGATGGACGGCGCCATCCTCGTCGTCGCCGCCACCGACGGCCCGATGCCCCAGACCCGGGAGCACATCCTCCTGGCCCGCCAGGTCGAGGTCCCCTACATCGTCGTCTTCCTCAACAAGGTCGACGCCGTCGACGACCCCGAGCTCTTGGACCTCGTCGAGCTCGAGGTCCGCGAGCTCCTCTCGAAGTACGGCTACCCGGGCGACGAGGTCCCCGTCATCCGCGGCTCGGCCCTCAAGGCCCTCGAAGCCCCGAACGATCCTGGCCACGAGGCCTACCGCCCGATCCAGGAGCTCCTCGACGCCATCGACACCGCCATCCCGACCCCCGAGCGGGCGATCGATAAGCCCTTCCTCATGCCGGTCGAGGACGTCTTCGGGATCAAGGGCCGGGGGACCGTCGCCACGGGCCGGATCGAGCGGGGCAAGATCCGGGTCGGCGACGAGGTCGAGATCGTCGGCATCCGGCCGACCCGGAAGGTCGTCGTGACCGGCGTCGAGATGTTCCGCAAGATCCTCGACGAGGGCGTCGCCGGCGACAACGTCGGCTGCCTCCTCCGGGGCGTCGAGCGGGACGAGATCGAGCGGGGCCAGGTCCTCGCCAAGCCCGGCAGCATCACCCCCCACACGAAGTTCGCCGCCCAGGTCTACGTCCTGACCCGCGAAGAGGGCGGCCGCCACACCCCCTTCTACACCGGCTACCGGCCCCAGTTCTACCTCCGGACGACCGACGTCACCGGCACCATCGGCCTCCCCGAGGGGGTCGAGATGGTCATGCCCGGCGACAACGTCGAGATGACCGTCGAGCTCATCACCCCGATCGCCCTCGAGACCGGCCAGCGCTTCGCCATCCGCGAGGGTGGCCGGACCGTCGGGGCCGGGGCGATCACCCAGATCATCGAGTAGGGAGCGATGGCGAAG
>JBHORA010000044.1:0-1081 GCA_042408535.1 Chloroflexota bacterium | reverse complement strand
TACGTACTCCACGCTCGAATACTCCCTGACCTTCAGCCCGTCGCCGGGGATCACAATCGCTCCAACGACCGACCAGTGGGCCTTCCCGGCCTACGTCTTCTTCAGCCACTGACTTCGGATGGGGCGAGCGCTGCTCGTTCTTGCTGCCACGCTCGTCGCCGCCCTCGGGGCCTGCGCCGTCCGGGCCATCGACCCGGCGCTGCTCTTGCCGGTGTCGCCGGCAGCGGTCGTTCGCTTCGACGGTGTGGCCGCGGCGGCGCTGACGACGCACGGTCGGGTCGAAGTCTGGGTCGCCCGCCAGGAAGCGGGCGAGCCGAGGGCCAACGCGATCACCGCGAGCGCCGCCGTTCCGCCCCTCGTCGACCGTGTCCTCCTCCTGAGCTATAGCGGTGGCACGGGCGACGGATGGAACACCTTCGTCTACGGGACGGCCGAGCCGGGTACCTCCCGGGTCGAGCTCGTCGGCTTCGAGGGGCTCGGCGGCCAGGTCGTCGAGGGGGCCTGGCTCGTCGTCCTTCGCGCGGCGGACGTCACCCCGGACCAGCTCCACTGGCGCTTCCTCGGCCCCGACGGCTCGGTCCGGCGGGAGGGCAGCGGCATTCGGACCTGCACGGAGACCGCACCGTGCCCGTCTCCGGCTCCTTCGTGACGGCGAGGCGGAGCCCATCGCCAATCCAATTCGCCAATCCACTGGCGGGGAAGGCGATCGGTTCGGATCGTGTGATGAAACCGTGTTCGTGTGCCACTTGACACATGAGAGAGAGAGAATACTGATTGCCCGCTCTTGGGTGGCTGGCTGAAGCAGAGTGGGGGTTTGCGGATGCACGAAGCGCCCTCTGGAGGGCCGTGCTGGGATGCCCTCGTCAACCAGAACGATCTCTTCTCGGCGGGCGGCGTAGGCATCCCAGCTCGAGGACGACCTCCAGAACGCGCTCGAGATGCTCGCTCGGGGCGACGAGTCCGTCCGCGACGCAGAGGCGGAGCTTCGCCGGCTGACCGAGGACGATCGGCTCCGTTGTTCGGCGTGACGGTGGGGGTGCCCCACCGTCCAGCGAGCTAGATGGCTCGCCGGCGCGTGCGG
>JBHORA010000043.1:0-8953 GCA_042408535.1 Chloroflexota bacterium | reverse complement strand
TCACAGCAGCGAAACCCGCTCCTGACGGGCGGAGACGCGGGTCGCTCGGCCGTCACGGCGTCCCGGCGCCGAGGAGAACGCCGATGATGCCGAGGACGAAGCCGGCGAGGACGATCCCTGCGACCATCAGGAGGAGGAGCGAGCCGTAGCGGCGCTCCTCGCTCCGGCCGATGCTCGGCTCGGGGTCCTCGCCACCGGTGATGGCGAGTCCGGGAAGGCCGCGCTTGCGAGCCAGAACGGCCCGAGGATCGGCGGGCCAGTCGGGTTCGGACGGCGCCTCGAGCGGAGCGCGCCGAGCCGGTTCGGTCGGTAGCTCGGGCTCAGTGACCCGGCCGGCTGCCGTCCGGTGGTCGGTGGGGTCGGGACGGTTCGGCGGTGGCGCTGACACGGTCCCATGATGCCCTCCACGCCGACCGGCTGCACACGGCCGGTCGTCGACGGTCGGCGACAGGCGGGCAGAGGCGCCGATGGCGACAGGCGGCGGACGGTCCGGCCCGCAGGGGGTCGAGCCGGACCGCCGCCTTCGGGACGTGCGCGATCAGCCGCTCGCGGCGGCCGGCTGCCCTCCGCCCGGGGCGAGCGGCTCGTCCGTGGCCGAGCGATCGAGGACGACGATCCTCGCCAGACCGGGCTCCGAGCCGGCGGCGATCAACGACCCGTGCGCCGGCGAATCGACGTCGACGATGAGGAGGTACGGCCCCGGCACGTCCGGCACCCGGACGAGGAGGACGAGCGTCGTCTCCTCGCTCGGCCGCAGGGGCTCCAGAAGGCGTCCCGGATCGACCTTCCTCGACCAGGGGGCTTCGAGGCCGACCCAGGTGGCGACGAGCCGGAGCGCCTTCGGCGCCGTCCGGGGCGTCGGCTCGGTCGCCGGACCGGGCTGCTCGCCGCCCCACTCGACGGAGCCTGAGTTCCGGATGGCGACGGGGACGGCCACGACCTGGCCGGCATAGGCCGTCATGGCCGCTGGCAGGGCGAAGGTCACCGAGAGGCGGCCCGTCACCCGGACGATGGTCGAGGGGATCCGGGCTTGAACCTCGGCCGGGAGCGCCGTGCCGTCGCGTCGATGGAGACTGACGACGAGACGGTAGCGACCCGGAACCTCCGGGGCTAGGGCGTCGATCCAGAGCCCATCCGGCCTGGCGACGGGCTGGACCGGCTCGACGACCTGGCCCGGCTCCTCGGGGGCGACGAGGACGACGTCGGGGACCCTCGACGGGCGGTCGACGCCCGTCGCCCGGGGTTCGCTCTTCTCCGGTCCGGCGACCGCTTCCGCGGGATCGGCGCCGGAGACGGGCGGCTCGCCATCCCGTACCGGCGGTTCGGGGTCGAGCTCCAGGGGCACCCAGCGGACGGCGGCCAGAAGGTCGAGGGGCAGCCGCCAGGCGATCGGCAGCTGGACAGTGAGGGGCACGCCCGCGGTCGCCTGACCACCGACTATTCCGGGAGGATCGATCCGGAGACGGTCGCTGAGGAGGCTGTCGGCGAGAGGGTCGCCGGCTGGGCCGACCGCCGTCGGTGCCGTGACGGGGTCGCCGAGCCAGCGGATGCCTGCCAGCTGACCCGGTGAGCGAGTGGTGAGGGATCGGAACCAGCCTCCGGCCGTCGGGTCGTCGGGATCGAGGAGGACGACCGCGCCCGGCGTACGGCGGCTGGCGACGGCGAGGACGTGACCCCGCGAGCTCGGGGCGCCGAACCAGATCCGGGTCGCCGACAAGCGACCCTCGAGGAGGTGCCGGACGTAGAAGGCGGGCCCGAGGCGCGCGTCGGCGATGACGGCATCGGCACCGATAGCGAGCCAGCCGGCGGCGAAGTTGTCGGCGCGCTGGACGGCGACGTCGGTGGTCGGTTCGGGGTCGCCGGGCTCGGAGTTGCCGCTCGCGTAGCAGAGGTGGCTGAGGACGACGACGGCACCAGGGGCGAGGCGGACGGCCGAGCGGAGGTACGCCTCGCCGTTCGCCGATCTGACGAGTCTCACCGACGAGCTGCGGGCCGCCCTCGGTGAGACGGGAACCCAGATCGCGAGCGACCAGGAGACCGCCGGGCAGCTCCGCAGCCGGCTGGCCGCGGCCGAGGAGAAGCTGGCAGCGACGACCCGGGCTCTCGCCGCAGCGCGGGCTCGGCTGGCCGAGCTCGAGCGGGCGGCGAACGGCGGCGTCCCGGCTGCGGGCGGCGGCGGCTCGACGACGGCCGGCGCGACCCCGAAGCCGACGCCGGTCGCCCTCTCCATCGATCTCGAGCTCTCGGGCAGCGGGGTGAGCGTCCGCTGGTCGACCTGCCAGGTCACGGGGTTCGCCGCCTACGCCGTCGTCCGGTCGACCGACAAGGAAGTCCACTGGCCGCCCGAGGACAACGACACCGAAGTCGACCGCCCCACGAGCCAGTCGACGACGGCGGCCCTCGACGCCTCGCCGCCGTCCGGTACCCTGACCTACCGTGTCTACTGCCTCGTCCTCCGCGACGGCCAGCTGAAGGTGGCCGGCAAGAGCGGGACGGCGACGATCGTGGTGCCGTGATGGGCGACCAGATGCCGGGAGCCAGAGAGCAGGGTGCCGAGGTGGCAGGCGCCAGCGCGGCAGGCGCCAGCGCGGCAGGCGCCAGGGACGCGAAGCCGCGCCCCGCCCAGAAGCGGCCGTACCACGTCGCGGTCGCCATCGGCCTCTCGACGAGCGTCTACGCCGTGAGCCTGGCCGGGGTCTCGATCCTCCAGTTCGACCACGACCGGGAGCTCATCGCTGCTCGGGAGCCGGTCGCCGGTGCCATCTCCGAGCTGGCGGCCCGCCACGACCGGCTGACTCAGCGGCTCGACGCCGTGCGGGGCACGTACGAGCGAGTGGCCGATCGCTACGGCCTCGTCACCGACGAGCTGCGGCGCCTCCACGATCGGCTCGCCGACCTCCACGGCCAGGTCGCCGCCATCGAGGGCGCCGCCGGGCGCTTGCCGACCGCCATCACCCTCCCGGCGGCGCCGAGGCTCCGGCCGGGGCCCGCCCCTGTTGCCGCCAGCCAGCCGGCGCCGAAGACGCACGCCAAGACCGGGGCCTCCGGTGGCGGGTGAGGCCGATCCGTCGATCGTCCATCGCTTCGAGCGGCGGGTCATGGGCTCGCCGCTGCGCCTGACCCTCGTCTGCGCGCCGTCGGAGCCCCCGGCCCTGGCCGAGCGGGCCTGGCGGGCGGTGAGCGAGGAGTTCGACGCTGTCGATCGCGCCTGTTCCCGCCATCGACCCGAGGCCGAGCTCGTCCGCCTGAACGCACGGGCGGGGAGCGGCCGGGCCGTTCGCGTGTCGGAGCGCCTCTACCGGGCCGTCGCCATGGCCGAACGGGCCTGGCGGCGGACGGGTGGCAGCTTCGATCCGCGGGTCGCGGCCGACCTCGACCGTCTGGGCCAGCCGGGTGTCATTCGGGTGGCCGCCCCGCTCGCCACTGACCGCTCGACCCGACCCGACCGCCCCTGGCTGACCCGCTTTCCCCGAGCCCGGCGGCTCGTACTCGCCGAGCCCATCGATCTCGGTGGTATCGGCAAGGGGCTCGCCCTCCGCTGGGCGTGGCAACGGCTCGTCGTGGTCCTGGCCTCGCGCCCAGCCGCCGAGGCGAAGGGGCCGGACGAGGCCACCGGCCCAATCGCGCCGCACAGCCCAACCGCGCCGCACAGCCCAACCGACCGCAGCGGCTCGGGCCGCTCGAATTCCTTCCGGCAGCGACCGCGAGCGCTCCTGGAGGCTGGCGGCGACCTCGTCGCCGCGGGCCCGGCCCCGGAGGGCGGCCCCTGGCTCGTCGGCATCGAGGACCCCGAGGGAAGCGAGTCGCCCCTCGCCGTCATCGCCGCCGACGGTGCCGTCTGCACCTCGTCGATCCGGCTCGGGCAGTGGCAGCAGGGGGCGGGTCGGGTCGTCCACCACCTCGTCGATCCCCGGACCGGCGAGCCCGGTGGCGAGGGGCTCGTGGCGGTCACCGTCGCGGCCACCGACCCGGCCTGGGCCGAGGTCTGGACGAAGGCCCTCTTCTTGGCGGGCCGGAGCGGGATCGCTGCCGAAGCCGAGCGGCGCCGCCTCGCCGCCTGGTGGGTGGCTGCCGACGGCGAGCTGGAGATGACCCGGGCGGCGGCCGAACGGACGGTCTGGGCCATGGAGGGCTGGCGGGTCGTCGACGGCGAGGCGTCCGCCCTCGAGCCCTTCGACACCCCCGCCCTTGGCACGCCGTCGCTCGACCCCCGGCCCTTCGAGATCGCGGCGTACGACGACGGCACGCCGCGCTAGGCGCGCTCCCGTTCCCGAGCCGAGGGCCGACCCCTCGTCGGTAGCGACCGGCCTGGGTGCCGGGTCGCCATCGGCCTGCCTATCGATCGGCGGGAACGAGGCCGACCCGGACAGCGAAGCGGACGAGCCCCGGCACGTCGTGGATGTCGAGGCGCTCCATGACCGTCGCCCGATGGGTCTCGACGGTCTTGACCCCGATCCCGAGGGCGTGGGCGATCTCTCGGTTCGTCCGGCCTTCGGCGATGAGCTGGACGATCTCGATCTGCCGGGGCGTGAGCCGCCCGAGCGGCCCGCGGCCGTGGCGTTCGTGGCCACCGACGAGATCGGCGACGACGCTTGCCGAGATCCCCGGGCTGAGGTAGACCCTCCCCCGAGCCACCGCCCGGAGGGCGAGCTCGAGCTCTTCGGGTTCGCTGTCCTTCAGGAGGTAGCCCGCAGCGCCGAGGCGGAGCGATTGCCACACGTACTCCTCGCTGTCGTGGACCGACAGCATGAGCACCCGGGGGGCCGGCTGCTCCTCGGTCAGGCGGCGGAGGACCTGGAGACCACCGAGACCCGGGAGCGTGATGTCGAGGAGGACGACGTCGGGCCGGAGGGTCGTTGCCAGCTCGATGGCCGAGAGTCCGTCGGCCGCCTCCCCGACGACGACGAAGCCGTTCCGCCCGTCGATGATCGTCCGGAGGCCGGCCCGGACGAGTCCGTGGTCTTCGACGATGAGAATTCGGAGCTGGCTCATCGTCCCCCGCCGGTGGCGACGAGGGGACGCGGTTCGGAGGCGGACCCTCCGATCGCGGCGGATCGCCGGGGAACGGCCGGCTCGTCAGTCGGTGGCAGGCGGACCGCCGCGGGGCGCCGCGGCACCGGAAATCGGGCCCGGATCCGGGTTCCCGCTCCCGGCCGGGAGCGGATGTCGAGCTCGCCGCCGAGCGCGAGGATCCGGGCCCGCATCCCCCAGAGGCCACTGGTCGCCCCGCTCGCCCCGGCCACCATCGCCCGACCGACGTCGAAGCCGCACCCGTCGTCGGCGACGACGAGCTCGAGCCAGGCCCTCGAACGACGGAGGACGACGTCCACCGCGCTGGCGCCTGCGTGGCGATCGACGTTCGTGAGCGCCTCTTCGAGGATCCGATAGCAGGCGCTCTCGATGGCCGCCGGGAGACTGGCCTGGAGGCCGACGGTCCGAATCCGGGCCCGGAAGCCCGCCAGCTCGGCGTGCCGGGCGACGCCGACCCGAGCCGCCGCCTCGAGTCCGAGATCGGCCACGATCGGTGGCCGGAGCTCCCGAACGAACGACCGGACAGCCCGGAGCGCTTCATCGATCTGGGCGAGGCACGCGTCGAGGGGGGGCTCGGGACCGATCGGGGAGACCGTCCCGGCCGAGGGCGACGATCGCCAGGCGGACGGCGGTCAGGGCCTGACCGACGACGTCGTGGAGATCCCGGGCGAGACGCTGCCGGTCGAGGTCGCGGGGGTCGTCGGCCACCGATGCTGGCAAGGGAGCGGGGGGCGGTCCGTCGCCCGCGGGCCGGGTGGCCGCATCAGGAGGGCCGGCCGTCGGTGCATCGGCTCGACGACCGTCGACGCCGTTCCGCTGGGGGCGCCCGGACTGGGGCGCTGGCACACCCGGCGCGATCACGTTCCCCTCCTCCACGTTCGTCGGCCGCCCATGGTGGCCCGAAATTCGGCGATGCACACCCCTGCACCACTCGCGATCGTCGCGCATCGATCGCCCAGTCGGTCGATGCCAAACTCCCCTACGAAAGGACTCCCCTGGATCGAACGGCGGCGGGGACGGGCCGTCGTGGGCTTGAGGATCGCCCCTCCGGCGCCGATGGGCAAGATCGCCCGAGCCGATCAATCTCGCTGGTCTCCGTCGATCAGACGGGCATGCTCGGTCGACCAGTCGATTGTGGTCGAGCCGGCGGCCTGGTGGGGCGAGGGGATGCGACCTCGACCTCGGCCGGTTTCCGGGCCGCAAGCGGGTCGGAGGGGGTTGACGGGGCCCCTATACTCACCCTGTGGAGCGCGCCGGGATGGCGCACCTCCGCCGTCGTTGATGGTTCGGTGGAGGCAGAGGAGGCGATGGCGGTCGAGACCCTGACGGCGAGGTCGGCGCCGCGCGCTGGGCGGATTCGGCGATGGCTGGCGGGCGAGCCGCTCTGGCTGCAGATCGCCCTCGACGCGGCCGGTCTCTTCGCTGTGGCCCTCACCTTCGCCCAGGCCGGCGATCCCGACTTCCTCTTCCATGTCGTCTGGGTCGTCCTCGCCATCCAGGCCTTCGCCTTCGGCCTCCGGGTGACGGCAGTCCGGATCGCCGTGGCGACGGCCTTCCTCGTCGGGTACGAAGCAGCCGTCGAGATCGAGCTCGCCATCGCCGGTCGTCCGCTCCAGCCCCTCGAGTTCTCCATCTGGCCGGTCTCCGAGTGGCCACTCATGGTCGTCATCTCGATCATCGTCGCCGTCATGGCCGACCGCCTCGCCGAGACCGGTCGTCGGTACGCGGCCCTCTACCGGCGGGCGAACGACCGCCTCCTCTCGGCCCAGGAACAGGAGCGGCTGCGCCTCGCTCGTGACCTCCACGACGGCGTCGGCCAGACCCTGACGGCCTTGACCCTCACCCTCGATGCCGCCGAGTCGCTTCTGTGGGCTGGCCCGAACCGACCGCCCGAGCACGCTCGATCGGCGGTCCGCCGGGCCCAGGAGCTCGCCGCGTCGGCTCTCGAAGAGACCCGGGACGTCGCCTTCCAGCTCCGGCCGGCTCGGCTCCACGAGACGGGGCTCGTGGCCGCCGTCCAGGAGCTGGCCCGGATGGCTGGGCGGCGAACCGAGGTAACCGCGGATCCACGTCTCCTGCGACTCGGGCTCCTGTCGCCGGAAACCGAGGTGGAGGCCTACCGGATCGTCCAGGAAGCCCTCGGCAATGCCCTCCGGCACGCCCACGCGGAGCGGATCCGGATCGAGATCGGTTCGGCCTCCGAACGGCTCGTCCTTCGGATCGCCGACGAGGGCGTCGGCTTCGACCCCCAGCACGCCGAGGGCCTCGGGCTGCCGGGGATGCGGGAACGCGCGGCGGTCATCGGGGCGACCCTCGCCATCGCCAGTCGGCTGGGACGAGGCACGACGGTGACCCTGTCGATCCCCCTCTCGGGCGACGGTCGCCGGGCGCTCGCCGAGGCCGTCGACGCGGCCCCGATGGCGGCCGGAACCTAGGCGGATCGGGTGGTTCCGCAGCGGTCGCGGGCCGGCGCGGGCGGAACGGGGACTGGGCGGGCCCCGGCGGCTGCCACTGCCCCGAGCCCTGGAGGCCGGACCGCCGAGACCCGGATCGGCATCATCGAGGACCACGCCCTCGTCCGCGAGGGGCTTCGCCTCGTCCTCGAAGGCGCGCCAGGACTCCTCGTCGTCGGCGAGGCTGGTTCGGCTGCCTCGGCTTTCGACCTCCTCGCCGCCGAACCGGACGTCCTCCTCGTCGACATCACCCTGCCCGACGTCGACGGGATCGCCCTCATCCGTGCCCTCGTCGCTCGGCGGCCCGACACCCAGGTCATCGCCCTGACGATGCACCGCGATGCGGAAACCGTCCGCCAGGCGCTCCTGGCCGGGGCTCGCGGCTATGTCGTCAAGGGCGCGCGGTCGGTCGAACTCATCGAGGCCATTCGCGCTGTGGCGAGGGGTGAGCGCTACCTCCATCCCTCGGTCACCGGCATCATCGTCGACGACTCGATCCGGTGGCTCCAGTCGGGCGGAACGCTGAGTGCCCGCGAGCGGGAGGTCCTCAGCCTCCTTGCCGCCGGCAACACCTCGACGAGCGTGGCCCGGCTCCTCGGCATCAGCCCCCATACGGTCCGTCGCCATGCGGCCAATCTGTCGGCGAAGCTGAAGGTCAGGGGGATCGCCGGGCTGACGCGCTACGCGACCCAGCACGGGCTCGTCCGCGACGGCGACTGAGGAGCGAGCGGGACCGGCGGCCGAGCGACCTCTGTCAGCCGAGGGCGTCCCGGAGCCGTCAGCCGAGGGCGTCCCGGAGCCGTCAGCCGAGGGCGTCCCGGAGCGGCCGAGCAACCTCCCGCTCGATGGCCTCCACCCCGGCCGGCCCTTCGGCGGGCACCATCGCCAGGATGATTTCGCTCGCCCCGGCCCGGGCGAAGGCGAGCCCGCTCGCGACGGCGGCCCGGCGCTCGCCGGGGCTCGTTCCGCAGGAGACCTGGCCGACGAGGGCGAGGGTCGCCGGGTCGCGCCCGATCGCCTCGCAGGCCGCTCGAAGGGCGTCGCGACGGTCGACGAAGTAGGCGACGTCCCCTGCCGCCACGCCGGGGAGGAGCCAGCCGTCGGCGAGCCGAGCGGCGAGGGCGATTCCCCGTCGCTTCTGACCGCCGAGGTAGATCGGCGGTCCGCCTGGGGTGAGGGGTGGCGGCTCGTTCGTGGCCCGATCGAGGGGGTAGTAGGGGTCGGGTCGGGTCACGCCGGGCGGGGCCGCGGCGGCCGGGGAGAAGAGGGCCTTGAGGACTTCGACCGCGCTCTCGAAGCGATCGAAGCGCTCGGGCATCGGCGGCAGCGGGATCCCGAACTGGGCGTGCTCGCCCTCGTGCCAGCCGGTCCCCAGACCGAGGATGAAGCGACCACCGGTGGCCTGGTCGAGGACCGTCGCTGCCTTGGCGAGGACGGCGGGGTGGCGGAAGGTGTTCGCCAGGACGGCG
>JBHORA010000041.1:0-4484 GCA_042408535.1 Chloroflexota bacterium | reverse complement strand
GCTCGGCTTGGGACAGGCCCTCGTCGGCCGGCTCCGGTACGCCCTCCTCCAGGCCGGGGTGCCGCTCTGGTTGCGGGCGCCGTTGACGAACATCGTGGTGGAGGGCGGTCGGGTCGGCGCAGGCGGCCGCGTCGTCGGGGTCGAAGTCGAGCGGGACGGGCGGCGGACCGTCGTCGCTGCGCGCCGGGGCGTCGTGCTCGCTGCCGGCGGCTTCGCTCGGAACCAGGCGATGCGGGAGACGTACCTGCCGAAGCCGACCTCGGCCGAGTGGAGCAGCGCGAACCCCGACGACACCGGCGACGCGATTCGGCTCGGGATCGAGCTCGGTGCGGCGACGGATCTCATGGACGACGCCTGGTGGGGCTCGGCCTACGTTCTCCCCGGTCAGGGTGCCTTCTTCACCGTCGCCGAGCGGCAGCTGCCGGGGACCCTCGTCGTCGACGCCGCCGGGCGGCGCTTCGCCAACGAGGCGATGCCGTACACCGACTGGGGCCACGCCGTCTACGCCCACCACGCGGCGACGGGCGCCGGGATCCCGAACTACCTCATCCTCGACCAGCGGGCTCGGAGCCGCTACATGCTCGGGACGGCGATGCCCGGACGGGGCCTGCCGAAGGTCTTCTTCGAGAGCGGGGTCGCCGTCCAGGCCGACACGATCCGCGGCCTCGCCGTCCAGCTCGGAATGGATCCGTCGGTCCTCGAGGCGACGATCGAGCGCTTCAACGGCTTCGCCCGTGGCAAGCGGGACCAGGACTTCCGACGGGGCGAGACGCCCTTCGAGCACGTCTACGCCGATCCGGGCACCTGGCCGAACCCGTCCCTCGCCCCCGTTGACCACCCGCCCTTCTACGCCATCAAGATGGTCGTCGGAGACCTCGGGACGAAGGGCGGCCTCGTGACCGACGAGCGGGCGCGGGTCCTCGACGGGGAAGGCCGCGTCATTCCCGGCCTCTATGCCGCCGGGAACACCTCGGCCTCGGTCATGGGGAACGTCTACGCCGGGGCCGGGGCGACCATCGGGCCGGCGATGACCTTCGGGTACCTCGCCGCGCTCGACATGGCCGGTGCGGCCGGCCAGGCCCCCGCTGGCAACAGGTCATTTTCGGGCTGAGGCCCCTGAGCCCTGGGGCGGTCTCCGCTCGGTCCCCGGGGGGCGGTCTCCGCTCGGTCCCCGGGGGGCGGTCTCCGCTCGGTCCCCGGGGGGAGGTCTCCGCTCGGTCCCCGGGGGGCGGTCTCCGCTCGGTCCCCGGGGGGAGGTCTCCGCTCGCCCGTCGGGCAAGGGGCTCCCTCGTCAGTCCGCTCTGGGCATCGTTCCTCTCGACGATGACCGGCTTCGGGTGGACGTGGGCAAGGGGCACCCTCGTGAGTCCGCTCTGGGCAGAGCCCAGCTGGGCAGGGCGGTGCAGTCGGCGTGCTCCCCGGCGCATGTGTGGCCCACTCCTGCCGCCGAGCCTCCTGCCGCCGAGCCTCCCGCCGCCGAGCCTCTCGCGGCCCAGCCTCTCGTCTCCGAGCCTCCCGCCGCCGCAGCGGCGGTCCCTATGCCCAGAGCAGACTCAAGACACAACCCCATCCTTCCTGCGCGGGCCTGCGCGCGACCGTCCGGAGGCGAGTGGCACTGGAGACCGGCGGCACTAGGCGACCAGCGGCACTGGAGACCGGCGGCACTGGGCGACGAGCGGCACTGGAGACCAGCGGCGCAGCTGACCGAGGCGCCGCCAGATCGGGCGCAGCCGCTTGCGAACGGCGGCCGACCAGCGCCGGTGGTTGGTCAGGCGGACCCGGTCGCGTCGATGTCGACGAAGGGATTGTTCGACCGTCGCTGGCTGCACGGGGAAGCGGGGAACGACTCGACAAGACCGAGGGCCTGGTCGTGGCGGAGGCGATCGGGCCGGCTCGGCCGCGTCGCCTGGACGTAGAACTCCTGAAGGACCTGGACCGACAGCCCGCAACGTGTCGCGGTATCACGATCGCACGCGGCGCCGCCTGGGCGTCGGCGTGGTAGAAGCCGTTCGGTGGCCAGCGATCGGGCAGGACGTGGAATACTCAGGGCGACGATGGACCGCTCTCAGCTCCCCGCATCCGCGGCAGCCGCGAACCGGGTCCGCCTCTTTGCCGTGTTCCTCATCACCCTGGCGATCTTCGGCGTCGAGCTCGCCGGCGGCATCGTGGCCAACAGCCTCGCCCTCATCTCCGACGCCGGTCACATGTTCACCGACGTGGCCGGGATCGGTCTCGCCCTGGCCGCGATCTGGTTTGCCAGTCGCCCGCCGACCCGTGACCGGACCTTCGGCTACCTCCGCCTCGAAATCCTCGCCGCCGTGGCGAACGCCCTCCTCCTTCTCGGCGTGGCGGCGGTCGTTCTCGTCGAGGCCTGGCGGCGATTCTTCGAACCCCCGGTCATCACGACCGACCTCATGGTCGGGGTCGCTTTCGTCGGCTTCTCAGCGAACGCCGTCTCCCTCTTCCTCCTCCGGCATGCTCAGCGAGAGAGCTTGAACCTCCGGGCTGCCTACCTCGAAGTCATGGGCGATCTCGCCAGCTCGGCCGCGGTCATCGGGGCCGCCCTCGCCATCACTCTCACCGGCTGGACGGCAGCGGACGCCGTCGCCTCGGTCGGGATCGGCCTCCTCATCGTCCCTCGGACGTGGCGTCTCCTGCGGGAGGCCATCGACATCCTCTTGGAGGCGACCCCGAAGGGTGTCGACCTCGCGCTCGTCCGCCGCCACATCCTCGAGACGCCTGGCGTCGAAGACGTCCACGATCTTCATGCCTGGGCGATCACCTCGGGCCTGAACGCCGTCTCCGCCCACGTCGTCCTCACCCGTGACGCCGACCCGGCCCGGGTCCTCGACGACCTCTGCCGCTGCCTAGCTGGCGACTTCGACGTGGAGCACTCGACGTTTCAGCTCGAGCTGCCTGACCGGCGCGCCCACGAGCGGCTCCAGCACGCCTGACGGCGCGATCAGCGCCCCGAACCTGGCCCGCCGCTCTGGGCTCCGCCCCGAACCTGGGCCCGCCGCTCCGGACTCCGCCCCGGCCCTCCGCCCGCCCGGATGCAGCCGATCGCCGTTGCCTTCACATCGGCCTCGACGGGCCGCCCCGGGGCGAGGCCGAGATCGATGACGGCCGGCCGCGTCACCGCCGCGACGAGCCGCACAGCGCCGCAGTCGACGGAGACTCGAACGACCGGGCCGTGGGGTTCGAGGGCGACGACCCGACCGGCGAGGCGGTTCCTGGCGCTCGTTCCGCCGGGTCGGGCGCCCCTCCCTTCCCCTGGGGGGGCGAGGGCGACGTCTTCGGCCCGAATCGTGAGGAGGACCCGCTCCCCAGGGACCGGCCCGCCCCCTTCCGAACCGCCACCCGCCGCCTCGGGGTCGACGACGGCGAGCCGCGCCCCGCCAACCTCCACCGAGAGGAGCCCGTCTGCCTCTCCGACGACTTCCCCCGCGAGGACCGTCTCTACCCCCGTCACCCGGGCGACCGCCTCGTCCGCCGGCCGGTCGAAGACCTCGAGAGTCGGCCCCACCTGCCGGAGGACGCCGTCGACGAGAACGGCTGTTCGATCGCCGAGGACGAGCGCCTCGGTCCGATCATGGGTGACGACGATGGCGCTCACGCCGGCCTCCGCGAGCAAGTCGCGCAGCTCGAGCCGAAGCCGCTCCCGGGTCGGGGCGTCGAGGCCCGAGAGCGGCTCGTCGAGGAGGAGGAGCCGCGGCGAGGCGGCAAGAGCTCGGGCGAGGGCGACCCGCTGCCGCTGCCCGCCGGAGAGCTCGGCCGGGCGCCGATGCTCCAGACCGGCGAGGCCGAAACGCTCGACGAGCTCGCGGACCCGCGCCGCACGGGCCCGTCCCTCGAGGCGGCCGGCTCCGAAGGCGATGTTCCCGGCCACGTCGAGGTGCGGGAAGAGGGCGAGTCCCTGGGGCAGGTAGCCGACCCGCCGTCGCTGGGGTGGCAGGTTGCGGCCCTCGGCCGCCTCGAACCAGACCTCACCGCCGAGGGCGATCCGACCGGCGTCGGGCTGCTCGAGCCCGGCCAGGCAGCGCAGGATCGTCGTCTTGCCCGAGCCCGAGGGGCCGAAGAGGACGAGCGTCTCGCCCACGGCCGTGTCGAGCTCGAAGGCGGCCCGGATCGTCGGCCCGCCCCGAAAGGTGCGGGCGAGATCGACCCGGAGGATGCCGTCGCTCACTGCTCGCTCATCGCTCGCTTATCGCTCGCTTACCGCTCGCTCATCGCGCGCTTACCGCTCGCTTACCGTGCGCTTATCGCGCGCTCATTCCAGCCGCAACGAGCGCCAACAACTCACGCATCGTCGACTTACCAGCCACTTAGTTACCACCCACGCTCGAGCTACTGTCAGGATGTGTGGAAAAGCTGAGTCAGCCCAGCCAGGGCAGGAAGAACGGCGTACCCTCCGGAGATCAACCCAAAAGGCACCAGGAGGTACGCCGTGCACGCAGCCTACCAGACCCCGACCGCGGGCGACA
>JBHORA010000040.1:0-1654 GCA_042408535.1 Chloroflexota bacterium | reverse complement strand
CTTCGCCGCCCCGGACCTGCCGCTCGACGCCGTCGTCCGCCTCGTCGACCCCGCCTGGCGGGCGGCGGCGAGGCGGCGGAAGGGATAGGAGCGGCTACATCGCCCGGAGGCCCAGGATCCGGCGGGCGATGACGAGGCGCTGGATCTGGCTTGTCCCCTCGCCGATCTCGGTCAGCTTCGCGTCGCGGAGGTAGCGCTCGACCGGGTAGTCGGTGACGTAGCCGTAGCCGCCGTGGATCTGGAGGGCGGCGTTCGTGACCCGACTGCTCACCTCGGAGGCGAAGAGCTTCGCCTGCGCCGCCGCCAGCCCGAAGTCCCGACCCTGGTCCTTCAGCCAGGCGGCCCGCCAGACGAGGGCCCGGGCCGCCTCGATCTCGGTCGCCATGTCGGCGATCGGGAAGGCGACACCCTGGAAGGCGCCGATCGGCCGGCCGAACTGCTCGCGGCTTCGGGCATAGGCGACGGCCGCGTCGAAGGCCGCCCGGGCGAGGCCGACGGCGAGGGCCCCGATCCCGATCCGGCCGCCGTCGAGGACCTGGAGGAAGAGCCGAAAGCCCTCGCCCCGGGCCCCCAGGAGGTGGTCGGCCGGGACGGGTGTCTCGTCGAAGACGAGCTCCCCCGTCGGCGAGGCGTGGAGACCGAGCTTGTCCTCGATCCGGCCGACCCGGAAGCCCGGGCTGTCGGCCGGGACGATGAAGGCGCTGATCTCCGGTCGCCCGTCGGCGGTCGTCCCGGTTCGGGCGGCGACGATGTACGTCCCGGCCTGGCCGGCGTTCGTGATGAAGCGCTTCGTCCCGCTGATGACCCACCGCCCACCGTTCGGGCCGGGCTCGAAGCGGGCCGTCGTCCGGGTCCCGCCGGCGTCGGATCCGGCCCCGGGCTCGGTCAGGCCGTAGGCACCAAGGACAGCCCCGCTCGCGAGCGGGACGAGGAAGCGGCGCTTCTGCTCGGGCGTACCGGCGATGAGGAGGGGTCCGCAGGCGAGACTCGTGTGGGCGGCGACGATGAGGGCGAGGGAGCCCCAGACGGCGGCGATTTCCTCGATGGCGACGGCCAGGGCGAGGCTGTCCATCCCGGCCCCGCCCCACTCCTCGGGGACCGGGATCCCGAGCCAGCCGAGCTCGCCGAGGCGACGGACGATCTCGGCCGGGAAGCGATGGGCCCGCTCGTGCTCCTCGACGACGGGGGCGACCTCTCGGGCCAGGACGTCGCGGATCGTGCTCCGCAGGAGGCTGTGCTCGCTCGGCAGATCGAGGTCCATCGACGCCGCTCCCTTCGCTCTCCTCGTGGGCCCAGGTCGGCAGCCCTGCGTCCGGCCTGCCGGCGAGGCTAGCACGAGCCAGGCCCCCCGTGCCAAGCCCGGCGGGACCCACGGCCGTGATCCGGGAGCCGCCGGGCGCGCTCGACCGACGGCACCGAACCGCCGCTGGTGCTAGCCTTCGCTCGCCATGCCCAGCTCGGACGGGAGCCCGCCGATGGGCCCGCTCGCTCCGCCTGCAACCGCCGACCGGGGCCGTGCTCCGGCGACGCCGGCCGGGCCCCGCGCGCCGACCGTTGATCCGGCCCGCCCATCGATCCCGGCCGCCGCGGACGGCGGAGACGGGACCGGCCCGGCCCTCAAGCCCGACATCCATGCTCCAGCCCGACTTCGCCG
>JBHORA010000039.1:0-67714 GCA_042408535.1 Chloroflexota bacterium | reverse complement strand
GTTCGCCGGAGCCCGGAGCTCGCTGACATCGAAGGCGATGTTCTGGGCGCTCAGCTCCAGGACGACCCCGGTCGCTCCGGAGGGCGAGGCCCCGGGGGAGGCGGCCGGCGTCGACGGTGAGGCGCCGGGCGAGGCAGCCGGAGACGGTGAGGCCCCCGGGGAGGCAGGCGGAGAGCTGGCCGGCTTCGTGAACTCGTCTTTCCAGCAGGCCGGGTAGGGCGTTGCCCCGGGCTCGGGCTTCCAGTTCGGGTCCCGCCAACCGGTGAAGGTCTTCGGCTTCCCCGTCGCCGGATCGATGACCGGCTCGAAGAGCTCGGGGTCCCGGACCGTGTACTGGCGCTCGTTCGTCGCCCGGAGGAAGGCGATGAGATCTTCGATCGCCTTGTAGTTGAGGGGGCCTCCGTTCCGGTCGGACCAGATTGGCATGAGGCTGTTCGGGTCGCCACAGACGTACCGACCGCCGACCTCGAGGACGTTTCGGAGGTAGTCCGGGCGGAGGTGCCAGAAGAGCTTGCTCTGGTCGTTCAGCTTCGGGCCGATGCCGCCCTCCCCGTTCGCCCCATGGCAGCGAGCGCAGTTCGCCTCGTAGATGTTGTAGCCCCGCTCGACGGCCGTCACCTGCTGGGCCTCGGTCTCGGCCGCCAGCCGGCTCTCGATGAGGCCGCCCGGAAAGCCGAGCTCGTAGAAGTAGTAGACGATGACGAAGAGGACGACGACCCCGACAGCGAGGAAGCCGACGAAGCGAGCGCTCGAGGACTGACGGACGATCTGGGCCGCCCGTTCCGGGGTCAGGCCGAAGCGGCGGGCGGATGGCGGGGCGGCGAAGCGTTCCGGCGAGGCCGCCGCTCCTGGCGGCCGAGGGACGGGCAGGCGCGACGCCGGCCCGCGGTCAGGCTGGTCGGTCACTGGTCTCCTCGCGTCGGATCTCGTCGCTGGCTCAGTCGATGCAGCCCGTCGGCGACTTCGGCGGGATGATGCCCGGCTGGCCGACGGCGATCGGCAGCGGGCCGAGGGTGATCCTCGACGTGTCGATGGTGAGGACCCCGGATTGGTCGACCTCGATGGCGAAGCGGTCCATGCTCCGCGGTGCCGGCCCGTACTGGGCGCCCGCCGCCTTGATCCCGAGGCGGTCGTACCGGGAGCCGTGGCAGGGGCACTCGAGCCAGAAGTTCTTCAGGCACGGGTTCGGCTTGCAGCCGAGGTGCGGGCAGCGCTGATAGAGGGCTCGCACGTTGAGCGCCGTCCCATCGCCGGTCCGGTCCTCGCCGGGCAAAAACTCCTGACGCGAGGGATCGACGAGGACGACGAAGGCGCGCGCCTCGGAGAAGTAGGCTGGGAAGCCGTCGGCGATGGGCAGGTTCGCGTTGGCGAGCTTGACGTCGTCGAAGGTCCCGATCCGGATCTTCGCCCCGAAGCCGCTCCGGAGGGCCGGCCAGATGAAGCCGATCGTGCCGGCCGTCACCTCGGTCAGCCAGAGGAGCATGCCCGCCCCGAGGGAGAGCCGGAGGAGCTGGCGGCGGGACATGCCCTCGACGGGCTCTCGCCGGAGGGCCTTGAGGGCTTGGGTGCTCAACGCCTGCGGGCGGTGGGCTGGCTCGACGTGGTAGTTGCTCATCAGTTCGGTCGGTGCTCGGATCGGATCGCGCTCAGAGAGCGAAATGGAGGCCGGGGGTGTTCACGTACGGGATGGCGAACCCGTAACCAGGGCCCCGGAAGAAGATGCCGACGAAGGTCAAGACGAGGCCGAGGATGCAGAAGAGGCTGAAGAGGACGACCGCCGTCTTGCGCTCCGACGGCCGGGTCGCCGTCGGGTTGCCCCGATCGACGTACGGGATGACCGCCGCCCCGACGAGGACAAAGGTCGGGACGAGGACGCCAGCGACGGTCGGGTGGAAGTAGGCGAGGAGCTCCTGGAGACCGAGGAAGTACCAGGGTGCCTTGGCGACGGCCGGGGTGACGTTCCCGTTGGCGAGCTCCTCGAGCGGGGCGTTCACGAAGAGGCCCATGAGGAGGAGGAAGATGCTCATCATCGCCGCCGCCAGGAACTCGATCGCCAGGAGGTGCGGCCATGTCATGACCGTGTCGTCGGGCTCCTTCTGGACCCGGACGACGGCATCCTGCTTGACGAGGGCAAGGAGGCGGTAGGGGCGGGCCGACATGGGGACCCGCTGCTTGTCGATCTCGGTCCGACGGGTCGGATCGACGGGCAGGACGACCCGGCGCTCGGGCGGGGTAGACGTTTCAGCCATGGTGGGCGCTCACCTGGATCATCGGTTCGGTGCTCGATCGCTCTTCGTCATCGGCTTCGGCGGCGAGGCTGCGGCTGCGCTCCGCTTCGGTGGCTCATAGCGGGCCGGAGATCCCGCCATCCTTCCGGATCCGCCAGAAGTGGACGGCCAGGAAGATCGCCGCCAGGAGCGGGAAGACCATGATGTGGAGGACGTAGAAGCGGAGGAGCGTGTTCTGCCCGACCTCGATGCCGCCGAGGAGGATGAGCTTGGCCGGCGTGTTGAAGAGCGGTGCGTAGCCGCCCATGTTCGTCCCGATCGTGATCGCCCAGTAGGCGATCTGGTCCCACGGCAGGAGGTAGCCGGTGAAGCTGAGCATGATCGTCAGGAAGAGGAGGACGACCCCGACGACCCAGTTGAACTCGCGGGGCGGCTTGTAGGCGCCATGGTAGAAGACCCGCATCATGTGAAGGAAGACGAAGAAGACCATGAGGTGGGCGCCCCAGCGGTGGATGTTCCGGGTCAGGAGCCCGAAGGTCACTTCGCTCTGGATGGCGAGGATGTTCGAGTACGCCTGCGTCGCCGAGGGGACGTAATAGAACATGAGGTAGACGCCCGTCACGGTCAGGACGAGGAAGAGGAAGAAGCTCAGCCCACCGAGGCAGAAGGTGTAGGCGAACTTCACGGCGTGCTGGCGGACGCGGACCGGGTGGATGTGGAGGAAGACGTTGTTCATCACCGCGTAGGCCCGCGACCGCTCGTCGTTCGGGTACGGCTGGCGGAACAACGAGCGCCAGACGGCGCTCCGGCGAATGGTCTGATCCACCCGCTCGAGGAAACTCACCGCGCTCCTCCTGCCACGCCGGCGAGACCGGCAAGCTGACCGTCACGGTACGACTCCTTGTAGAGTCGGCCGTCGCTTGAAACTTCTTGGAGCTCGAACCGCTCCATGGTAATGGCGTCGAAGGGGCAGCGCTTCACGCAGAGGGCGCAGCGGATGCAGCGCTCCTCGTCGAGAACCATGGCTGCCCCGTTCTCCCAGCCGTAGGCCTCCTCGAGCTCGGGCAGGTAGCCCTCGCTCTTGAGCTGGTTGATGTCGACCATGTGGATGACGCCCTCGGGGCAGACGTCGGCACAGGCCCCGCAGAGGACGCACCGGAAGGGGTCGAACCAGATGTTGTAGTTGCACATGAGGCAGCGAGTCGCCTCGGCGACGGCCTGCGTCGTCGTGTAGCCGAGCTCGACCGGGGTCGTGAAGTTCACCGCCGGCTCGGCCGACGGGAACCGCTCGGCGAGGGGGGCCATCGGGACGTGCTGGCGAGGCAGGACGTCGTAGAACTCGGGCATCTCGTGGCGCCACGAGCTCGTGATCTTCACCTCCGGAGTGACCGTCACCTCCGTTCGGCCGGAGAGGTAGCGGTCGATGGCGTAGGCGCACTTCTTGCCGTGGCCGGCAGCCTCGATGAGCGTCGTCGGGCCGGTCACGAAGTCGCCGCAGGCGAAGACGCCACGGACGTTCGTGGCGTACGTGGCCGGGTCGACCCGGATCCGGCCGCGGCCGATCTCGAAGTTCGTCTCGGCCGGCAAGAAGGAGAGGTCGGCTGCCTGACCAACGGCTGGAATGACGGTGTCGGCCGGGATGACGAACTCGGAGCCCGGGATCGGGATCGGGGAGCGGCGGCCCGAGGCATCGGGTTCGCCGAGCCTGTTCCGGATAAAGCGGACCGCCTTGACCCGCCCGTTCTCGCCGATGATCTCGAGGGGGCTGGCGAGGAACTCCATGCGGACCCCCTCGCGCTCGGTCTCGCCGAGCTCTTCCTCGTCGACGACGAGCTCCGAGCGGGTCCGGCGGTAGACGATGGAGACCCGCTCGGCACCGTAGCGGAGGCTCGTCCGCGAGCAGTCCATCGCCGTGTAGCCGCCACCGATGACGACGACGTCGCGACCGACGCTGAGGGGCTCGCCGAGGTTCGCCTTCCGCATGAAGTCGACGCCGTACTCGACCCCCTCGAGGTCGGCCCCCGGCACGTCGAGGACGACGGGGTTCATCGCCCCGGCGCAGATGGCGATGGCATCGTACTCGGCCTGGAGGTCCTCGAAGGCGACGTCGACGCCGACGGTCGTGTTGTAGACGAAGCGGACTCCGAGCCGCTCGACGAGGCGGACGTCCATCTCGATCGCCTCGCGCGGCAAGCGGAAGGCGGGCACGCCGATGAGCATCGTCCCGCCGCCGTACGGGAGGGCGTCGTAGACGGTCACCTGGTAGCCCTTGACGGCGAGCTCGCGGGCGACCGAGAGACCGGCCGGGCCGGCGCCGATGACGGCGACCCGTTCGGGGCGGGGCGTGATGTCGGGCATGACGTCGGGGATCCCCGAGGCGGCGTGCCACTCGACGAGGAAGCGCTTCATGGCCCGGATGGCGAGGGGCCGGTCGATGTCGCCCCGCCGGCAGGCCCGCTCGCAGGGTGCCGAGCAGACGTAGGCGCACATCGCCGCGACGGGGTTCGGCTCGCGGGACAGGATGTAGCCCTCCTCGAACCGCCCTTCGGCGGCGAGGTTCAGGTAGCCCCGGCAGTTCGTCCCCACCGGGCAGCCTTCCTGGCACTCGATGTTGCACTGGAGCCAGGAGGCGTCCACGGGTTGGACGAGAAACTCCTGCGGCTCGATGGCCACGACTCGGTCAGTCCCTTCCTCTGTACCGGGCTCGGGGGCGTGGAGAGAGCGGCGGGGGGCCGCGCGGGAACGCGGAAGGGAATCTACCATCGGCCCGCCGATCGGCGCAAAACGGGCCTGCGAGCGGTTGGTTGCCGACGCCAGGCCCGGCGATGGCCTCCCCGAGCCGGCGATGGCCGGCGGTCGACGACGGCGATGGCCTCCCCGGGCCGGCGATGGCCTCCCCGGGCCGGCGATGGCCTCCCCGAGTCGGCGATGGCCTCCCCGGGCCGGCGATGGCCTCCCCGAGTCGGCGATGGCCTCCCCGGGCCGGCGATGGCCACCGGTCGAGGACGGCGATGGCCACCGGTCGAGGACGGCGATGGCCACCGGTCGAGGACGGCGACGAGGGCTGTCGGCAAGCGAGGGGCTGCGGCTCATAGGAAGCCGGCCAGCGTCCCGACTCGATTTGACGCCCGGCTGGCGTGCAGCTACGCTCCGCAGCGGCGATCCCCGTCGCCGCAGCGAGCAGAGGACGGTGTGACCGAGAGCGAGATCGCGTTCCTAGCCTTCGGCCTCCTCCTCGGCGCCACGGGCGGCGCCGCGGCTGCGGCCGTCTCCCGCGCCCGCGGCCGCCCGCCTCGAGAGATCCGCGTCACCGTCGCCCCGGCGCCCGTCTCGGGTCGCCCGGCCACGCTCGCCACGTACCTCGACCCCGCCGACGTCCTGCCCGCTCGGGGCGGTCCGGCCGATCCCGCCGAGCTCGGTGCCGAGGCGGAGTCTCGGTTCCCCTCTGCCGCCCGCCCCGGGGCGGGCCGCGGCGTCCGGTCCACCTCTGGCGGCAACGGTCGCGCCGGAGCGGCGGCGGCTGGCGCGACCCGGTCGAGGCCCGGTTCTGGGCCCTCGGACAGAACGACCGTTCGCATCAGTCCCTCCGAGACAGCCTGGGTGCCGATCCCCGTCGACGGCGGCCCTGATCCGCTCCTCGCCGATCTCGTCGGCCCACGAAGCGACGCGTCGGCTCGGCCCCCGAGCAGCGAGGCTGGCGGCGACCGACCGAGAGGGCCCTCGGAACCCGAGCTCGCGAAGGTCACGGCCCGGACCGAGGGTTCGCCCCGCCGCACGGCCGGAGCCGTCGCGCCCGACCAGGTCCGGCACGGAGGCCCCGAGGTCTCGGGGCCTGCCGCGATCCCTCACGGCGGCCCGTTGCCGGCGGGAGGTCCCGACCAGGCCGCCGCTGACGACGCCTCCGGGAGCGTCTCGCCACCCCTCGACGAGACCACCGGGCTCGATCCGTGCGCCGGCCCCCGCCTCCTCGCCCAGGAGCGGTGCGAGGTTGCCGCCAGGGCCAGGGCGGCGGCCACTGCCGCGGCCGAGCGGGTCCGAACTGCCCGCCGAGCCTACGACGATGCGGCGGCGAAGGCAGAGGCGGCGGCTGCCCGAGCGAATCCTGTCGCCGTCCGGGGGGCGAAGGAGGCCGCCCGGGACGCCTTCCGGGTGGCGAGGGCCTCGGCTCGAAGCCGAGCCGAAGCCGAAGCTGCGGCCCGTGCCTGGCTCGACGAGATCAACCGGATCAACCGCGAGGCCGCGGCCGCGAGTCGCGAGGCGGCCCGTCTCGCGGCCGCCGTCGCCGCCCTCGGCCCCGAGATCGAGCGCCTGACGACCGAGGCCGACGCGGCCCGGATCCAGGCCGAGGCGGCGGAGGAAGCCTGCCTCGCCGCCCGGCAAACGCTCGCCGAGTGCGAAGAGACGGCCGCCGCCCTCGAACGGGCCAGCCACGGTGCGGCGAACGAGGAGACCGAACAGCCAGCCCTTCCGAGTGGACCGCCGCTCGCCCCCGAGGCTCCGGGACTGCCACCGGCACCGGTCCCCGCCTTCGAGGACGACGCGGCGGCAGTCGGCGTGGAGGGGGACCGAGAGGCGGCGATCGTCCGCCTCCTCCGGGGGGACCACACCGTGCTCGAGCGCCTCGTCGCACGCCTCGCCGGCCCCGACGCCGAGGCGGCCCGCCGTTGGCGCCTCCTCCTCGCCGACCTCGTCGATGCCATCATCGCCCGGGCCATCGAGGCGAACGCCCTCACCTTCCCCGAGGACGATCCCTTCTGGGGGCGCTTCACGCCCGCCGAGTGCCGCGACATCGCCGCCGCCCTCGCCTCCCTCGGCTACCGCTTCGACGGTCTCGGCGGCTTCGTCGACGGTCGCGTTCCGAGCCAGCGGGATCTCTCCCTCGCGGTCGGCTATGCCGGACTCGATCCGATGCGGATTCGAGCCTGGCCGACGGAAGCCGAACTCGGAGCCCTCTTCTCCCGAGTGACCATCACCGCCGACGAGTTCCTTGCCCGCGAAGCGGGCGGCCTCACCCTGAGCGAGCTCGTCGAGCTCCTCGGCGACAGAGCCGACGAGCTGGCCGAGGCCTGGAACGCCTGGGGCCGGCTCCGCCCGCTCCTCATCGAGCTCGTGTAGCCGGTCGGCTTCGATCCGGGCCGGCCCCGAAGGAGCCCTGGGGCAGGGTTCGGCGCGCGGTCAGCCGCCGGCGGCTCCTTTGGTCCCGCTCCTGCCCTCCTCGACGGGATCGACCTCGGGCAGCGCGCCCGTCGGCCCCTCCTCTTCGTCCTCCTCGATGACGACGACCCGGAAGGCCTCCGCCGCTGCGGCGCCGATGGCCCGCCCCTCCTCGGCTGCCCAGCGGCGGATCCGCTCCTCGAGGCGCTCCGGGTGGTGGATCTGGCTGCCATGGGCCCGGAGGGCGGCGATCTTTCGCTCGAGGGTCGCCGTCACGTCGATCCAGGCGTTCGGCGAATTCGGCCAGAAGAGATAGAGCCGGCGGACGACGTGGGGGGCGAGACCAGCCCGGGCGAGGTGCGGGAAAACCATCGGGTTCCGGGCCGCCGGGTAGACAGCGTCGGTCGCTGCCAGGCCCGCGGCCCGGTGGTCGGCATGGTTCACCCCACCAGAGCGGTAGAAGACGACCTCGGGGTCGCTGGCAAGGACGGCGTCGGGTCGGAAGGTACGGATCTCGCGAACGAGCAGCTCGCGGAGGGGCAGGTCGTTGGCGAGGGCGCCGTCGGGCTGATGGAGGAAGCTGACGCCCGCGTAGCCGACGATCGCCGCCGCCTGCCGCTGCTCCTCCTCCCGGATGGCCGCCAGTTCGAGGGGATCGAGGTCGGGGTCCTCGCCGCCGGCATCACCGCTCGTGCAGCAGACGAGCCAGCCCGTCGAGCCCTCGTCGATCCAGCGGGCGGCCGTCGCCGCCGGCCCGAAATCGGCGTCGTCGGGATGGGCGACGACGACCATGAACCGAGCGGGTCGCCAGCTGTGGGCCCGACGCCGTCTGAGGCTCATCCGTCGGGACCTGGCCGCGAGGTTGACGGGCGCGGCCTCGGTCGCCAGGGCGCGGCCGACCGACCCGCGACGACCGAATGGCCCAGGGCCGGTCGGCCCGACGAGACCCTCCGAGCCATCCCGCGCGGCCCACGCCGCGTCCCGTCTCGAATGGGTTGCAAAGGGCAACGAAAGACGCTATAAGGTTGCATCGAGGCTTCGCTCGTCTCCCCCCACGAGCGAAGCCTCGCTTCGTCGGGGCGGGCACCAGAGTGGCAGGTTCACGCCTGGCGTCCGGCTCGCTCCTCGGCGAGGGCAGCCAGGACCTCGGCCGCGTGGCCGTCGGCCTTCACCTTCGGCCAGACCCGAGCGATCCGGCCCTCGGGATCGATGAGGAAGGTCGATCGAACCACCCCCATCTGGGAGCGACCGTAGGCCGTCTTCAGCTGCCAGACCCCGTAGGCCTCGGCGACCCGATGATCGACATCGGCGAGGAGGGAGAAGGGGAGCTGGTACTTGTGCTGGAAGCGGGCATGGCTCGCCGGATCGTCGGGGCTGACGCCGAGGACGACGGCGCCGGCCGCCTCGATGTCAGCGTGGAGGTCCCGGAACTGGCAGGCCTCGGTCGTGCAGCCCGGTGTGTCGTCGGCCGGGTAGAAGTAGAGGACGACCCAGCGCCCGCGGAGGTCACGGAGGCGGTGTTCGGTGCCGCTGGCGTCGGGGAGGGCGAAGTCGGGCGCCGGAGCACCAACCGTGGGGACGCCGGCGGCCTCGGTCGGCAGGCTGCTCATGGCGAGAGAGTAGCAGGGCCTTCGACGACGAGCAGGCGGCCGGCCCGGAGGAGAACGCTCGCTCGTTTGGCGATCCGGACGTTCGAGATCCCGCGCGCCGGCCCGAAGCGGAGGGGCTCGTCGTGGAGCCGATAGCGGAGCCCCTCGGTCGTGATCCCGTGCGCCGCGTCGCCGAGGGGGAGGAGGGAGACGAGGCCGCCGACGGGGCCGCTCACGTCGAGACGGACGGGTTGCCCAGCGCCATCCGGAGCCTGGAGGAGACGGACCCGGGCCGTCTCGTCGAGGATGACCGCCGGGACCTCTCCGAGGGCCGGGTGGCCGAGAAGCCACAGGTTGGCGAGCTCGTGGTCGAGCCGCCGCCCGCCGAGGGCACCGAGGATCGTCAGGCGATCGGCACCCCGCCGGAGGGCAGCGAGGAGGGCGAGCTCGGTGTCGGTTTCGTCCTTGTCCCTCGGCGCCGACTCGAAGGCGACGCCCATGGCGCGGAGCCGCTCCTCGTCGGCCCGATCGAGGGAGTCGAGATCGCCGACGACGAGGTCGATCCGCAACCCGAGCCGCTCGGCCACCCGAGCCCCGCCGTCGGCGGCGACGACGAGATCGACATCGCTCGCCCAGCCCGGCCAGGCCTCGTCGAGGCGCTCCAGCGCGGAAACCCGTCCATCGGCGACGACGAGGGCGTGCACGGCTCCGGAGGACGGACGCGGCCGGGCTACGGGCGGCCCTCGGGGGTGGCCTCGGTCGGGGCGCTGCCGCTCAGACCCACCCCCTCGGCCCGGAGCCGGCCGAGGAAGCTCGCTGCCCAGGAAGGCACCGATGGCCAGATCTCGACGGCGCCGGCCGATCGGAGGGTCGCCGGGCGACTGAGAAGGGAGGGAATGCCGATCGCCGGGATGCCGAGCCGGCGCGCCATCCGCATGTCGTCGGGAGCATCGCCGACGTACCAAATCGACCCATCGGCCCCCGCCTCCGACAACCCGAGGCGCTCGATGGCGAGGCGGAGCGGGGCGGGGTCCGGCTTCGTGGCCGGCGTATCGTCGACGGTGACGAGGACGTCGAGGAGGCCGAGGAGGCCGAACCGCTCGAGCTGCGGCTCGACGACCGCTCGTCGCGTCGCCGTCACGACCCCGAGCCGGGCGCCGGCCGCGTCGAGGGCCTCGAGGGCCGCGCGGACGCCCGGGAAGAGACGGGCGCCGGCGGGATCGAAGTGGCGCTGCCAGACGGCGTTCGCCTCGGCGAGCCGGTGAGGCGGAATACCAAGGCGGCGGTAGAGCCGGCGCCAATCGGGCGAATAGGCTCGCCGGTAGCGCTCGGCATCGAAGGGCCGGCCGTAGACGGCGAGGAGGCGGCGGTTCGCCTGGAAGAAGGTGGCGAGGCTGTCGGCGAGGGTGCCGTCCCAGTCGAAGAGGATCGCGACCATCGTGCCCCGATCGTACTCGGGTCGGGCGAGCAGTGCGGCATGGCGCCTGGTCCGGCTGCGCGACGAACTCCTGGGAATCGACCAGGGCCCGTGGTAGACTCCGGGCCGTGCCCGAGAGCTCACCCGACAGCACGACCCACCCGGCGATCCAGCGCGTCGTCGAGGCCGCAGCCCGCAAGGGGGTCAGCCTCGACATCCGAGTCTTCGAGCAGTCGACCCACACCGCCGCCGAGGCCGCAGCCGCCGTGGGAGCCGACCTGGGCCAGATCGTGAAGTCCCTCGTCTTCGTCGCCCCGAACGACGACGGTGGGCTCGAGCCGATCATCTGCCTCGTCTCAGGGCGAAACCGGGTGGACGTCGCCCGTCTCGCTGCCGTGACTGGCGCACCCGACATCCGGCGTGCGACGGCGAAGGAGGCGAACGAGCTGACCGGGTTCGTCATCGGCGGGATCCCGCCCTTCGGCCATCCGAAGCCGATCCGGGTCATCATGGACCCCGACCTCGGTCGGTATCCGGTCGTCTGGGCCGCCGCCGGAACACCGACCGCCGTCTTCCCGGTGCCGCCCGCCTCGCTCCGGCTCCTCGCCAACGCCGTCGTCGCCCCGATCACCGAAGCATCGCAACCGGCCGTCGGCGAGGGACTTGCGAACCGCCCACCGACGACCCAGAACGCGAGTGCCTGAAGCGGCAGCGGACCCGCGAGCGGCCCGCGAGTCGGTCGTCGACTACCCGGGTGGCCTTCGGGCCTGGGTCCGCTGGACGGGCAGCGGCGGCGGAGCGGCCCTCGAGGAAGGGGTTCCTGAGCGAGCAGGGTCGGCCAGCCCCGAGATCGTCGACCTCGGCGAGCTCGTCGCCGACGACCCCGAGGCGCGCTGTCGAGCCGAGCTCCGGGTCACGGGGCCCGGCGGGAGCTGGGCCGTCCGCCTCGCCTCGACGATCTACGACGAGCCGACCGCGCTCCACTGGGACAGCGAGGGGCTCCTCGTCGTTCGCTACGGGTTCCACTGCTACGGCTTCGAGACCCGGTCGGGTGACCTCCGCTGGCTCCATCGCTCGGCAAGCCCGATCATCGGCCTCTTCGGCTCGCCCCGGCTGCCCCACCTCATCGTCCAGGCCGAGATCGAAACCTTCGCCCTCGAGGCCGACGGCTCCGTCGCCTGGCGGATCGGGCACAGCGACGTCGTCGCGGGGGCCGAGCTCGTCGGGGGACGGCTCGTCCTCGAGAGCTACGGCGGCGAGCGGGCGATCCTCGATCCGAGGACTGGGCGGCGGCTCGGGGGTGGCTGAACGAGCGACCGAGCTCCGCCCGGGATGACCCCGAGCTGTGGACGATTGGTGGATAAGTCCGGAGCGAGCGCAGAATCTCGTGGATAAGGCCATTGCCGCCGATCCGGGGATCGCGTAGCATTCGTCTCAGCCCGAAGGGGCCGAGCGACGCTAACGACAGCGATCACATCAATGTCCACGCGTTGGGTAGGTTCCTTCGGGCCCTTTCGTTCGCGGGATCGGCGGCTCGGTCAGGCTCCGGCCCCCTCGTCGCCCTCATCGGAGCCGAGCCTCGGCCCTGGCCTCGGCCCCCGGCCCGCCCGTCGATCGGCTCGCCGGCGCCTGCCGCGTATGATCGGCTCGTGACTCCCCTCCTCCTCATCGGTCTCGGCTTCCTCGCTGTCATCGCCGCCGTGGCGATCGTCAGGAGCTACGGGCACCGGTACCGGATCGGCCGTCTTTTGGCGGTGACGCCGCAGGTGTCGGTCGCCGATGCCGTCGCCCTCGCCCGATCTGGCATCGCCCGCTACGTCCGGGTCGACGGGCGGATCGACAGCGAGGCCGAATTCGAGGACTCGGCTCATCGGCCCCTCGTCTGGCGCCGGACGCGGATCGAGATCCTCGAGGGGCGCGGCTGGCGAACGGTCGACGATCACCGTCAGGCCGTCCCCTTCGCGATCCGCGAGGGGCTCGACGCGATCGCCATCGACGAAAGCGCCCTCGATGCCGGCCTCGTCGTCCTGCCCCGGGAGTCCCGGGGCCGAGCGAGCGAGCTGGCCGAGCGGCTCCCGCCCGGCACGCCAGCGGGCGCCGTCGTCCGGGTCCGCGTCGAGCAGATCTCGTCGGTCGAGCACGCCATCGCCCTCGGGGTCCCGACCCTCGGCCCCGACGGGCGGGTTCGGCTCGGACCGGGCCTCGGGCGGGACCTCGTCCTGACGACCCTCGAGCCGGCCGAGGCGATGCGGGTCCTCGTCGAGGGGGAGCGACTCCGTCCGGCTGCCGCCGCCGTCCTCTTCGTCGGTGGGCTCCTCGCCATCGGAGGCGGCGTCCTCGTCGGCCTCGTCGGCCTCCTCGTCGGGTGACGACCGTGGCGGATCTCCCTCGGCGACGGCGGCCGGCGGAGACGGAGCGGCCGGCAGAGACGGAGCGGCCGGCGGAGACGGGGCGGCCGGCGGAGACGGGACGAGCGGCGAGGAGGCGACGCCCCGCCGGGACGCCCGCGGTCGGCGGGGGGCCCACGATCGCGGGCGTCGCTCCGGGCCGATCGTCGTCGCCGAGCGCCCTGGTCGTCGTTGCCCTCCTCGTCGTCCTCCTCGTCGCGACCTCGCTCCCCGGCGCACCGATCGGGGTCGCGGCGAGGCTCGGCTCGTTCGGAACCGGTGTCGTCCGGGCGGCGAGCCCGACCCCGTCACCGCCGATCGGCGATCCGCGGAGCCCCGGCCAGGGGCCGGGCTTCGTCGGCGAACCGCTCGTCGCCGTTGGCCTCGTCCTCCTCGTCGGATTCCTCGCCGTGGCGGTGACGCTCCTCTACGTCCGGCTCGTGCCGGGGGAGGAGACGGACCGGCGCCGCTGAGGGCCGCCGCGGGCCGGCAGCGGATCCGTCGCTGGGGGCGCTGCGGGGGCTCCCGCCGGGGCCCCGCTCCGGGTCCGTCGAACTCCGCGCTTCGGCGCCCCGGTGGCTTCGGTGAGGACGCCAGAAGCGTCAGCCCGGCGGGACCTTCGTCCCATTGGCAGGATCTGTGACCGTCTGTACCGTTCCGCTCGCCGACTTCACATTTCCCACCAGGGATCCCGGTCCCGCAGCGAGCGTCGTCGGCCCGGGGCGGGTCGCTCCCGGCCACGAGAGGACACGAACAGCACACGGAGCTCCGGTCACCCACCTCGACGATGCCCGATTTCTCGAACGATCCACCGCCCTCTCCCCGGCGGACGGAGGCGACCCTCTCCGTCACCCGGACCGCCCGGATCCTCGGCGTCCATCCGAACACCGTCCGGGCCTGGAGCGACCGAGGTCTCCTCCGCCACTTCCGGATCAACGCTCGCGGTGACCGGCGCTTCCGCCTCGCCGATCTCGAGCGGTTCCTGGCCGAGACCCAGCGAGGTCGCCACGATCGCGCCCGCGAGTCGCTCGACGACGCTCCGGCAAAGGTGCCGGGGGCGACGCCACGCGGGGCCCGAACCGCGCCGCCGGACGGTGGCGGGGGCCTCGCCGGGTGGCGAGCCTCGCCGGGGCCGGACCACGACTCCCTCGCCCACCCGACAACGCCTGTCGCCGACAGCCTCCTCGAGGCCGAGCGACGGCGAATCGAGCTCGACCTCGTCACTCGCGTCGGCCTCGCCGCTGCCGACGCGGGTAGTCCAAACCCGCTCGGCGCCGCCATCCGGGCGATTCTCGATGGCCTCGGTCTTGCCGCCGTCGGCGTCTGGCAGCTCGAGACCGAAGGCTTCGTCGCCCGGGCCACGGCGGGTACCGGCCCGGCGGGCCCCCTCGACCCGGGACACCGTCTCCTCACGGCGGCCCTCCGGAGCGGCCTCGCCTCGTTCCCTGGACCCGGAACCGAACCGATCGTCGGACTCGGCCCGGAGCTCGCGGTCGCCGCTCCGGCAGGGGGCAGCCTGCCGGCGATCCTCTGGCTCGCCACGGACGGCCCCCTCGCCTCGCTGCCACGCCCCGACTTCGCTGGCAGCCTCGCTGGGATCGTCGGCGCCATCGTCCGAGCCGAACGAGCCGAAGCTGACGCCCGTCGAGCGCTCCAATCGACCGAGGCGCTCCGCCGGATCGCCCTCGACCTCGGCGGGCGTCTCGACCTCGGCCAGGTTCTCGAGACCCTCATCGACCACGCCCTCGTCTTCTTCGGGGCCGACCGGGGAGCCATCTACCTCGCCCGCGGGCTCCCCGGCCGCTTCGAGGTCGGGATCGCGCGTCGTCTGTCGGCGGCCTATCTCGCCCTCGTCTCGGATCCCGCCCGCTCCTCCCTCGTGGCGGAGGCCCTCGCCACCCGCGAGCCGCGGACGAGCAGCGACATCCGGTCAGACCCGCGGGAGGCTGCCCTTCGCTCGGCTGCCGTCCAGGAGGGCGTCGTCGGTCGCGCGGTCGTGCCGCTCGTCGACCGGGGGGTCACCCTCGGCCTCCTCGATCTCTATCCCGCGGCGGGTCGCTCGTTTGCACCGGCCGACCTCGCCACCTTGGCGGCCTTCGCCGACCATGCCAGCGTCGCCGTCCGGACCGCCCGGGACTACGGGCAGATGGCGCGCTGGACGGCCCAGCTCGCCTCGATCCAGCAGCTTGGAGCGAGGCTCTCCCGACTGTCGTCGGTGCGGGAGATCGGCGAGGCGATCGTCTCCGAGCTGAGCGAGCTCATCGATCACCACAACGTCCGCGTCTATCGGCGCTACGGCGAAGACCTCATCCCGGTCGCCATGCGGGGGCGGATCGGCGAGTACGTGGACGAGACGCCGGACCAGCTTCGGACGAAGGTCGGGCTCGGCCTCACCGGCTGGGTCGCCGCGCATCGGGTCGCCCAGATCGTCGGCGACGCCGCCCACGATCCGCGGGCCCTCACGATCCCCGGCACCGACGCCGACCTCGACGAGTCGATGCTCCTGGCGCCGATGCTCCACGAGGACGACGTCCTCGGGGTCCTCGTCCTCTCGAAACTCGGCCTCCACCAGTTCACCGACGACGATCTGCGGCTCCTCGTCATCTACGCCAGCTTCGCGGCCCAGGCGATGGCGAACGCCGACGCCACCGAGCGGCTCCGGGCCCAGTCGGCAGCCCTCGAGCGTCAGCTCGTTGGTCAGCGGGAGCTCCTCCGGATGACCGAGTCGATCCTGGCGACCCTCGACCCGCGGGCCGTCCTCGATCAGGTCGCCGATGGGCTCGCCTCGATCATCGGCTACGACCGGATCACGATCGCCGTCGTCGATTCGCAGGCGATGAGCCTCCGACCCCTCGCCGCGAAGGGCCTTTCGACGGCAGCGCCCGCGAACTGGGACGCCGAAGCCCGACGCCTGGCGAAGCTCGTCCTCGAGGAGAACAGTCCGCGCCTCGTCGAGGGATCGGCATCGTCCGACCGTTCGCCGGGAGGCGCTGGGGACGCGCCGGCCGGAGGAGCTCGGGTGGGAAGCCGGATCGTCGCCCCGCTTCGCGGGCGGACGGGGGCAACCGGGATCCTCATGCTCGAGCGGTTCGGCACTCGGCGCTACACCCCCGACGAGTTCGAGCTCGTGAAGCTCTTCGCGGCCCAGGTCTCCATCGCCCTCCAGAACGCGGAGGTCCACCGGGCCGTTGCCGTCCGGGCCCAGACCGACGCCTTGACCGGGCTCCTCAACCACGGGACCTTCAAGGAATGGCTCGCCCGACTCGTCGAGGCTGGCGAACCCTTCGGCCTCCTCATGGTCGACCTCGACGACTTCAAGAGCGTGAACGACGCCCTCGGCCACCAGGCCGGCGACCGCTACCTCCGGGACATCGCCGCCGCGATCCCGCGGGTCGGACGAGGGGCGGACTGGGTCTTCCGCTACGGCGGCGACGAGTTCGCCATCATCCTCCGGGGAGCGGACATGAGCGGCACCGTCGCCGCGGCAAGCCGGATCCGGGACGCCGTCCTTGCCGTCGGGGGACCAGGGTCGGAGTGGGCCCGGGCCGGGCTCACTGTCAGCTGCTCGATCGGGGCGGCGACGTTCCCAGCCAACGGGCGAACGCCCGAGGAGGTCCTCCTGGCCGCCGATCGAGCCTGCTTCGTCGCCAAGCGAGGTGGTCACGGGCGGATCGCGACGGCCGCCGAGGGTGAGGCCCTCGCGGGAGAGCTCGGCCTCCAGGTCCCGACGCCCGTCGACCCACCGAGTCTCCGGCTCGCCTGAGGCCATCCCGTCCTCCGCGGCGGGGGCCGATGGGATGACCAGCCAGCGGCGCGCCTTGGGCGCGTGGCACGTCCTGGAGCGGCTGCCTCGGCTGCCTGGAGCGGCTGCGCCGAGCAGCTGGACGGAGCGGCTGCGCCACGCAGCTGGACGGAGCGGCTGCGCCACGTCCTTCCGCGTGGCGCCACATCGACGGCCGCCATGCGTCACACTGGTGCTGCCATGCATCATCCCGCCCTCGCGCCGCGCCGCCCGGCCGGCCCCCGGGCTCTCGCCCTCGGGCCGGCCGTTACCTTCCTCGTTGTCCTCCTCGTCGTCTTCCTCGTGGCGAGCTGCGGCGCCGCCGGGCCCACCGGGTCGGCGACCGGCTCGAGTGCGAGTCCCGTCGCCAGCGGCTCCGATCGACCCTCGCCGTCGACGCCCGCTTCGCCGGCCCCGAGCGGGCCGGCCACGAACCCGTCAAACCCGCCACCCTCCGGTCCCGGCTCGCCAACGGCGCCGGCTTCGCCGACCCCGCTCACCTACGTCGTCCTGCGCGGCGACACCCTGAGCTCCATCGCTCGCCGCTTCGCGACCGACATCCGGAGCATCGCCTACTGGAACCGCGACCGCTACCCGAGCCTCGACCCGGAGTCGCCGGACTACGACCCGAACACGATCGCCGCCGGCTGGGAGCTCGTCATCGTTCCGGGCGTCGTCCTCGGCGATGAGGAGATCCCGACACCGAGGCTGACGACGACGCCGATCCCGACCTTGACGCTCCCGCCGGCCCCGACGCCGACGGCGGGGACGAGCCTCCTCATCTCCTCCGGCCCGCGCGGCTCGAACGCGGTCGCCCTCACCCTCGACATGGGCGGCCGGCTCGACCCAGCCCTCGACATCATGGACTGGCTCATCGCCAACGACGTCCCGGCCACGATCTTCCCCACCGGCAAGGTCGTCTCGACGACGGCCGTCGGGCGGGCCGTCATCGAACGGGCGGCCGCCCACCCGGACCTCTTCCGGGTCGGCAACCACAGCTGGGATCACCCGAACTTCACGACCCTGACCGCGACCCAGATGGTCGACCAGCTCGAGCGGACGGAGGCGGTTGTCGAGCCGATCACGGGGCGCTCGACCCGGCCCTGGTTCCGGCCTCCCTACGGGGCCCAGAACGCAGCGGTCCGGGCGGCCGTCGGCGTCGCCGGCTGGAGCTACACGGTCATGTGGGACATCGACACGATCGACTGGAAGCCCGAGGCCGACGGTGGGCCGACGACGGACGATATCGTCGCCAAGGTCCTGTCGCGGGTCCAGGGCGGCTCGATCGTCCTCATGCACCTCGGGGGCTACCACACCCTCGAGGCGCTGCCACGGATCGTCGACGGGCTCCGGGAGCGGGGCCTCGTCCCGGTCACCCTCGACACGATGTTCGGACGCTAGGGCCCACAGAGGAGGGCTGGGCATGGCACGCGGACCGTTCATCCTCGTCACCCTCGCAGCGCCCGGCGAGTCGGGGGAACGCGATCCGGCTCGGACGGCGGCGGTCAACGCCCGCTACCTCGAAGCCGTCCGGCGGCACGGCGGCGACCCGATCCCGATCGACGCGCGGGCCTCGGCCGCAGAGCGGCGACGAGCCTTCGAGAGGATGGCTGGCCTCCTCCTCTCGGGCGGTGCCGACATTGCCCCCGAACGCTACGGCGCGGCCGCGGCCGGGGCGCGGGTGATCGACGCAGCCAGGGACGAGCTCGAGGCCGAAGCCTGGGCGACGGCAGCCGAGCGGGGCGTCCCGGTCCTCGGCATCTGTCGGGGGCACCAGGCGATCAATGTCTTCTCGGGGGGTCGGCTCCTCCAGCACGTCGACGGGCACGACCGGCCGTCCGAGGCGACGGGCGAGGCGGCGAGCGAGGCGGCGAGCGCGGGTGGGGCGGCGGCCAGGGACGAGGCGGCGGCCAGGGACGGGGCGGGCGTCAGGGACGGGGCGGGCGTCAGGGACGGGGCGGGCGTCAGGGACGGGGCGGGAGCCGGGGTTGGCGAGCGGACCTGCGGCCGGGACGCCCTCGGGCGGCCGGAGCGGTGCCACGATCTCCGGCTCGTCCCCGGAACGCGGCTGGCCCGGATCCTCGCCCCGGCCTCGGGGAGCGGCCGGCTCCGCGTCAACTCCTCGCACCACCAGGCCGTTCGCCCCGTCGACCTGGCGCCCGGCCTCATCGCCGCCGGCTACGCCTGGTCGCCGGCCGGCGAGATTGTCGAGGCCCTCGAGGCGATCGGCGACCGCCTCGTCGTCGGCGTTCAGTGCCATCCCGAGCGGATCGAGACGTCGCCGCCCGAGTTCGAGCGCCTCTGGCGGGTCTTCGTCGACGCCTGCCGGGGGAGCGCCATCGAACGCTGACCGGCTCGGGCGCCCCGGATCCCGCGGTGGCTGCCCTACCCCGCCGGACCGAGCAAGAAGGGAAACACCCAGAGCCTCGCGTAGCCGGCGAAGCCGACGACCGTGACGGCAGCCAGGGTCCCAACGGCGACGCCGACGACGAGCCGATCGACGGCGTCGAACCGCAGCTCGCGAAGCCAGGTCCGGCGACCCGTCCCGAAGGCGCGCAGGTCCATGGCATCGATCGTGTCCTCGGCACCGACGATGGCCCGCATCGTGAGGGGGACGATGAGCGGCGTCGCCTGTCGGAGCCGGGCGATCGGGTTCCGACCGCCGCGGTCCCATTCGTAGCCGCGGATCCGCTGGGCGTCGATCGTCTCCTGGAAGTCGGCGGCGAGCGAGGGCAGGAAGCGGAACGTCAGGTCGATCCCGACCGCGAAGCGGTCCGGGAGGCCGAGCCGGGCGAGGGCGACCCCGAGATCGGCCGGGGCGATGGCGTAGGCGATCGGGAAGCCGACGGCGACGAAGGTGACGAAGCGGAGGAGCTGCGTTACCCCATACGAGATGGTCTCGGCGTAGATCACCGTTCCGACGATCGGGATGCGGAAGAGGGGCCGGAACGTCCGCGGGTCGAGACCGCCGATCTCGCCCCCGGTGAGGAAGGTATTGACGAGCACGAGGAGGCTGACGAAGGCGAGGGCGAAGAGCCACTGCCGCCGAACGGCCCGCCACGGGATGGCGGCCGTTCGGTAGTAGACAAGGGCGAGACCAAGGAGGACGAGGACGATTCGAGCATCCCAGACCTGGATGACCGTCGCCGCCGCGCAGACGCCGACGACGAGTGGCACCCGAGGGTCGCGGCGGGCGAGCCACGACCCTCGGGCCAGATAGCGCGGGGTGACGATCATCGTCGCGACCGGGCGGCGGCCGCCTTCGGCGCCTCCATGGCGCGCCAAAACCCTGGCGAGCCTTGTCGGCTCAGGGTCCGAGCCTTCAGCGGCCGAGCGACTCCCGCAACGGCTCCCAGGCCGCAACGAGGATCGGGGTCAGGATGACCCCGGCGATGACGTCGGCGACGACGACCGGAACGTAGCTGGCGGTGATCGCTGTCTCGAGGCTGTTGCCGAAGACCCAGATGTCGGTGATGACGAAGAGAAAGCCGACGACGACCGCGACCGCGGCCACGACCGCCGAGCCGACGATCTTCGAGCCGCCCGCTGTCGCCAACGCCCCGGCTCCGAGGAGGCCGGCGATGAGCCCGGCCAGGCCGTTCGCGATGCTCCAGTTCCAGGCCGTGAGCAAGCCGTAGCCGGTCAGCTGGTCGATGACGGCGTTGCCGACGAGGCCGGTGAAGAGACCCACGATCGGCCCGAACGAGTAGCCGAAGAAGGTGACGATCGCGAAGGCGGGCCGGACCGAAACGTTCTGCGTCCCTGGTAGGACGAAGCTGAAGAGGCCGAGGACGCCATAGAGGGCCGCCCCGATGGCGGCATAGACGATGACCCGGGACGAGACCTCCCAGAGCCCGGGCCGTTGCATCTGCATCGTGGCCATGATCACTCCCTCCGATCTTCCTCAAGAGCCCGGTTCGTTCCTCCGCCCGCCAAGCGCTCCTGGGCGACGATGCGGTAGGCGAGCGTCTCCGCGTCGAGGAAGCGCCCGTCGCCCATGCGCCACCGGGCGTTCGCCCGCATGAGCGACGTGACGTGCAGGTTGCACGTCCGCCAGCGCTCCTCGTCCTCCGTCACCCGGGTTGGGGGTCCGTCGGCGACGACCTGCCCGTCCCGAAGGAGGAGGATACGGTCTGCGTGCGTCAATGCAAGATCGACGTCGTGGGTGATGAAGTACGTGCTCTCGAGCTCACCGATCCGACCCACCTCGGCCATGAAGCGCCGGGCCGTCCGGTAGTCCTGCCCCGCCGAGGGCTCGTCGAGGACGAGGGTCCGTGGCTCGAGGGCGAGGGCGATGGCAAGGGCGAGCCGCTTCTGCTGACCGAAGGAGAGGGTGAGGGGCGGTCGGTCGAGGATCCCCTCGATCGTGTCGAGGGCGGTCTGCCGGAGGACCCTGGCGAGGAGGCCCTCGGCTGCCGATTCGGCTCGACCGAGGTTCCGCGGCCCGAAGAGGAGCTCGTCGCGGACGGTTCGGGCGAAGAGCATCTGGCTCGGACTCTGGAAGACGAAGCCGAAGACGGCCGCCAGCTCGGCGACGGTTCGCGTCGCGGTGGAGACGCCGTCCACGAAAACCTCGCCAGCCCGCACCGGGACGAGCCGCATCGCCGTCCGAAAGAGGGTCGTCTTGCCTGACCCGTTCGGCCCGAGGACGGCGATCGTTTCCCGTCGCCCGAACCGGGCGCTCAGGCCACAGAGGACGGGGCGCTCACCGAGGATGACGTCGACCCTCCGGAACTCGAGCCGCGGTGGGATCCCGTCACCTGCTTCGCCTCGCAGGTCGGCTCCCAGGGCGCCCTCCGGTCTCGCCCGTCCGTCGGAGGTCGGCTCGACCGATGGTGGGACCTCTGCCCCGGGGCTCGCTTCGGGAGAGCCGACATGCCCCCTCGTGGCAATCGAAGCCGAAGCAGAGCGGACCCGCTCGAGGACGACCTCGAAGGGGAGCTTCACGGCTGCGGGATCGGCGACCCGAAGGAAGCCGTCGACGGGCCCGGCATACGCAACCCGCCCTCCATCGAGGTAGAGGACGCGGTCGGGGGCGAGAGCGAGGGCTTCCTCGACCCGGTGCTCGACGATAACGATGGCGCGACCCTCGTCGGCCAGTCCGCGAAGGATGGCGACGAGCCGGTCTGCCGTCGCCGGGTCGAGGTTCGCCAGCGGCTCGTCGAGGACGAGGACCTCGGGCTCCATCATGAGGATCCCGGCCACGGCGACGAGCTGTCGCTCGCCCCCCGAGAGGGCGGCCGTTTCGCGACCGACGAGGTGGTCGAGGGCCGTCCGGCTCGCCACCGCGGTCAGGCGACGCCGAATCTCGGCCGGCGGCAGCCCGAGGTTCTCGGGGCCGAAGGCGAGCTCCGACTCGACGGTCGCCCCGACGATCTGGCGGGCCGGGTCCTGGAGGACCGTGCCGACGGTCCGGGCAATGTCGCGGAGCCGAAGCTCTCTCGTGGATCGACCCCGAACCCGGACCTCCCCGTGGAGCTCGCCCGGGTAGGCGTGCGGGACGAGTCCGTTCAGGGCCCGGATGAGGGTGCTCTTGCCGCAGCCCGAGGGGCCGGCGACGAGGGTGACCGATCCCGGCTCGATGGCGAACGAGACATCCCGGAGGGCAGGTTCGGCCGCCCGCCGGTACCGAAAGGAGAGGGCCTCGACCTCGACGAGGGGCGCCCGCGGGTCGATCATCGGAGGGAGGCGGTCAGCTCGCCGCGTCGAGGGACTCGATGCGGACCGGGAGGCCGACGGCCAGATCGAGCCGGTCGGCGATGCTCCCTCGGTTCTCTGAGACGGCGAGCTGTCCTGCCGACGAGCGGTAGAGGAGCGCGGCCCCCGGGGGGACCTCACCGAAGGTTCGCTGCCAGGTGACCTCGAGCCCACGCTCTTCGCTCGGAGGCACGGCCTCGCCGACGGCCTCGCCAGCGGCCTCACCAGCGGCCTCACCAGCGGCCTCGGCAGCGGCCTCGCCGAGACCCCCGAACCGGACACGGAGCCGGCGACCCGGCGCCAAAGGACCGATGGCCGCTTCGAGGTCCTCCGGCGTCCCGGCGAAGTAGGCGTTCCCGAAGCCGTCGACGAAGACGACGACCGTCTCGAGCCCCCCGGCGACGATCCTCGGCCGCTGTTCGGGGAGGCGGACGAGGCTGGCCGGCGGGACGATCGGGCCGACGGCCTCGAAGGGCACCCCCGTCGCCAGGTGGGCCGCCATGGGGGCGAAGACGTCCCGGCCGTGGAAGGTCGATGAGACGGCCTCGCGGCAAAGGGAGCGGTTCGCCAGGACCCGGGCCTCGACGATCCCGCCGGCGGTCTCGGCGGCCGGGACGAGGAGGCCGTTGTCGGGACCGATGAGGACGTCCCCGCGCCCGACCCGAAGGCCGATGGGCCGCCGTTCCGTCCCGACACCGGGATCGACGACGGCGACGTGGATGCCGACGGGCAGGTAGGGGAGGGCGAAGACGAGGCGCCAAGCCCCGTCGGCGATGGCGAACTTCCGGACGGCATGGCTGAGGTCAAGGATCGTCGCCTCGGGGCAGATGCCGAGCATGACGCCTCGGCAGACGGCAGCGGCAACGTCGTCCCCGAAGTCGCTCAGGAAGCTGATGAAGGGGCGCATGGCCGCCGATGATACGGTGCCTGGGGACCGTCTTGGCCGACAGGGGCGCCACCGGTGCTCCTTTGCGAACGGCCCGAAGCGGCGCCGGAGGAGGAGAGCGCCGCTTCGGGGGTCGGTCCGGCGGCGGAGGAGGGACGCCGTCGGCGGGATGTGCAGTTGTCTCGTGCCGGTCCCTCCTGGGTGGGACCGGCGGTCAGGCGAGCGGCGGTGGGGTCACGTCGAGCCCCGGCGGGACCTCGCCCCGCTCGAAGAGGCCGCGACGATGGAGCTCGCGGAGGAAGAGGAGCTGGTTCACTTCGCGGAGCTGCCAGGGCCGCTCTCCGACCGGGAGCCCGCAGAGGAAGGCGGTGAGGTTCGCCGCTTCGGTCTCCGAAAGCCCACGGAGGAGGAGGAGCCGGAAGATGGCCTGCGTCGGTGCCAGGCTCCTCGTCGGCGGCGTCCCGGGCCGATCGGCTTGTCCGGCGACGGCTGTCGGCGCTCCCGGCCGTGGCGGCCGCCGGCCTCCACTGCGCCCCGACCCCGGCTGGCGGGTTTCTGCCGACGACCGACCCCGACGGACGCGCTGCGAGCCGACAGCGCTGCTGCGGGTCGAAGGCGCCGGGTCGAGTGGCCCCTCGGTTCGTCGCTCGTCGATCATTCGGCATCCACCTGCCAGTTCGCGGGTGCCTGCCCGCGGACCGGGCCGGACCGGTTCGCTGCGGTCCGGTGCGGTCGGCTCGATCGTGCCGGGTTCGGGAGCGATGTTCGATGGCCCCAAGGTCCGGGAGGGACCGGTACTCTCGGCACGGACGACCGCCGGATGGACAGCGAGAGCCCCGTCGTGGGTTTCCCTCGACACGAGGCACCGAACCTCCGGTATTCCGTTACTTGCTCGGTGCGTTGACGACGGACTTTTGGAGCGTTACGCTCGATCTCAACCATGGCGTCATGACGCCGCTGTTCTGAGATCGACGGAGGTCCGGGATGCGACATCGCCTCCTGACCGGGCTGATGGCTGGATTGGGAGCCATCTCGGTCGGCGCCGTGGCCTTGGCCGCAAGTGCCAACGCGGAGCCCGAGACGCAGCGTCACCCACACGGGGTCGCCTCGCACTGGACCCTGACGTGGGGAGGTGACGGTCCATTTCAGGTTCTCTGGACCCGGGGCGACGGTACGGGGCTCTGGTGGCCGTCCACACATATCGTGAACTCGTCAGACAGTCACGCGTTCTCTCCTTGCACGACCGAACAGTTCACCCAGCTGCTCGAGGTCGAGGACAGCGACGCCGGATACGCTCGCGACTACACGAGGGCGACGGAGGCGGGCGGAACTCCCTGCTAACCCACACCAACCTGGCTCCTGACGATGCAGGAGAGAACGCTCCCGGGCCCCCTGGAGCGGACCCGCCGGAGTCCGACGGTGCTCTTGGGGGTGCTCGTCGTGGCTCTCGTCACAGCGTCGATGGCCTCGGTCGCGGAGCGAACCGTCGTACGGATCCAGGGCGAGGTCAGCGCCAACTGGCGGGGTGCGTACGACCTCTTGGTTCGACCGCCGGGCACACATCTCGACCTGGAACGGACGAACGGGGTCGTCGAGCCGAACTTCATCGGCTTCGCGGGCACCGGCGGAATCAGCATCGAGCAGCTCGAGGCGATCCGCCGCATCGATGGGGTCGAGATCGCCGCGCCGATCGGCTTCGTCGGGTTCGTCCACTACGTCCTGAGCAACCCGGTCGTGTATCTACCAGCCCCTCCGGCCGAACCGACGCTCTACCGCATCCGCCTGACTGCCACCACGAACGACGGTCTCCGCGATCTCCTCGTACAGCGCCAGAGCGGGCTCCTGTTGCTCGGCCCGGGGGAGGGCCCTCAAGCCATCCAGCGATGGGCGACGAATTTCGGGAGCCTCTCGAGCGGTCAACTGGCGGATGGCACGATCGTCTACCAGCTCAGCTCCGACCATCCCCTGCCGGCCATCGCGAGCCCCCTCATGGCCGTGGATCCTGCCGCGGAGATGGCTCTCCTCGGGCCGACGGCAGAGTTCCTGGCGCCCCTCGCAGGGATCCCACCGACCTCGAGGACCGTTGGGACCTTCGATTATGCGTCGATTCCCGACCAGTACGCGTTTGCGCGAACCGTGCTGAGCTTTGCCTCTCGAGTGGAAAATGAGGTGGTCCTGGGCCGGCCGGTCGTCCCCCTCGTCGTGAGCGATCGGATCTATGCCTCGCTGAGGCTGCAGCTGGAAGTCGATCGGGTCGGCATCCCTCTGACGTCCTACCCACCGGGCGCGGCGGGCTCCGACGTCCTCAAGGCTGCCCTAGCCGAAGCCGGCCCCGGCACCACGCCCATCGGCGTCGCCGACACGGACCTGACGGGCTCCTTACGGCCCCTTCAGTTGACGAAAGCTGCCCTCCCCTGGCCGGGGACCACCACCGTGCAGTCGGCCACGGCCTTCAGTGAGTTCCGCGACTTCACGGCGGGCCTCCCGACGCGCCCGCAGTATCGGATCGTGCCAAGGAGGCCCGACTCGGACGCGACTGTCGCCTTTGAGATTGCACCGCTCGGGGTCGTGGGACCCGACGGTGAGGCTCCTGGGGAGCGCTCGTCCAACGATCCACTCGCCCCGGAGATCACGACTGGCCGTGAGGCTGCGTACCGGGAGTTTCGGGAGGTCCCACTCGTCGCGGCCGAGGGCTACGCCGCCCAGGATCCACGCGATCAACCGTTCTTCTTCGCCCCCCTCGGCGAGTTCGATTTGTCGAAGCTGGAGATACCGACCGAAGCGCTCTCCTACGTGCCGTTCGGCGCGTACGATCCGCCGCACACGCTTTGGCTGGGAGGCGCGGCGGCGCCTTCGCCGGTGACGTCTCCGAGGCCGCTGGTGGAGATGTCTTCGACCCTGAACCCGCGGGGCCTGATCATGGTCCCGCCGCTGGCGATTACCGATCTCAGCGGTGCGGTCATCCTGCGCGGCGATCATCCCATCGATGCCGTGCGCGTCCGTGTGGCCGGCGTCTCCGACTTCAGCACCGCGAGCCGCGCTCGGATCGAACGCGTGGCAGAGGCGATTCTCGCCATGGGACTGGACGTCGACATCGTGGCAGGTTCCTCGCCGCAGCCCGTCGACGTGTTCGTCCCTGGCTACATCGTTCGCGACAACGGCGCTGCTGACCTGGGCTGGATCCGCCAGGAGTGGACGACCCTCGGCGCCGCCGAGCGCGTCTTCCGTGGCCTGACCGGTGGGGCGCTCGAGATCCTGGTCATCGGCCTCGCCTCCGCCATGGTCGCCACCGCGGCGGTCCAGGCGGTACGGGCCGCAACCCGGCGAAGAGAAGTCGCGATCCTCCTGGCGTCGGGGTGGAGCAACGGGAACATCCGGGCCTGGGTGATGGGGGAGGCGCTCATCTCGGGGATCATCGTCCTCGGGCTCGGGCTCGTCGTGTGGATCGCGCAGGGCACCACCATCCCTGCCGGGGCAGCCGTCGTCGTGGTGGCTTTCGGGGTCGTTGCGGCACCCGCCCTGGGGTTGCACTTGACCGACACGCGGATCGAGGCCAGCGGCGCTCTTGTTCAGGCCGGCGACGTCAACCCTCGGACGCCCCGTCTGCCGGCCGCCCGCGGGCCCGTAACGCTCGGGATCCGCAACGTCATCGCCAGTCTAACGAGATCGCTCATCCTGGTCCTCGGGCTTGGAGCGGCGGCATCGGCGCTCTCGCTCGTCGGTGGCGTGGTGGCAGAGGCAGGTTTGAGGGCTGGTCCAACGAGGCTGGCCTCGGCCGTCTTGCAGATCATCGAGCCGTCCCTCCTGCTGACCCTCGCCGCCGCCGTCGCCGCCAACGCCGTGGCCCTCGCCGCCATGTGGCGCCTGGACGCTCGCGCTCGGGCGGGGGAGGCAGCCGCGCTCATCGCCGCGGGCTGGACCCGCTCCCAGGTTCTCGGAACGCGACTCGCGGCGGGAGCCGTCCTCTCGCTGCCGGCGGCCGCTGTCGGCGCGGCGATGAGCGGTGCGACCGCGACGGCCATCGGTGCCGCGAGTCCCGTCCTGATCGTCGCCGCGACGATCATCATCAGCCCAATCCTGGGAGTCGTCGGGCCGCTCCTCGTCGGCCTCGTCGTCGACCCGATGCAACGGCCGTGACCGAGGGCGATTTCGTGGCGAGTTCCGAACCTCTCCTCGAGGTGCATGACCTCGGCCTGGAGTACCAGGGCCCGAGCCGCGGAGTGGTGATCCGAGTCCTTCGCCACGTGGAGCTCAGCCTTTCATCGAGAACGTTGGCGTGCGTCGCCGGGCGCTCGGGCTCGGGCAAGACATCGCTGCTCCTGCTCTGCGCCGGCTTCCTCCGGCCGACGGAGGGGAGGGTCCTGTGGCGTTCGAGGCCCATCGAGGGACTCCCGGAGGCTGAGATCCAGCGCTTGCGTCGAGGCTTCATCGGCTTCGTGTTCCAACACGGAGGTCTCGTCCCGTCGCTCACCGCAGCGGAGAACGTCGCCCTCGCCAGGGGGGCCGATGGGTCGCTGAGCAACAATCCAGCTGGCGTGCGGGAACTCCTGAAACGGGTGGGTCTCGATGGAAGAGCGGATCACTTCCCGAGCCAGCTCTCCGCTGGCGAACAGCAGCGTGTCGCCATCGCCCGAGCCTTGAACGGTGATCCGCCACTCCTCTTGATCGACGAGCCGACGGCGAGCCTCGACCGAGCCAGTGCAGATCAGATCGTGCAGCTCCTCCGGGAGCTCCGCGACGCGGGGCATGCCATCCTCGTTGCATCCCACGATCCGCACGTCGTCGCTGCCGCGGACTTCGTGCTGGGGCTCGACTGACCCCCTCCTCCCAGCTCCGGCGGCGGATCGACGGCCTGGCCCATCGAGCGCGGCACGATCGGCGGGGACCAGCAGAGCCGATACACTCGCCCGGCGATGCGCGTTCGCCAGTTCGAGCTCCGCCTTCTCGCGGCGGCCCTGACCGGCGGCTGGGCGGCGAGTGGTCTCCTCGTCCTCGTCGGCTACCGGCCCGGCGGCCCGATCGACCTCCTCGTCGGCCTCGCCGCCTGCCTGCCGACCGCCATCGCTGCCAGCGGCCTGCGCTGGCCACCGGTCCCCCGCGGACGCCTCGCCTTCCCGTCCATCGTCACCCTCGGGACCCTCGGTCTGCTCCTCCTCGTTCCGTCCATTGGCGGGCTCGTCCTCCGCCTCGCCCGAGGCGGGCCGCAGACCCTCCTCCCGTCCGTCGAGGCCGCCTACCCGTGGCTCCTTGCCCTCGCCGCGACGAGTCTCTTCGCGGGCTTCGGCCTCGCCCGGCGGATCCTGGGCTGGGGCGCCGGCAGGCGGCGACGTCTCGTCGTCGGCTCGGCCATCGGGGCCGCCCTCACCATCACCGCGGCTTCAGCCGTCGCGGCGACGGCGGTGGCGAACGACCTCGCGCTTCGGGATCGCCCCGTCCCGGGCTCTGTGTACGGTCCCACGGATCCGTCCCTCGAGCCGCCCGCCTGCCATGCCGATCTCGCCGCCAGCCCGAGCGCCCGCCTGAGCCTGCGCCTGTCAGGCGAAGTCGATCTCCGACCGATCGGCGAGGTCGACATCGCCGGGCTCCGGGTCGGGGACGACTTCCGATGGAGCGGCTACGCGGCGACCTCGATCGCGTTGGGGACGTACGGCGCCGCTCGGGTCGGGAGCGAGGCCTGGCGGGCGCTGCCTCGGATCGGCTGGTTCCGCGTCGACCCGGCGGAGGTGGCGGGGGCCGACCTCGACCGCCAGATCGTGGCGGTGGCCCTCGCCCCGGGGAACCGAACCCCGGCCGAGGACTTCGGCATCGCCACCGTCGGCGGGGCCCGGGCCCGGCACTGCCGGATCGCCATCGACGGGCCGACCTTCCGGTCCGCCGTCTGGCCGCTCTGGCTTCTCGTCGGCGACGCCTCGCTCCGACGCTGGCGCGGGGAGCTCGACTACTGGGTCTTCGCCGACGGGCAGGTCGGCCGAGTCGAGGCGACGGTGAACGGCGAGGCATACGAGCTCTCGCCGTCGGGTCTCTTGGCCACCATCCGCCTCGAGCTCGAGGCGGTCGCTCGGGGACGGGACGCGACTGTCGCCCGCCCGACCCCGTGATGTGGGCGAGGTCGTGGCCGTCGGGCCGCGGTCGGCCCCGACGATCTGGTGCTGCAGTGGCCAGTGCCTCCGTCGCTCCCTCGGGTGGCAGAATGAAGGCGATGACGTCCGACGCGGACGGAACGGCAAGCCCGGAGGAGCGATGATCGACGGCGACGGCCGAGGCTCGAACGGGAAACGCGATCGCCTGGCCCGCTTCTACCGCGTCCTCTCGGTCCTCCGCTCCCACGGCGAGCGGGGCGTCGCCATCGACGAGATCGCCCGCCGGGTCGGCGTCTCTCGGCGGACGGCCTACCGCGACCTTCGGGCTCTCGAGACCGAGATCGGGGCCGCCGTCTGGAACGAGCAGGGTCGCTGGGGCGTCGAGGGTGAGACTTTCCTGCCGCCCCTGAATCTGACCCTCGGCGAGGCGATGGCCGTCGTCCTCTCGGCGCGGCTCATGGCCCGCTACGCCGACAAGTACGACCCGGAGCTCGCGGCTGCCTTCCAGAAGCTCGAGGAGGTCCTCCCGATCCCCCTTCGCGAACATGTCGAGCGGACGCTCACCGTCCTCGCCAGCCGCCGAACGGATCCACGCTTCAACCGCCACGTTCACGACCTCGTCCGGGCCTGGGCGGAGCGACGGAAGGTCACCTTCCGCTACGTCCCGGCCCGCTACGAGGGTGCCGAGCGAGAGCCACGGGAGGCTCGGGTCCGGCCCTACCTCCTCGAGCCTTCGCTCCAGACCCATGCCCTCTACCTCATCGGCCACGACGAGGACCGCGGCGCCCTCCGGACCTTCAAGGTGGAGCGGATCGAAGCGCTCTCGGTCAGCCCGGAGACCTTCGAGCCACCGAACGCCGACGCCCTCCAGCGGACGCTCCTGCGGGCCTGGGACATCATCGGCGACCAGCCCGAGGTGGAGGTCGTCCTTCGCTTCTCGCCGATGGTCGCGGCGCGGGTCCAGGAGGCGACCTGGCATCCGACCCAGGTCGTCGAAGAGGGCGCCGACGGCTCGCTCCTCTGGCGGGCGCGGGTGGCCGGGACCCACGAGATCAAGCTCTGGATCCTCGGCTGGGGAGCCGACGTCGAGGTCCTCGCCCCGCCCGCGCTGCGGGCCGACGTCGCCCGGACCCTCCAGGCCGCCCTGGCCCGCTACGGCGAGGGGTAAGGAGCGGATGCGCCGCCATCCGCGGTTCGCCGCCGTCAACCTCATCAGCGATCCGATCCACGGCTACCTCGAGCTGACGAAGCGCCTCAGCCCGGCCGAGGCGCGGCGGGCCGAGCTGCCAGAGGAGGACGTCGCCGAAGAGGACCTCCTCGATTCGGCCTGGCTCCAGCGGCTGCGCCGGATCAGCCAGCTCCAGAGCGCGCGCTGGGTCTTCCCGACCGCCGAACACAGCCGCTTCACCCACGGCCTGGGCGTCATGCACGAAGCCGGTCTCTGGGGGCGCGCCCTCTACCCCTCGCTTCGTGAGGCCTTGCTCGGCACCGGCGAACCGGTCGCGAGCATCCCCTCGGAGGGTCTCGTCGTCGAGACGCTCCGGATCGCCGGGCTCCTCCACGATGTCGGCCACGGCCCCTTCGCCCACTTCTTCGACGACCACGTCCTCGCCGCCTTCGAGGCGCCCCCCGATCCGCGCCGCGCACCCGGGAAGCGCCTCAGCCACGAGGACCTGAGCCAGCTCATCGTCGAGCGGGAGCTGGGGCCTCTCATCGCCGGGCTGCGGCGGGCTCCGGGGGTCATGCCGGAGCGGGACCGCTTCGGGCCCGGCGAGGCGATCGACCCGCGCTGGGTCTCCTACCTCATCGCCAAGCCCGCCCTCGCCGATCCGTCGATGCCGCGCTGGCTCCGCTGGCTCCAGCCGCTCTTCTCTGGGGTCTTCACGGTCGACAACCTCGACTACGTCCGACGCGACGCGTACCTGACGGGAGTCGCCATCGGACCGGTCGACGTCGAGCGGCTCCGGCGCTACGCCTTCGTCACCGACCGGGGCCTGACGATCTACGAGCCGGGCCTGGGGGCGCTCGAGATGTTCCTCACGGCGCGGCTTTTCATGTACCAGCAGGTCTACTTCCATTGGACGGTGCGGGCCATCGATCTCGACCTGGCCGAGGTCTTCGAGCCTTCGATCCGGGCGCTCTTCGGGGAGGGCTCGCCGGTCGAACGGCTCGCCGACTACGCCGACCTCGACGAGTACGCGCTCCTCCACCAGGCGGCCCGCTGGGCGCGCGGCGAGGCGCTGGCGAGTCGACCACGGCCGGGAGAGGGTCGGGTGACGCCGGCCGTGGGGCGGCTCTGGCGGGCGATCCTCCTCCGGCGGCCGAACTGGCGGGCCGAAGCGGAGGTGCGGCTCGCCTTCGAGGATGCTCCGTCCCCCGAGGAGATCGCCGGTCTCGGGGTTTCGGACCCGGGCCGGGTCAGGATCGACGTGGCCGTCGTTGACGCCCGACCGGCGGACAGCTCGACGGCCGACGCCCTCCTCGCGGTCGAGCGGCGGGACGGCCGACCGGGACGTCTGTCGGCTGCCCTGGCCCGGCTGCCGGCCTTCGCGGGGGTCGCCCGCCGGTATCGCCGGGTCGGGCGCGGGTGACGGCCGCGTGGGGTGGCGGCCGCGGCGTGCCGGGTCAGGCGTCGGGCGGGGCTTCGGCCCTCAGCCTGGCGGGACGTGACGGCCTGAGCGGACGGAACGGGGCGTCGGGGCGCGGTTCGGCGGCGAGTGACACGCAGGGCGAACAGAACGGGGTTCGCGGCCGTCCTCCTGGCGGGCTGTGACGCTGTCGCCGAACAGAACGCAGGTTCGGCGGGCTCGAGCGCACGGGCTGACGGCCTGAGCGGACAGAACGGGGCGTCGGGGCGCGGTTCGGCGGCGAGTGACACTCAGGGCGAACAGAAACGGGGTTCGCGGCGGCCGAACCTCTCGTGTTGTTCGGCCTGGGTGTCATCCGAGAGCACGGCGGCGGAACGGAGCGCGTACTGTTCGCTCTGAGTGTCATCCGCGACGGATGGGCGTGGACGTGGAGGCCGCATGGCGCTCGGGATCCGAACCCCTGACCCCGAGATTGCCGGTTACCCGCCGGGGTGGCAGACACCACCTTCGAGGAGGTCGGCGATCGCCGAGACGGCGGCCTCGCCATCCTCGCCGTCGGCTGCTACCCGGACCCGGTCGCCGGCCCGGATGGCAGCCCCGACGAGCGTGAGCATGCTCCGGACCTCCACCGGCGCGGAACCGGCGGTCAGGTCTTCGAGGGTCATCCGCGCCCCGAACCGCGCCGCGGTCTGGCTGATCCGCATTGCGGCTCGAGGGTGGAGGCCGTAGCGGTCGCGGAAGACGACGTCGCGAACGACGTGGCGCGAGGCGGTCATCGCTCGTCCCCGCTGTCGGAGTGGATCCCGGCGGAACGCGTCCCGGCCCCAGCGGTGCCCGGACCCGCCGACCACTCCGCCTCGCCGAAGTCCTCCGCCTCGAACACCCAGAGGCGGGCCTCCGGCCAGCGCCATGCTTCGGGCGGCAGCCCGGCTTTGCGGCACACCGCGGCCAGGGTCGCCGCCTCGTCCCAACCCTGCTCCCGAGCGACCTTCGGCAGGAGGAGGGCCCGCCGGCCAGCGGCCTCGACGACGATGCCGTGCCGCTCCGCGTCGAAGTCGGCGGCGTCCGCGATCTCCGTCAGCAGACTGAGGATCGAAACCTCGATCCTGACCCGAGGCACCTCCTCGGGCGCCAGCGGCGGGAACCGCGGATCGCCGATCGCGGCAGCGATGGCAGCGTCCCGGACGTTCTCCCAGAGAGGACGCCCGGCGTCGAGCCGGCCCATGCAACCGCGCAGCTCGCCGCCGACGGTGAGGGTCACGAAGGCGGCCGCCGGCCGAACGAGGTCGCGAGCCACCTCGCTCGACGCCCCCGCACCCGACGCCCCCGCACCCGACGCCCCCGCGCCCGCTGCCCCACCGGCCTCCTCGCGCGGTTGCCCACCCGCCGGCCCGTAGCCCGCGAGCCGCTCCTCGAGCTCGTCGAGCCGGCCGTCCCGGTACGCCTCGGCCGCGCTGCCGACAGCCGCTCGGGCGAGGGAGAGGAGCCAGTGGCGAGTCTCGGGCCGAAGGGCGAGGCTCGTCCTCGACCCGGCCGACCCGCTCGTCGTCTCGGTCGCCGCGATCGGTCGCTCATCCATGATCCGGCAACGATACTCCGAGGCATCGAGGCTGACGAGGGACAAATGGACAGAAGCTCGGCGTGCGCTTCTCCGGAGGGCCGTGGCAATGACTGGATCGCGACCGGCGCAGCGCCGCGCGCAGGAGCCGCGGTCGGGTCCGAGGAGGTCGTAGGGGTGGCAATGACTGGATCGCGACCGGCGCAGCGCGGCGTGCGGTGCGCCGGAGGGCCCCGATGGGACCGGGCCGTGACCCACGCGGCCCGGTCGGCGCGCGTTCGGCCCGGAGACCGCGACGGGGACTGGCTGGGACCGGCGCGGCGCGATCGGCGCGATCGGACCGAGAGAAGCGATGGGGCCGGCGCAGGACCGTCGGTGGAACACCGACCGCGATACGCGGGCACGAGCGCGACTCGCCGTCGACCGGCGCAACGAGCGCTCACGACGCGGTGAGGCGCCCTCGTCCAGCCCCGATCAGCCCCCGGCGTACCGAGCGGCGAACGCCCGAGCCGTCTCGACCACCCGCAATCTCAGGTCGGAGGGAGCGAGCACCTCGGCTCGATCGGCCAGACGGACCGCGACCTCGTGCGCCCAACCGGGGCTCTCGAGATCCACGACGACGGTTCGCCAGCCCGCCTCGTCGGCGGACCCGGCGCTGTCCAGGGCGACGCGCGCTCGCGCCTCCCCGAGGATCGCCACGAGCGCGGCCGCACCGCCAGCGGTCAGTCGGAGGGTCACCGGGTACGGCGGCCTGCCCTCCGGGCCCGCCTCGAGGCTGGCCGTCGACCGCGCCCAGTACGTGGCCAGGTCGAAGTCGGACGGTCGCTCGAAGCGCTCGCCGGTCGACTCGACACCGACGATCCTCGACACCCGGTACGTGCGGTACACCCCGTCGCGCCGGGCGACGAGGTACCAGGACCCGGCTTTGAGGACGAGGCCCAGCGGCTCCACCGTCCGCTCGACGACCTCGTCGTCGCGCCGGTACCGGATGCGGAGGCGTTCGTCGTTCCACGTCGCCTCGGCGAGCCCGGCCAGGTGCGGCACGGCATCGGCGGCCCGGAACCAGCCCGGCGCGTCGAGGTGGAAGCGGGCTCGCATGCGCGCTGCTCGCCCGCGGAGCTCGGGCGGCAGCGCGGCGAGAACCTTGAGCTCGGCCGCCGCGAGGACGGTCCCGAGCCCGAGCTCGGCTGCCGGTCCCGGCAGGCCAGCGAGCATGACCGCTGCGGCTTCGTCCGCCGTGAGCCCCGTCAGCCGGGTGCGATACCCCTCGACGAGCTGGATCCCGCCACCCGGCCCGCGTTCCGCCCAGATCGGGATGCCGGCCGCGCTCAGGGCCTCGAGGTCGCGGTAGATCGTGCGCGGCGACACCTCGAGGGCCGCGGCGAGCTCCCCGGCCGTCATCCGGCCGCGGTTCTGGAGGTGGAGGAGGAGCGCCACGAGGCGACTGGCGCGCATGCACGGATCCTAGCGCCATTGTTGCCAGAAAGTGGCAGGAATGGCCGCTAGGGTGTGGGCGTCCGCAGGCTTAGGCAGGGAAGGAACCGATGTCGCTCCACGATCACGAACACCTCGGCTGGATTCTCCATCGCGAGCGAGACGCCCTCGTCCGCCAGATCGCCCTCGAACGGACCCTCCATCGAGCCGCTCGTGCCACCCGGCCCACCGAGGCCACCCGGGCCGCCGAGGCCACCCGGGCCACCGAGGCCACCAGGGCTACCGAGGCCACCCGGGCCACCGAGGCCACCCGGGCCACCGAGGCCACCGGCGCGACGGAGGCCACCCGCGCCAGCCAAGGCGCCCGGGCCGCCGACGCCACCCGGGCCGGGGGCCGACCCGATCGCGGAAGCGGCTCCGCCACCCTTCGGACGCGGCTCGGCCACACCCTCGTCCGGATCGGCCGCTGCCTCCTCGACGGATCCGGCGAGCGAGCCGAGCGGGAGCCTCAGGCCGAGGGCTCCAGCCGCGGATCGACGGGTCGCCCCGCGGACAGGACCGCCCCGATCCCGCCGAGGACCTCGTAGAAGGCAGCCACGGGCTGACTCATCGGGCCGGCATCGGCCCGCCGGACGGCGACGATGCGCCGGCGCGGCGGCACCGCGTCCCGAATCGCCACCCCGACGAGCCGACCGTCGGCGAGCTCGGTGGCGACGGCCGTCGCCGGTAGGAGCGCGACGCCGAGCCCCTGCCGACCATCTGCTTCGCCGCATCGATGTTGTCGAGCTCGATGACGCTCCGCGGAGCGACCCCGGCCGACCGAAAGAGGGCGTGGGTGAGCTCGTAGTAGCTCGACGTCCGATCGAAGAGGATCATCCGGGTCTCGGCGATCTCGGCCAGCTCGATCTGCCCCTCCGCGGCGAAGGGGTGGCCCGGCGGGACGACGAGAACGAGGCGATCTTCGTAGAGGGGACGAATCTCGAGTCCGGGATGGCGGATCTCCCGGATGAGCCCGACCGCCACCTCATCGCGGAGAACGAGCTCGACGATCTCCTCCGAGTGGCCGGTCCGGACGACGAGCCGGACCGACGGGTGGCGCCGCGTGTAGCGACTCAGGAGACCGGGCAGGACGTACGTGCTCACCGCGGGCGCAGCGCCGAGGACGAGCTCCCCGGCAGCTCCGCGTCGGAGCTCGACGACGAGGGCACGACCGTCCCGAAGGGCAGCCAGGGCCCGTTCGGCGTAGGGAAGGAAGGCCCGGCCGGCGTCGGTCAGCTCCATGCCCCGGTGCGAGCGGCGGAAGAGCGGCGCGCCGAGCTCCTGCTCGAGTCCTGCCAGGCGGGCGGTCAGGGCCGGCTGGGTGACGTGGAGCGTCGCGGCGGCCCGGCTCAGGTTGCCCTGGCGGGCGATCTCGAGGAAGCCTTCGATCTGAGCGAGGAGCACGCGTCGCCTCCCTCTGGCGGCTCAGGGCCTGCTTCGTGGCACATCATAAGGCAGAACGATGCTCTCGATCCAATCATTCGATTGGACTTATGGCCTGGCTCATGACAGGATGGGACTCGCTCGCCAGCCGGCGGAAGCTCGAACACGACGCAGCAGGGGAGAAATCGAATGAACGCTCGGATGAAGGTCCTCGTCGACCGCCAGATCGTTGCCCCCGGCCACCTTTGGATGATCGGCGTCCCCCTGGACGAGATCGCGGAGCCGGCGCCGAACGGCGAAGGCCCGCGGCCGACCATCGACGACCCGATCACCGCCGAGTGTCGCTGTCCCGAAGCCTGCGGGCACGACCACCCGAACGAGTAGCCACCGGCATCGACGGCCCGCCCCGAGCGCCGGCGGCAGTCGGCGGTGGGGCACCCGTCGCGAGACGAGCGCAGCCACGAGCGAAACGCCCCGGCAGAGCGCGAGGTGAGGAGGTCATGACCGACGACGAGCGACGCCGCACCATTCCCTTCCCCGACCGAAGAGCGGCGGGCGGCCGCCATCGGGCTCCGGCTTCGACGGCGAGCGCCGACGGATTGAGCCCGAGTGGCGGCGCTGCACCGGGCGTTGGCACGAGCCGAGCTCCCCTCGTCGCCACGCCCCTCCTCCCGGACGGGTACGCCGTCCCGGCGACCCGCTGGACCCATCCCTCGATCCGGATGCGCCAGCTCCTCGAGAGCGAGCCGTACCTCTTCGGTCCCGGCGTCTACGACCCCTTCGGCGCCCAGCTCGTCATGTACTACGGCTTCCGGGCCGTCTACTTCAGCGGCTACTCGTTCGCCATCGGCCACCTCGGGACGACCGACATGGACCTCTACAACGGGGTCGAGATCGCGGACGCCGCCCGTCGCACCGTCATGGCCCTCCGGAAGTTCCAGCTGACGATGGCCATCGGCGATCCCGAGAAGGGCATCCCGCCCCGTCACCTCGACATCCCACCGGTCGTCGTCGACATGGACGCCGGCTACGGAAACATCTTCAATGTCCAGCGCCAGACCGAGCTCCTCGTGACGGCCGGCGTTGCTGGAGCCCACCTGGAAGACCAGGTCTTCCCGAAGCGCTGCGGCCACATCGGTGGCAAGGCCCTCGTCTCGGCGAACGAGATGATCGGCAAGCTCCGGATGATGCGGGCCGTCGCCGATGACGTCGGCAACCCGGACTTCGTCATCATCGCCCGGACCGACGGCGTCTCGGCCATCGACGCACCGGAGTCGACCCGCGGTCTCGCCCTCGCCATCGAGCGAGCCCTCCGCTATCTCGACACGGGCATCCCCGATCTCGTCTGGTGCGAGTTCCCGACCGCCGACCGCGGCCCGGTCGAGACCTTCGCGACCGAGGTTCGGCGACGCTTCCCAGGGGCCCGCTTCGCCTTCAACTGGTCGTCGAGCTTCAAGTGGTTCAACGACCCGAACCCGCTTCGCTTCGCCGAGCTTGCCGACCTCGGCTTTCGCTTCATCTTCATCACCCTCGGCGGCCAGCACGCGAACGGCCTCGGGCTGTCGCGCCTCCTGGCGGCCATGGCGGAGCGGCAGGAGGAGGGGTACATCGAGCTTCAGCGGGCCGAATGGGCCGAGGGAACGGAGTGGCCGACCCGGAGCCACCACGAGTTCTCCGGAGTCCCGTACCACCACCTCGTCGGCTCGGCCTACGAAGCGGCCCGGCTCGGGCTCGAGTTCGTCGAGGCTCTCCCCGACGACAAGGTCGTCTGACGGGAACCGACGGTGCCCGAAGAGATCCCGATCGTCGACCGCCCATCGACGGCCGAGGCGCCGACCCTCCTGACAGCAAAGGACGGCCGCCCAGCCGACGACGATGCCGTCCGCCCCGAGAAGTCCGGCCGCGGACCGGGCCCGCGGCCGATCCCGGACGGCCTCGACATCCACCCCGGCCGCCAGCGACCCGAGCCGGCTGCGAGCCGCGCCATCCTGAGCCCCGAAGCGCTCGCCTTCGTCGCCGATCTCGAACGCGAGTTTCGCCACGCCAGGCGTCGGCTCCTCGCCGCTCGCGCGGAGCGACAGGCTGCCATCGACGCCGGCGAGGGCCCGACGGAGCCGCCGGCCAGTCCCGCCCGGTCGACGGCCTGGCGCGTCCCGCCGGCGCCCGCCGACCTTCGCGACCGCCGGGTCGAGATCACCGGCCCGGCTGAGGCGAAGATGATGATCAACGCCCTGAACTCGGGCGCCTCGGTCTTCATGGCCGACTTCGAGGACGCCCTCAGCCCGACCTGGGCGAACATCGTCGAGGGGCAGGCGAACGTGGCAGCCGCCGTCCGGCGGCAGCTCGCCTACGACGGCCCCGATGGCCGCCGCTATCGGCTCGGCGCCCGTCTGGCGACCCTCGTCGTCCGTCCCCGGGGCTGGCACCTCGACGAGCCCCGGGTCCGGCTCGACGGACAGCGCGTCAGCGCCTCCCTCTTCGACGCCGGGCTCTTCCTCTGGCACAACGCGGCCGAGCTCCTCGATCGGGGCTCGGGACCCTACCTCTACCTCCCGAAGCTCCAGGGGGCCGCCGAAGCCGCCCTCTGGCACGACGTCTTCGCCTTCTCCGAGGCGAGGCTCGGGCTACCGCGGGGCTCGATCCGGGCGACCGTCCTCATCGAGCACGTTCTCGCCGCCCTCGAGATGGAGGAGATCCTCTTCGCCCTCGGTGAGCACGCCACCGGCCTGAACGCCGGCCGCTGGGACTACCTCTTCAGCATCATCAAGACCTTCCGGGCCCGCGGGCTCGTCCTCCCCGATCGGTCGGCCCTGACGATGACCGTCCCCTTCATGCGCGCCTACGCCCGCCGCCTCGTCGAGGTCTGCCACCGCCGCGGCGCCCACGCCATCGGCGGCATGGCTGCCTATGTTCCGAGCCGCCGCGATCCCTCGGCGAACGAGGTCGCCTTCGCCCGGGTCCGGGAGGACAAGGAACGGGAGGCAGCGGACGGTTTCGACGGGACCTGGGTCGCTCACCCCGACCTCGTGCCCGTCGCCCGGGCCGTCTTCGACGCCACCCTCGGCGAGCGGCCGAACCAGCTCAAGCGCCCGGGACAGCCGGTGACGGCGGACGAGCTCCTCGACTTCGCCGTCCCGGGGGCGGGCGTCACCGAAGCCGGCCTCCGCTCGAACGTCTCGGTCGCCCTCCAATACCTCGCCGCCTGGCTCGCCGGGAGCGGCGCCGTCGCGATCAACAGCCTCATGGAGGATGCCGCGACGGCCGAGATCGCCCGCTCCCTCGTCTGGCTCTGGCGGCGGGCCGGTGCCATCGTCGATGGGCGGCCGGTGACGGCCGATCGCTACCGGGCAGTTCGGGAGGCGGAATCGGCGGCGCTCAGACTCGAGCGGCTGCCGAAGGGGGCGGCCGCGATGGAGCTCCTCGACCGGCTCGTCCTCGCCGACGAGTTCGTCGAGTTCCTGACCGTCCCCGGCCTCGCACTCCTCGAGGGCTGACCGAGGGCCGAGCGAGCACCTGCGCGCCTGCCGGGCCCGGGGATGAGCCCCGAGGATCAGCGGGAAGGGCCCGGGCGCGCGTTCGCCGCCGCCCGTCGGAGGAGCCGGACGACGGCGGTACCCGTCGTCGAGAACGGTGCCGGGTACGTCAACGTCGGTCCCGGCACGAGCGAGAGGCGGCCCACGAGCGGCGAGAGGGTGAGGCCAAGGGCCGCGAGGTCGGTCGCCGACGTCCGAACGACCGCGTCCGGCGTGAGGAGCGCGGCGCCCCACTCGAAGACGGCGAGGGCCGAGGGTTCGCGCGTCCCCGGCCGACGGGGGCTGAAGAGGAAGCCGAGGACCTCCCCGAGCTCCCCCGCTCGCTCGAGGAAGGCGACCGCGACCTCCCGCTGGTGGAACCGGTCCGCCTCTTCGAGCGCCGGCTGGCGCGCCCCGAGCTCGTAGCGACGGACCGGGCGGCCATCGGCGGCCTCCGGCGTGAACCGCTCGAGGAGGGCGACGACGACCTCGGTCTCGGCGGTAGCTTCGGCCGGGAGCTCGTAGGACCGGCTCCTCGCCGATCCCCCGGCGTCGGTCTCGACGGTGAGCCGGATGACGTCCGCGGTCGTGGCAGCCCGAACTTGGATCAACCGCTCGAGGGGCACGAGCTCGAGGTCGACGCCCCACTCGACGAGGTAGCGCCCGGGCTCGGCGTGGTCGACGACCCAGACGAGCTGGCGATCGGTGAGGACGAGGACCGCCTCGCGACGATCGACGCGGCGACCCGCCCGCCGAAGGGTCTCGCGGAGTCCGCCCTCGAGGATCGCCGGGCGGCGGACCCAGGCGAGGATCCGCTCGTCGTCGTCGAGGATCCCCTCGAGGCCGCGGACGAGTCGCGGCGGAAGCTGGGCGAGTCGGTACTCGGCCGGCGAGTGGGGCGTGGCGAAGCGGGCCAGCTCCGGCGGCAGCCGGCCGATCGCCGCCCAGGCCCGGCCTCCGGTCGGGCGACCGGCCCGGACCCGCTCGCGGTACCGGAGGCGGGCCCGACGGAGGAGGTCGGCGGCCGCTTCGGCCTCGAGGTGCGCCGCGTCGCCGAGGGCCGCGGCCGCCCGGGCCAGGCCGATGGCGGGCGGCGGCCAGCCAGGCAGGGCAGCGAGCAGGACGACGCGGTCCCCCGACACGAGGGCGCCGGTGAGCCTGGCCGCGATCCGGCAGCCCGGGAACGTGGAGCCCGGGAGGGCGACGAGGGCGGCAAGGGTGCGGCCACGACCGTCGTCGGTCTCGGGGACCGAGCCGTGGTCGAACCCCAGCCAGATCCCCTCGGCCCGGAAGCTGCGGACGAGCGGCCGACCGCGATCGTCGAACTCGACGGCGGGCCCTGGGCCCGTCGCCCGCTCGACCTCGACGAGGACGAGCCGTCCCTCGGAGGGCGGCCCGGACTCCATCGCCGGGTCGACGAAGGCAGCGCTCGGTCCGATCTCCATCCCGGGCATCCCGGCCCTCTCGACCACGTCAGTCTCCTCAGACGGCCCGTCGCGGGCGGTCGGTCTCGTCGGCCGCCGCGACGGCAAGCGAGTCGTCGACATCGGGAAGCGCGGCGTTGCCGAGGACCAAGAGGATCGCCCGCCGCCAGGCTGTGACCTCGGGTCCGACCGGTTCGTACCGGACCGACCAGCTCGACTTCCGCAGCGCCTCCTCGAGCTCGAAACGGACGCCAACGACTCGGCCCTCAGCGACCGCCCCGACGAGGGCGAGACCGACCGGCCCGAGGGCCGGCCCGGCGACCGCGGCAGCGGCGGTGTGCCGGAGGCAGAGGCCACCGCTCCGTTCGAATCGGTCGCGCCCGCCTCGGCTCCGGAGGGTCGCCCCGAGGAGGGCGAGCGAGCGACGACGGGCGGTGATCGCGGCGCGGCAGGCGACGCACTCCCGATCGGCGGCGACGCGAGCTCGGCGGAGCGGCTCGGCGACGAAGTCGCGGGGGGAGCGAAGGGCGCGCCAGACGGCCCGGACCCCGATGCTGAGCGAACCGCCCCGCTCGTTCGGCCCGCGCGCCCGAGCCCGCCGCCATGCCCAGCGGACCCGCTCGGCGAGCTGGAGCGGTGGCCGGTCGGCGACGGTCGGCAGCGCCGCGAGCATCGCCAGGCGGCGCTCGAGGGCGCTGCGGGTCGCCGAGGCGGCACTCGCCGGGGCGAGCCGGGCGAGCTGGCGGAGGTGGTCGCCACAGAGGGCATCGAGGTCGCGGTGGTCGCGCGTCGGGGCGGGCTCGGCGAGCCAGGTGAGGAGTCGCTGTTGGGCGGCGATACCGGCGGTACAAACCGGGCAGCGCCCCGCCGCGAGCTCGGCAAGCAGGCCGGCCTCGGTGAGGAGTCCGTCGTGCCAGCCAGCCGCGGCGCCCGATCGGCGTCCCTCCGGAGTGGAGACGGTCCGCCCTGGGCGCACTTGAGCGACCGGGCTCACCTCCGGCTGCCGAACCATCGGAGAGGGGCCGGCGAGGACAGCGACGGCGGCGGCGAGGCGATCGGCGGCGAGGCGATCGGCGGCGGCGTCCGGGGCCGCGGCGGGGCGATCCGCAGCGAGGCGATGAGCAGCGGCGTCCGGGGCCGCGGCATCCACCTCGCTCGCCAGCCAGACGGCCTCCAGGAGCCGCTCCGCCCAGCGCCGGGCGACCGCAACCTGGTCTTGCCAGGGCATCCAGTCGATGAGCCGATCGAGGTGGATGAGACAGAGCGGGCCGGATCGGCCGAGGCCGACCTCGATCCGCCGCGCGTCGCCGGAGGCGAGGAGCCCGAGGGCGTGGTTCGTCGCCCAGGTCGCGGTCTCGCAGATCGGGCAAGCCTCGCCGACCGAGGGCAGAGCCGTCCCGCCGGCGTCTCGCCGCCGGGCGAGCCAGCCATTGAGGACGTCTTCGAAGGGGCCCGTCAGCCGCGGACCGCGGCCGGCCGAGACGAGGTGCCGGACGTGGGCCGTGCAGAACCCACCAGCCCGCATCTTGGCGACGAACCACGACTCACCGACCGCCTCGGCGAAGAGGAAGAAGATCCGGCGCTCGACCGCCTCGGCCACGAAGCGGCAGACGACGCAGCCGACGTCGATGCCCCGGGGTCCCCCCTGGCTGGCCTCATCCGTCCGGGCGCCGCCCGGCTCGGGGGCCATCGGCGTGACGTCGCCAGGCGCCCTGGTGCCGGCGCCTCTAGGCGGATTCCGCCTCGCCGACTGCGACGCGCTCATCGTTCGCCAGCTGGCGGCCCGAGCCAGCCCTCCTGGAGGCCGCCGCCGCGCCGATCTCCTCGGCCGATCCCGGCCGCGGCAGGAGGCCAGCGTCGATCTCCTCGGCCGCATCGAACTCCTCGAGCTCGGCCTCGCCGGCGAGGACCGGGCTAAAGAAGGTCGTCGCCACGAGAGTCGGCGCCACGGCCGACAGGATGACGACGGTCACCAGGACCGTGTACTGGGCCTGGTCGATGTAGCCGTGGCTGAGGCCGAAGAGGGACGAGATCGTCCCGAAGGTGAGCCCCGTCGACATGAGGAGCGTCGCGTACGTCGACTCCCGGGCGGGGAGCCCGAAGGCCCGCGTCGTCGGCCAGACGCCCACGACCTTCGACCCAACCTTGATCACGAAGAAGGCGGCAACGAGTCCGGCTCCTGCCACGACGGCCGGCAGCGAGACATACAGACCCGCCCTGATGAAGTAAAAGGGAGTGAGGAGGCTGAAGGCGATCGCCCGGATCCGGTGGACGAGGACCCGGGCCTCGGCCAGGGCGCCGGCCACGGCGAGTCCGAGGAGATAGGCCGGCAGGACGGCCTCGCTCCTGGCGGCTGCGGCGAGCCCGCCGAGGCCGAAGAGGACGAGGAGGAGGAACTTCGTCTCTGGCTCCGAGACACGGTTCGGGAAGCGCTCGACGAACCAGCGCGTCGCCCGCCCGACGACGGGGAGGACGCCCGCCGTCGCCGCCCCGAAGAGGAGCAGGAGGGGACTGACGTCGGCGAACAGGATCCCGAGGGCGAGGACCGTGCCGAGGTCGGTGACGAAGCAGGCCGCCAGGATGAGCTTCCCGAGCTCTTCGCTCGCCAAACCAGACTCGATCATGACCGCATAGACGACGGCGACCGAGGTCGTCGACAGGGCGACGCCGGCGATCTGGCTGGCCGCCAGGTCCCAGCAGAAGACGGAGGAGGCGACGGCCCAGGCGGCGACAAAGGGGGCGGCAAAGGAGACCGCCCCGATGGCGAGGCTCGCCTTCAGGTGTCGGCGGAGCGCTCCTGGGTCGATCTCGGCCCCGGCGAGGAAGGTCAGGATGACCGAGCCGAAGCCGGCCAGAACGTCCACCCACGGCGTCGTCGTCAGCCCGATGGCGTTCCCGGCGGCGACCCCAAGGGCGATCTCGACGAGCGCGACCGAGACGCCGAGCCGGATCGAGACGAGGCTAGCGACAAGGGCGATGCCGATCCAGAGTGCAGCGACGACATACAGGTTGTCCACGCGAGACACCTCCGTCTGGCCGGGGGAATCGAACGGCCCCAGACCGAACCATCGGTCAGGGGCCATTAGCCCGATCGGGCGGTTCAGACGGAGCGTCCCGTCTCGGCGGACACCATCGCCGGCAAAAAGGATAGGCGCCACGGCGACGCCGGTCAACTGGCGGCCCCTGGGGCCATCGCCCGATCTCGAGGGTCGCCCGACCCCGAACATCGGTCAGCGGCCCGGCCGGACGAGCGCGGCGAGAAGGAAGGCGATCACCATCCAGGCGGCGGCATAGGCGAAGGCGATCGTCCCTCCGCCGAGGCTCCAGAGGATGCCGACGATCCCGCTGGCGGCAAAATCGCCGAAGCTCTGGGCGCCGGCCAGGAGCCCGAAGGCCGAGCCTCGCGCCTCCGGCGGGGCAGCGGAAGCGACGATGGCATGCTCACCCGTTTCGACGATGCCGATGCCGACCCCAGCGGCCACGAAGGCGGCACCCAGGAGGAGCGGGTCGGCCGGCCCGAGGGCGAAGGCACCGTAGGCCCCAGCGAAGAGGGCGAATCCGGCGAGGAGCGGCGCTGTGAAGCCGCGAGCGTCGCCGAGTCGCCCGAAGGGAATGCTCGCCAGCGTCCCAGCCAGGTTGTAAGCGACGTAGAGGGCGACGGCGAGCTGTGCCGCGTCGGCTCGGCCTGCCGCCGTGAAGACCTCCGTGGCTCGAAGGATGAGGAGCGTCGCCGCCACGTTGCCGACTTCGAAGGCCCCCACGACGACGAAGGCGCGGCGGAGGCGACCCCGAAGAAGGGAGCGGACGGGGAGATCGAAACCTCGGCGTCGGGGACGGGCCGTCGCTCCGGGGGGCGCTGCACGGATGTGGCGGATGGCGTACAGGATGGCGAGGCTGGCGAGGAGGCCCGGGACGACCGAGACGAGGATCGCCCTTCGGACGTCGAGGAGGCTCACGAGGGCGAGCGCCGCGAGTGGACCGAGCACCGCTCCGAGGTTGTCCATCGCCCGCTCGAAGCCGTAGGCCCGGCCGTACACCCGACGGTCGACGGCGTCGGCGAGGAGGGCGTTCCGGGCCGGGGTCCGAAAGCCACGCGAGACCCAGGCACCGGTTCGCAGGATCGCCACCTGCCAGACGGCGGTGGCGAGCCCGATCGCCGCCGACAGGACCGCGACCAGGGTGTAGCCGCCGACGGCGATCGACCGACGTCGCTCGGGTTCGTCAGCAAACGGCCCACCTGCGATCTTGGCCAGGCCCGAGAGCCCGTCGGCCAGCCCCTCGATGAGGCCGAGGGCGGCCGGCGGCGCACCGAGGGCGGACGAGAGAAAGGCCGGCAGGAGCGTTGTCGGGACCTCGTGACCGAGGTCGGAGAGGAGACTGGCCGCCCCGATGCCTCGGACGCCGGGGGTCAGCCACCCGGAGGCGGCGCCGTTCGGCGGAACCGGCCCGGCCGTCGCCTTCGATCCCGGCCCAACCTCGACGCTGCGCATGGTCGTCCCCTCGTCCGCGCCGCCCGTGTCGAACGACCGGTCAGCCACGGCTTCCTCCCGACCGCCCATCGCCAGCGAGCCGCGGGTCCCGTGCCCTGTCGATGGCCCGCGCCACCTCCCGTCGCGGCAGACCGCGGCCGGCGAACCGCTCGAGGGCGACGTCGGCGGCGAGGAGGTCGAGGCGGACGGAGCCGAGATGTCGCTTCCGGAGACGGCGGGCGTGTCCGGACGGCGACTCGCCGAGGCGGCGGGCGAGCTCTCCTTCCGGCCCGAGCCTGGCCGCCAGGTCGAGGTACGCCTCCGTCGCTGTGCGTGGCCCGCCGCGGAAACGCGGCAGGCGGAGGGCGAGCCTCGGGAGAGCGAGACGGACCCTCGGTCGCGGGGGCCGGACGTGCCGTTCCTCGACGATCGGCAGCGGTGGCGTCGGCGACGGCCGACCGCCGCGGACCCGGCTCCAGAAACGGTGGGCGGCGACGAGGACAACGATGGCGAAGAGGACCGCCGCGAGGCCGGCGAGGACGCCCGGGATCGACAGGTTCGGCACGAGGTCGCCGACCCCCGAGGTGCCGCCGACCTCGCCGGGCGAACCAGGCATGGCTGTCCCGAGCGTCGAGCCGACGCTCCTCCCGAGGAGCCCGACGGCCCGTTCGGCGACCTCGACGCTGACAGCCACCGGACCGGCGAGGCCGGCCAGGAGGGCGTCGACGGATGCCCCGAGGAGGACCGCCGCCGGGAGGGCGAGGAGGCTCGCCGACGCGACGACCGCGACGAGGAGGACGAGCCAGGCTCGGTTCCGCCGCCAGTCGAGGCCGGCCGATTGGGCGAGGGCCTCCAGACGGGTCAGGCCGATGGCGACGAGGCTCGCCGCCACGAAGACGAGGGTCGCGACGAGAGCGTTCGCCACGAAGGCGGGCCCGGGCCGGAGGCCCCCGACGAGCCACGGGATGCCGAGGAGCGGCGCTCCCCAGCCGAGGAGGCCGGCCGTCACGAGGTCGTCCCGCTCCGGAGCGGCGTGGCGCGTCCCCCGCCACGCGGCGACGCCGAGGAGAAGGCCGCCGACCTCGCCCCGGCGGGCGCCGGCGGCGAGCCCACCGATCCAGTCGGCAACGTCACCGCTCCCGACGGGGCCCTCGAGGGCGAGACCGAGCGCTGCCGCGCCACCGATGGCCGCACCGAGCATGAGCCGGCGAACGACCCGTTCTGCACGTCGGTCCAGCCGCCCCCTGCCCTCGAGCCTCCGGGCGAGGACGAGACCGGCCGCTGCCGCCCCCACGAAGGTGATGAGGCCAAGCGGCCGCGCCGGGCGATCGGCGGCACCGAGCGCGGCGTACCAGACAGCGACCCACGCCCCTTCCGCGGTCGCTGCGGCAGCGGCCGGGAGGAGCCCGAGGAGTCGCCAGCCGAGCTTAGCTCGCCAACTCGATGGCATGGCAGGTCCGCCAGTCGGGGGCGAGACGGGCAACGCGGGCCGGCAGGCCGAACCGGCGAACCAGGGCCGCGTGCGCCGTCGCCTCCGGGCCGAGGGCGATGTGGAGGATCTCGAAGCCGCTGGATCGGAGACGCCGGAGGACGGGGAGGGCGTCGCTCGGATCACGACTGCTCAGGGTCATGACAAGGGACCCGGCGCTGATCCGCCGGCCGATGGCCCCGAGGAGCCGAGGGTACGGCATCGAGGGAACGGTCGTCAGCCGGCCGAGGAGATCGAGGATCCGGGCGAGCTGGCCAGGGCCCGCCCTCGGCGGGACGAACCCGATCCGGTCAGGCTGGTACGTCCAGGCGTTCACGGCCAGGCCACAAGCGGCACCATCGTCGAGGAGCCGGCGGGCGAGCGATCCTGCCGCCACGGCGAGGCTTTCGACGAGGTCGTCATCCCACTGGAGGAGCCAGACCGGTCCCGGCACCGTTTGGGCGTCGAGGGCGATGACCACGTCGCGGGCCGCCGACGGCTCGAAGCGCTTGCTCACCGGTCGACCGAGCCGGGCCGTCGCCCGCTCGTGGACGCGGCGCCGCGGATCCCCGCGCTGGAAGGGCCGGATGCCGGCGAAGAGGGCGGGGTCCTCGACGAGCCCGCGCCGGAGCCGGCGCGGGCCAAGGGGGAGGACGGCCGGGCCGCCGAGCCGAACCGGGACCGTCCGCGGCCGGACGACGAGCGTCGCCGGGAGTAGGCGCTCAACGGTCGTCGCCGACCGGCCGAAGAGGTCAGCGACGGTCAGCGCGACGGACTCGAACCGGAACCGCCCCCGACGCTCGGCGACGATGGCCAGCTGCCGCCGGACTTCCTCGTACGGCGCCAGGGACCAGGTCATTCGGAGGCTGGCGATCCCGGGTCGCTCCGTGGGCACCGTGGCGATCCCATCGAGGACGAGCTCGTCGCCAACGAAGTCGTCGGTGCGGAGCCAGGCGAGGGGAAGGATCTTCCGGTTCTCGACGACGAGGGTGAGGGGGACCCGATCGCCCCAGACGGCCCGCTCGGAGGCGAGCTCGCGGCGGTAGAGGAGGGCCACCGGGCCGCGCCTGGACCAGACGGTCCGGAGCCAGGTCGTGAGGCCGACGATGAGACCGACGAAGACGAGGCCCGTCGCGCCGCTCCAGAGCCCGAGGCCGACGAGAACGGCGACGACGAGGCCGGAGGGACCCGGGACGAGCACCCCACGAGGCATCGTTGGTCAACCTCCCGCTTCAGTGCCCGGAGCGAGCAAGGCCGATCGGCGGCGCCGGCGTTCGGTCGAGGACGTCAGCGATGATCTGCTCGGCGCTCGCTCCCCGGAGTTCCCGATCGACGTCGACGAGGATTCGGTGGACGAGGACAGCCGGCGCGACCGCCGCGACGTCGTCGGGGAGGGCAAAGTCGCGCCCTGCGAGGAGGGCGGCCGCCTGGCTTGCCCGGTAGAGGGCGACGCTCGCCCGCGGGCTCGCCCCGAGCCGGACGTCGGGGTGGTCGCGGGTAGCTCGGACGAGGGCGACGATGTAGTGCTCGACGTCCTCGGCTACCGTGACGCGGGCGGCGGCGGCAATGAGCGATCCGAGCTCATCCGAGCTCGTGATCTGGGGCACGTCCTCGATCGGGAGCCGACCGTCGCGGTAGAGGGCGGCGATCCGGCGTTCCTCGACCTCGTCGGGGTAGCCGAGCCTCGTCCGGACGAGAAAGCGGTCGAGCTGGGCCTCTGGCAGCGCGAACGTTCCTTCGAGCTCGATCGGGTTCTCGGTCGCCAGGACGAGGAAGGGGGTCGGGAGACGGTGGGTCGTCCCGTCGATGGAAACCTGGCGCTCCTGCATCGCCTCGAGGAGCGCCGACTGGGTCCGAGGCGTCGCCCTGTTGATCTCGTCGACGAGGAGGACGTTGGCGAAGATCGGCCCCGGCACGAAGCGGAAGCGACCGGCCTCGAAGACGCTGCTCCCAGTCACGTCGCCGGGCAGGAGATCGGGGGTGCCCTGGACCCGGGCGAAGGAGAGGCCAAGGGCTCGGGCGAAGGCCCGGGCGAGGGTCGTCTTGCCGGTCCCGGGGACGTCCTCGATGAGGGCATGGCCTTCGGCCAGAAGGGCGATCGTCAGGAAGCGGAGCGCCTCACCTCCGCCGACGATGGCTCGGCCGACGGCCGCCTGCAGGCGCGACCAGAAGCGTCCGCCCGCCGTGGCCGGCAGGCTCGCCTCGTCGCCCGCCGACGCCGTCCGTCTCGCCTCGCTCACGCTAGCCTCCGTTCTCGGGACGGGGTTCGCGACGCGCCCTCGGGACGCCTCTTCGGGAGCGTCACGCCCCGGCAGAATGATGCAGGAGCCATCAGCCCGTGCGGGCGGTTCAGACGGACACCGTCTCGGCGGACGCCATCGCCGAAGGGCGAGCGTATGCCGACCCGGCCGGTGGGTCAAGCCGAGATCGCCCAGGCCTCCAAGCGTCTGGGCTGGGCGGCGGCCGGGCCGTGCCCACAGAACAGAAAACCGGGGGCACAGGGACCACGGGAGCGGCCGAGTCGGCAGCTTCGGTCGGCGACGAACACGAAATGGTGGTCCGGGGACGTGCACCCGGGGCACGGCGGCTTTCGCGTTCCTGACCACGCCCTCGTCCTCGCTGGCAGCGAGGACGTTGATCTGGGCAGGTCCGTGTCCACTGTCAGCAAGGGACCGCGAACCAGAACTCCGAGCCGCCCTCTGCCAGGGGTCGGTAGCCGATCTCCCCGCCATGGGCTCGGACGGCGGCCGCCGCGATCGCCAGACCGAGCCCGGCTCCCTCACCCTCACCGTTCCGCCGCGGGAAGGGGAGGAAGAGACGGGCCTCGACCGCCGGATCCACGCCGGGCCCGCGGTCGACGACGCCGACCCGCAGCCAGCGCCGCCCCGGCAAGCCTGGCCGCAGCCGACGCGTCGTTACGTCGGCCACGATCCGGACTGGGGCCCCCTCGGGGGAGTACCGGACCGCGTTGGCGACCATGTTCCGGAGCGCCTGCTCGAGGCGCACCCGATCGACGACGACCGCATCGTCCGAAGCAACGATCTCGATCGCCGCCTTCTTGGACTCGGCCAGGGACCGACAGTCGTCGGCGGCCGCCTCGAGGAGGGCCTCGAGGCTGACCCGGGTTCGGGCCAGGGGCCGGCCTCCCGGTTCAGCTTCGGCCAGGGCGAGGAGGCCGTCGGCCAGCTGCCCGAGCCGGACGGCATCGCCGTGGGCGGCTTCGATGGCCTGGCGGAGCCTCGCTCCGTCGGGTCGGCCTCGGAGGGCGAGTTCCAGCTCGGTCCGGAGGGCGGCGAGCGGGGTTCGGAGATCGTGGGAGGCGGCAGCCACGAAGGCCTGCTGGCGGCGGCGCCCCTCGTCGAGGCGGGCGAGAAGCCCAGCGATCGACCGCGTGAGGCGGCCGACCTCGTCCCGTCCAGGTCGACCGACGAAGGGGCGATCGAGTTCGTCGGGCTCGATCGTCTCGAGCTCGGCCGCTAGGGCGGCGAGGGGAGCCAGCACCCGGCCGACGAGCCACCAGGTCCCGGCGACGGCCACCACGGCAACGAGGAGCCCGACCGCCACCAGATCCTGCGTCACCGCAGCCTGCGTCTCCTCGATGCCGCTCGTCGTCGCCCCGGTTACGATTCGACCCATCGGGCCATCGATGGCGTAGAAGACGTAGTGCTCGTTGCCGACGACGAGCTCGGACGGGCCCGGTGGTGGCACCCCTGGCAGCTCGGCCGCCATCGCCGTCTGGCGGATCGGGGCTCCGTCCCGACCGTAGAGGATGGTGAAGACCGCCGGCCGGCCGCTCGCCAGGATGTCGATCGGGGCGTCCGGGTCGGACTCGAGGGCCGCCGCAACGCTCTCGGCATGGAGCCGGATGGTCTCGTCGAGGGAGCGTCGGAGCTGCTGGCCGATGGAGACCCAGACGAGACCTCCCGCGGCGACGACGAGGCTCGTGACGGCGAGCGCCAGCCAGAGGGTGAGCCGAGCTCGGAGGCTCACCGGCCGCCTGGGTGATGGCGGGACGTCACCGAGGGGTCGAGGCTTCCGTCATGGCCGCCGCTCCCCTCACCCCCGGTTCGAGGACCCCATCGAGGTCGCGCGCCGGCGGGCGGCCGGAGGGCGTAGCCAACACCGCGAACGGTTTCGATCCGCGGCGCGCCGGGGCGACCGCCGAGCTTCCGGCGGAGGGATGCGACGTGGACGTCGATGACGTTCGAGCGGCCCTCGAAGGCCCAGTCCCAGACGGCCTCCCGGATGTCGGCCCGCGAGAGCACCTCGTTCGGGTGGCGGGCGAGGACCTCGAGGATGGCGAACTCCCGGGCGGAGAGGTCGATCCGCTTGCCTGCGATCCGAACCTCCCGGCTCGCCGGGTCGAGGACGAAGGAGCCGAGCTCGATCGTCGCCGGCCGCGGTTGTGCTCCACGGCGAACGAGGGCCCGGATCCGGGCGAGGAGCTCGTCCCACTCGAAGGGCTTGACGAGGTAGTCGTCGCCGCCGCCATCGAGACCGCGTACCCGGTCGGCGACGGCCGTGCGGGCGGTCAGAAAGAGGACCGGGGCCCAGCGACCGGCGGCCCGGAGCTCCCGGCAAACGTCGAAGCCGTCCCCGTCGGGGAGCATGACGTCGAGGACGATCGTGTCGTAGGGGACCTCGGTCGCCAGCCAGCGGGTCTCCTCCGCCGTCCCGACGAGGTCGACCGCGTAGCCCTCTTCTTCCAGGCCGCGCCGGAGGAGACCGGCGAGGCGCCGGTCGTCTTCGGCGACGAGCAGGCGCATATCGATCACCTCCGGATCGCCGATCGTACGCGCTCCGGGTTGGCTGACGGTTGCGAAGCGGGTCAGATTTCGTTATCGAAGCCGGCGGGGTCTCCGTCTTCATCGTTCCTTCATCGACGGCCTGCCATCCTTCGTCGGCGCCGGGGTTCGTTCGGCGCCCGCGCTTGCCGGCTCCAGCGGCCGGCCACGCCACCACCGAGCTCGACGAACCGAGCTCGTTCAGCTTGCACGAAGGAGGTCAGCCATGAAGCGACGCCTCGCAGCAGCCGTCATCATCGGAAGCTCCATCGTCGCCGCCTGCGGCCCGGGCGCCAGTCCGAAGCCGTCGGCGGCCAGCCCGGGTGCCTCGACAGCGCCCGTCGTATCCCCGAGCCCGGCGGCGAGCCTCAAGCCCTCGCCGACGCCAATGGCGACGCCGACGCCAATGGCGAGCCCAACGCCGACGGCTACGCCGTAGGCTTCGCCCTCGGCAGAGGCATCCCGTCGTCCGAACGTTCGAACGAGTCCTCCTCCTCCCCGCACGAGGCCCGGGCCGACGCTCGGGCCTCGTGGTTTGCGCGGCCGGTCGTCATCGGCTCCTGTGTCCGCGCCGCGACGGCCCTCGGCGCCTTCGTCCTCGCCGGCTCGAACCTCCTCTTCGTCTGGCTCACCCTCGGCTTCATGAGCGCCGTCCTCTTCGAGGAGAGTGCCCTCCTCCAAGCCCTCCTCGCCGAGGTCGCCCGGCCGGCGATCCGGGGCGTCGCCTTCGCCGTCTCCTTCACGGTCATGTTCGTCGTCGGGGCGGTCTGGTCGGCGGCGTTGGGATGGCTCGTCGGGGCCCTCGGCAACGAGGCCGGCTTCCTGGTCGCCTTCGGGGTCATGGCGGCGAGTTACCGTTGGCCCCCCTAACGCTGCTCCCGACTTGCGAACCGACGGGGAGGGAGGATCGCCACCGGCCTCGTGAGCTCGTGAGCCCGACGGCTCGTCCCGCTGGCCGGCCGAACTCGTCACCAGTCCGACCGGCCACCCTCTGGTATCATCTGGCCGCCCGGGCAGGACCCACGGTCGGGGCGTGGCGCAGTTTGGTAGCGCGCAGCGTTCGGGACGCTGAGGTCGGAGGTTCAAATCCTCTCGCCCCGACCAGACTGACCTAAACGTCCCATTCTCACGCTCATGCCAGCGGCGCTTCCGCGTCGCTTCGTACGTTTGTGCGAATTCGAGACGCGACCGCCGCTACGTTGCCGACAATACGACCGGGACCTCACAATCGAAGATCATCAATCTCGGCAACACCTACTACGACGGCTACAGCGCCGAATTCATCGATGAGCGCCCCAGCTACTGGTACGGTCCGACGAACCTGACCAACTTCGACAAGGTGAATTGCACGAACGCACGTGCCGAGGTCAGGCACGCGCGAATGCGGGCGCACCGGGCTGATGTCCGGGTGTGGCTTCACCCGAAACGACCTATGATCTCCTCTGAACCAGTAGGGAGCGCAGAGAGCACGTCCCAGCTGCTCGGAGAAGCCGCCCGCCGTGAGCGCTGTCAGCGAACGATGGTTCACCGCGCAGCCCCTCGCCCGGCTTGATGCGTTGGCCAAGCCAGAACTGCAACGCTATGGGTCTGCGACCGGGGCCAGCCTCGACGCTCAGGTGGCCGATTTGGCGCCAGAGCTCCTTGCCACGGCGAGATTCCTGACCCGGAACGAGGCTGATGCGCGGGACGTGGCGCAGGCGACCCTGGAGCTCGGGTTGCGCCATCTGCGATCCCTGCGGGATCCCACGAAACTCCGCGCGTGGTTGTTCGCGATCGAGGCTCGCGAGGCCTCGCGATGGCGCCGTCGCATGCGGAGCGTGCTCTCTCTGGACCAGGCCGTCGTCGAGGTCGCCGATCCGCCGTCCGATGCTCGCGTCGCCTTGAAAGTGGCCATTGCTCGCCTGCCTCGCCAAGAACGGGTCGCCGTCGTTCTCCATCACTTGGCCGGGCTCTCGGTGGGGGAGACGGCCGTGGCGATGGGCGTCGGCGAGAACACCGTCAAGACGCATCTCCGACTGGCGCTGAAGGCCCTCCGGGAGGCGCTATGTGACCGGAACACGTAATCGAGACGACGACCTTCTCGAGGGCGCACTCGCGCGCCTCTACGACGAAGAGGTCGCCCGGGCGCGAGATGACCTCGCGCTCTCACCCCTTAAGGCCGGGCCGCGGATCCAGCTCGGCGTCTCCGCCGGTTCGATCGTCGCCGTCGCGGTGGTCATCGGCCTTGTCGTGCTCGTTGCACCGAGGCTCGGTTACCTAGTGCCCAACGGCGCGGGCGGCGGGCCGACCGCGACGCCCATAGAGCCCAGTTCGCCCACCGTGTCCGGCACGAATCCTGGCCGAGTGCCCGGCTCGATCCAGGGTCAGAGGGTCCTGACCCCGGATGAGGCAGAGGCGCTCATCGCGCGATCAGGCGAGGGCATCCAGCTGCTGGTGGGAGGATGGTTGCACGCGGCCGCCCCGATGTCATGCCCGGTTGGGGCAGACGAGTGGCAGCCGTGCCATGCGTTGCCACTCTATGGCGCGCGAAGCGGGGGGCGCGCGATGTTCCTGTACGGGATAGATCAGGTCGGACCGGTGAGCCTCCCGCCCGCTGGGTCGGCGAAAGGCATTGTCCTCAGCGTTCACACCCGCGATCCGGCCTGCGATAAGCAGGCGTGCGAGACCCTGCCGGTTGTCGAGGCCATCATCTGGATCGGTCCGCTTGAATCGGCCACCTACGTCGAGCCGGCGCACCCGAGCTCCAGCGTCGCCGCTACGGACGCCGTCGCAGCAGCGCGCACCCTCCTTCCCCAATGCTATTTTTGGCAGTTGCTCACGACGACCGCCGGCGCGTTTGGCGACTTGGTGGTGGCGGATGGTGATGTGGAAGCCGATCGATGGGTCTGGGCGGTAACGTTCGCTACCTCATCCACGGAATCCGGCACCGCCAGCCCCTCAGGCACCGACGCGTGTCCCTCGAAGGCTCAAAGGGCTGTGGTCTACGTCGACTACGTAGATGGGATGCCGCTCGAGGCAGATGTCATCTCGGTGCCCTCACCGCTGCCGAGCGGCTGACGCCCGCGCTGAGGACCCATCCGCCAGCGGGTTTCCTACGCGCCGCCCGAGTTCGCGCGGCGCCGGGCCAGTCGCGCCGGCCTCAGGGCACGACGTCGTGGTTTCCACGCAGGTCAGGTCCTGACCGAGTTCTACGCCGTTGTCACCCGCAAGCTTGCCGTACCTGTGCCGGTGAGCGATGCCGAGGCGATGGTCCGACAACTGTCGCTCTTGCCGGTCGTGGCGACCGATGCCTCACTCGTTGCGTCCGCGATCGCCGGCAGTCGCGAATGGCAGATCTCGGATCTGGGACGCACTGATCGTTCGACGTCGTCCTCTGCAGCACGGGTTGGCCGGGGAAACGGATCCTCGGGACTTCTACCAACTCGAGCAATACGGCACTCTCGGGGCAGCGCCGTTCGGCAAGATCTACAGCGGGTTTCTCGAGGCCCAGCAGGCGTCCGGCAGCGCTCCAATGCGTTGGATCGACTGGAGCCCCCGCGGCAGCCTGAGCGGGTCCTGCGCGATCATCCCGCTGCAGGTGTCGGCCCTCGGAGTGACCATCGGCGCCTCCGGCCTCATGTGCGAACACTGGTACATCTACAAGTACACCGCCGCCGGCCACTTCAAGGAGGAGTGGAGTTGCGGGTGCATCTGGCCCTTCGGCCAGCCCTACCCGAACACCCGCGAGATCGACTACATGCAAGCCATCAGCGTACCGAATGGTGGCCTCCCGAGATGGACGCTCTCGGCCGGCTTCCTCGCTCAGTAGCACCGATGCGAGTGCGCGCCTTCGCTGTCCTCGCGCTGGTCCTAGCCGGCTGCGCCGGCGCCTCATACACGCCGCAACCGCCGCCTTCCGAGGAGGAAGCGGAGGGGTATCTCCGCACGGTGGTCAGCATCGTCACCTCGGGCGACCTCACGGCGCTGTGCCAGCTCGGCAGCGGGACATGCCAGCAGACCCTTCGGGAGGCTGATCCGGCAGCCGTTCCCCGGACCGGCCCGACCGTCATCGGCACGAGAGTGATCGCCCCGAGTAGCTTGCCAGACGGCTCGTGGATCGTCGGCGGACGCGTCCTCGAGCTATGCGGCCGCGACGGGCGCAACCGGCGATACTACTCGGAGATGCTCGTCTTCCGTGACGGAGATCGACTCATCTCGACCGTGCCGATCTACTGGCTCGGGATCAGAATCGCTTCTGGTCCTGACGTGGGCGTGCGCAGCCCACCCCCGCCCCCAGCCGCCTGCCCCTAGCCTAGCGACCAGCCGACCAGATCATGGCAGAGTACCCAGCGGTGGCTGCTGCCGACACTGGGCGGCAAACGGCGACGCAGATGCCGCGGCATACATCAGGGACCCCAACGTGAGAGCGATGACTGCCGGTATGCTCGCCGGGGCGAAGATGTTCACGGCGATGCTCGACGCCGACCCAAGCTTCGATGGCTACTCGTCCGCCGAGCAACTCAAGGCCGGCGTCACCGTCGAGCTGCTCTTCACACCCTCGGACCGAGGCGAGGCAGAACAACATGCGTGCCCAGGTGACGAGGCACCGCCTTGGCGGGTCCGTTGCCGCGCTCTGGCTCGCTGTCACCCTTCTCGGATGCTGATCCTCTGGCTCGTCAAGCCCAGTTCCTTCCCGCTCGGCTCCGTCGAGGGAGGGACTGGGCGACTGTCAGGCCCTCGGACTGCTCATCTCCGCACAGCATGGCTCCGCAAGGTCCCAGACCGCCGTGCGGATCGGGTCCCGGACGCGGTCGACCTGGTCGGCGTCGCGCGTGAGCAAATGCTCGACGTAGCTCTCGAGCCAGCCACGACGCGAGGCCGCGGCCAGGAACAGGGCGGGCTTCGGGAATCCGCTCTGCAGGAGCAGTTCGACGGTACCTCGAGGCCTTCGCCCTCAACACCGCCGGGATCGTCGAGGACCGGACGCTGTTCGAAGGCGCTCCGTCTCCTCGATCAGGACCGGGTTCGGCGCGCCCGATTCGATCGGCTCGGCGGCGGCGTGGCGGGCGTCCAAGCGACTGCGTCGCTCGGCTCGCTCGGCCTGGCGGGCCCCCTCGTCCGTCCCGCCGAGTCGGCCCGGTCCGGGCTCACTCATCGGGGCCCGCCGTCGCTCCCCGGTCGCGCCCGCTCCGCGCCCAGCCGCTCGCGGATGCGGGCCGCGATCGCGTCCTCGACGACCGTGTCGGGGTCGCGCAAGCCGCCCAGGCTCGCCCGCACCCCGACCAGGCTGGCGTAGAGGGGCGGGCAGGTCGGGCAGGTCTCGAGGTGCCCCTCGACCGCGGCCCGGGTCGCCGGATCGAGCTCGCCGTCGAGGTAGGCGGAGATGTGGCGTCGCGCCCGCCAGCAGCGGAGCGGCTGGGTCAGGCTCGCCTGGCGGCGGGCATCGTCCTCGGCGAGGGCACTCACGAGCATCATCCTCCCACGTCGGAGTCGCTGTTTCGTGGCTGGCAGGCCGGCCCCCATCGCCCGTGCGATCTCGGCTGCGGTCCAGCCGAGGACATCGTGGAGGATGACCGGGACCCGGTAGATCACCGGCAGCCGAATCAGGGCGTCCTCGAGCTCGTCGCGCACCTCGGCCCGTTCGAGGACCTGCTCGGGCTCGACCGAGTAGCGGTCGTCGCGCCAGTCGGCCTCGACCGCGTCGATGTCGAGCTCGTCGTGATGGACGCGCGAGCGGTCGATGATCCGGTTGACCAGGCTCCGCCGGAGCCAGGGGGTGAGGGCGGCCCGATCACGCAGCTGGTCCCGCCGGCGCCAGGCCCCGATGATCGTCTCCTGGGCGCAGTCCTCGGCCGCGTCCGGGTCGCGGACGAGGCGGGCGGCGAGGTGGACAAGGCGGGGCAGCTCGGCCGCCAGTGCGGCGGCGAACTGCTCGCCCTCGTCCCCGCTTGTCCCCATCAGCGTTGTGGCTCAGTGCTGCGGCGACTTCGACTTCGTCGAGAGCCCGAACAGGGCGTAGATCGCGCAGAAGCCGCTGATCGCGGTGAAGGCGAGGACGATCGCCACGATCCCGACGACGTATGACCACGGCTCGGCGACGAGACCGAGGACGACCGCCGCCCCGAGGGCGACGGCGAGGATGAGCCGGACGACCCGGTCGGTGGTGCTTTCGTTGCGGCTGAGCTTCATCGGAGGTGCTCCTGTCAGTTCCTGGACCGCGCTCCGGTCCTTCACCTCGTTGACGTAGCTGCCTCGGGCATGGATACATCGGCTCGTGGCGCCGCGGCGCGCGGCGCCGCCACGTCGTTCGACGGGCATCCGCTCGTGGCCGAGACCCGGGCGGTCGGCCTGACACCTTCAGCCCAGTCAACATCGTTCCCTTCCGAACCATAGGCGACAGTCTGGGGATGGGCTTGGCCTGGCCTGTTGCGAGGGTCATGGCTGGCAATCTCCTGGCCTTCATTCCGCTCGGACTACTGCTACCAGTAGTCGCTCGTCGCGCGTCCGCGTCGCTGGTGCTGCTCGCGGGGCTGGCGGTCTCGGGAGCCATCGAGGTCACGCAGGGCGTGCTACCAACCGCCATGAGAATCCCATATCGAATCGCCGATGTCGACGACCTTCGGAACACTCGCCGCGGTGGCTGACGACCGCGATGAAGTGGGCCTGAACGCTTGCCGTCCCGGCCTCGAGCACTTATTCTTTACTCATGGCAGGGCGAGTCAAGCACAGGCGACGGGGCTACACACGCGTCAGCGCGAAGCACCAGGTGACCCTCCCGGTCGAGGCGCTCCAACGCGCCGGGATCCGGACGGGGGACAGGCTGCGCGCCGAGGTGCGGGGGCCGGGCGAGGTGCTCCTCGTTCGTGACACCGACCCGGTGGCGGAGTACGCGGGCGCCCTCACCGGGGTCTACACCCCAGGCGAGCTCGACGAGCTCCGGCGCGAGTGGGACTGACCGTGCTCGACGCGGGCGTGGTCATCGCCCTGCTCGACGCCGCCGACGCACACCACGCGGCCGCGGTCGCGTCTGTCCGCATCGCCCGGGATCGCGGCGATCTCCTCGTGCTGCCGGCCTCGGCGTACGCGGAGTGCCTCGTCTCGCCGCACCGGCGCGGTCCCGACGCCGTCGCCGTCGTGGACCGGTTCCTCGATGCGGTGCCAGCGCGGGTGGAGCCGGCCGATCGGTCGATCGCCGCCGCCGCGGCCGCGCTGCGGGCGACCCACGGGACCGCGCTGCGGTTGCCCGATGGCCTGGTGATCGCCACGGCGCTCGTCCTCGGCGCGGACCGCATCCTCACCACCGACGCCGGCTGGCCAGCCGTCGCGGTCCCGGTCGAGGTGCTCGCGACGGCGTAGCGCCTGCCCGGTCGCTTCGCATCGCAGAGGCCACCCCACCGGGACAGAGAGGTCGGGTTCTGGCGGCTTGTCTCCGCTCGCCCCGACCAATGCACCGGATCGTCCCCTCTGCCGCACGCTGGCGTCGTGTCTTGCGCGCCTCCGGCGTGTCCGCGCGGGCCAGGCGCGATCGTCGGCCGTCGGGGAGCTGGTGCATGACCTCGGCTCGTTCGCCTTCGAGCTCCGCCCGCCCAGGTTCGAGCGACAGGGCGAGCGGCGGTCCGGCGAGCGGATCCTCCGAGAGCTTCGCCTCCACGATGAGCGGTCCGAGGGCCTCGAGGCGCGCGAAGCCGGCCGCGGTCGCCTGGGCCCGCCGGAGCTCGTCCTCGTGGCGAGCGTGCTGGTGTTCCGGTTGTTCGGGAACGAGGTTGGCACATTCCGGCCCGGGCGCGCTGTCTCGATCGAGGCGAGGTTCGCCACGGACAACCCTACAACGCGGCAGTGGTGCCAGGCGAGGGGGGTGTATCCTTACGACTCGGGCTACGCCACGAGCCCAAGAGCGGGAGGCCGAGATATCCGATGCGCACGATCTGGCTGCTTGGGATCGCCCTCGGGTTCTTCATCGGGGGCTTCGCGCTTGCCGCCGGCGTTCTGGCTCTCCTCGTTGCGATCCCGGGCCTCGTCTGGGCACTTCGCTCGCGGGCGAGCGAAGCCGCCGTGAGCGGGCTGCTCTTGGGCGGCGGCCTCGGGCAGATCGTCCTGGTCGGACTCGCCCAGATGAGATGCGCCAACGTGAGCGGTCCGAACTTCGGGTCATTCTGCACACCGCCGGACCTCACGCCGTACCTGTTCGAAGCCTTCGCGCTCATCGTGATCGGGCTGCTCGTCGCGGCAGACACCGTGCGACGAAGGGTCAGCCGAACGAAGCCGACGGCGGGCTGACCGCGACGCGGACGTCCGGAGGGAGCCGAGCCGCGCCCACCGTCCGACGGGAAAGACATTCGTGAAGCGAACGATTCTGTCGGGCGTGGCAGGCATTGCTCTCGCGCTGGCCTCGGTTGCGCCTGCGACGGCCGCAGAAACCTCACCTCGTAGACCCGCAGGTCGAGCTGAGCCCAGTCATCGACAGCCGAACGTGCGTGCTCACCGGAAGGCCGTCGGCGACCGGGTATCTGGACGCTGGAGCGGGCATCGACCGGCGCACCGCCGCCGGGCGGTCATTCCGATAAGCCGTCATTCCGATAGACTGTACGGGGGCGCTCTGCCCGGCGGTTACACAGCGCCGACCTCCCTCGTCTCAGCGACGCGATGGTCCGGCTCGTACTGAGGAAGTTGCGCCCCGAGGGGCTGGTGGAGATCGATGAGGCCGCGGGCGGGAGCGGGCCGAGGCCTGCCCGGCGGCGAACCACCCGATTCGGGAGTCCTCTCGGCCAGCGCGGTCTCGCTGCCGTCATCGCCAGCCTGGCGTTCGTCATCGCGGCGGCGATCCTCATGTCACCGGCCGGGCACCCTGGGGCGCAGCCGGCCTCGATGCCGGCCTCCCCCGCACCGTCAGAGACCCAGTCCCGGCTGCAGCCTGGCCCCATCGACCACTCAGGCAGTGGAGCAACTACGACCGGATCAGGCGCCGCCGGCACGGTCCCGGCTCCCAGTTGTGCTCCCCCGTCGGGGACCGCGTCCCCCACGGTCGCCTGGCGCAGCCCAGGCATCGTCGAGCACGTACCGGTCCTCATGTACCACCGCGTCGTGCCCCTTTCGGAGGCGGGCGACTCGTTGCGGAGCCTGATCGTGTCCCCGCAGCTTTTTGCAGCTCAGATGGCCGCCCTCCATGCTGCTGGGTGGCACGCGATCACGTTCCGCCAGCTCGCGGCCGACCTGGCCGCCGGGCGGACGGAGCCGGCGCGAACCTTCGTCGTCACCTTCGATGACGGCTACCGTGACGGCTACCGCTACGCTTTCCCCGTCTTGGAACGCTATGGGTTCGCGGGGACGTTCTTCGTCATCACCGGTCGGGTCGGCAGAGCACCGTACTTCACGCCAGACGAACTGTGTGCCATGACCCAGGCCGGCGACGAGATCGCCAACCACACCGTGCATCACGTGGGGCTCGGGACGATTTCGCCGACGATGGCGGCCGCGGAGATCGCGCGAGCGGGACGGATGATCGCCGCCTGGACGGGTGTCGCGCCCGTCACGCTCGCCTATCCCTTCGGTAATTGGAGTCCTACGGTCCTCGCCATCCTCCAGCGCCTCGGATACTGGCTCGCGGCGACGACGGTTCCGGGGGCGACCGAGTCGTCCACGAACCGCCTGCTGGTGCCTCGCCTGCGGGTTGGGCCCGCGACGGCCCCCGCCGCCCTCGTCGCGATGGTCAGGGCGTACGCCAGGGGCTAGAACGCACCACCAGCCATCCAGGCGGACACGCTGCTCGATCCCGCCAGGGCAGCCACCCGGCGGGCCGGCTAGCGGGCGAAGACCTCACCGAGATCGTTCGCCGAGCAGGCATGACCGAGGCAGCCGATCCCGAAGGCGTCCTCGATCGTCCGCAGGAGCGAGTAGTGGTCGTGCGGGACCCGAGACACGGTGCTGGGCCTGACCCTCCGACTGACGACGATCGTCGCCACGTGGCCGCCGCCCGGACCGCCTGTCCCCTCGTCCCAGGTGATGAAGAGGACGCCGTCGGCGAAGGCGCCGCTCTCGGTGATGCGGGGCACGAACGAGCGCAGGAAGGCGTCGCCCACGGCCACCGAGCAGTCGTGCATGTCGTGGCAGAGGTTCGGGACGATGAGCTCGAAGTCCGCCGCGGCCGGGTCGAAGTGGGAGAAGTCGGTGATGTTCCGACAGCGGACCGGGTTGCGGGCGATGTCCGTGAAACTGATCGCCGGTTCGTGCTTGCGGGCGTACGTGCCAGGCCCGTCCGGACCGCCCGAAGCGACGCTGCCGGTGAAGCAGCCGAGGGGGACGTTCTCGGCGAAGACGCGCCAGGTGCGGCCATGCTCCTCGAGCTGGTCGGCGAGGTTGCGCCCCGCCAGGTCGTGGATGCCGTCATCGGTCACCCCCTGGGTGGAACCGGAGAAGAGGGCGAGGTAGTTCGGCTCCGAGGGATGGGCGACCGCCTCGTAGCGGGCGGCGAGGCCGAACCTGGTGATGAGGTCATTCAGGTACGGCGCGGCCGAGTTGCCGACGATCGACCCGTAGGCTTTGTTCTCTGGCCGGCCGTGCTCTCGCGGAACCAGCGGGCCGCCCGCAGGCCCGCCACGCCGTCGAGGGAGGTCGGCAGGCAGCGATTCATGCGGATCGGTCGCGGTCCATCGGAGGTCGCACCTTACCTCGGTCCCGGCGCTGTTCAAGGTCCAAGAGCGCGATCAATACCTTGTGCCGCGACTCCGCGCCGTGGTCCAAGGAGCCGACCCGGGCGGGATAACGCGCCTCACGGGCTGGACCGGCGGCGGTGGTTTCCGGATCGCACACGTTGGACCCTCGAACGCCGCCGAGCCTCGGCCCGACTCCGTCGCCCCTGACCTGTTGGCAGCGGCCGTTCGCCCAATCTCGTAACGAGAGCGGGCGCGGGGTCACGACGCAGCGAACGTGCGGAGCGGGGGCTGCTGCGAATGTAGGAGCGCTGGCCTACCTGCGACTTATCTCACCCGAAGAGCGTGGCCCTAATAGCCCAGGTAGAGAGGGTCTCCCACGACCTGGGCATCGAGCAGCACGAGCAGCCGCGCCAGGGCGAGCCACCATGCTGGATCGTCCGAGCCACGTTCTCGGAGCTCGACTGGCTTCGCGACTTTCGCGATCGTGCACCCGCCGGTCGCCGCATCGTAGGCCGCGAACCACACGACGTCGTCAGTCCACGCTGCCCAGCCGTAGACCTCATCCGGTCCCATGAGCCCTTCCCAGAACGACAGGCGGACCCGGGCTTCGGCCCCGTTCGGCCACGCCTCGAACAGCCAAGGGCACGATGCTTCATCAGGGTCCACCCCGAGCTCTGCGGGATACGGGACATCGAACCAGAACTCGATCGGACTGTCGGGATCCCGCGCGGCGAGCGCCGCCGCGCCCTCCGCGAGAAAGGACCGCGACATGTCCGCCTTCGGGTAAAATTCGTGGAGGGTTGGCTGGATGACGAACCAGGCGTCCCAGTGGTCACCGCCGGGCAGCAGCGACATGGGCGGCGGCGCCGCGACCGGTCGGGCGTCGTCGGGCGCGTCGACGGCGTGCGCGAGGACGCCGGCCATCCATGCCGCGTACCCGCCCTCGTCCTCCACGTTCTCGGGCGGGTCTGGAGGCTCAACGGCGACGACGCGGCCTCCATCCCGCCGGTGGATGCACACGATCGCGAGCTGGCTCCGGTCCGTAACGACGCCGTGGAGGCGGATCTCGGGATCATCCGTTGCGATGAGCTCGAAGTCCCAGAACCCCTGCCCCCGCGAGAACTGCCCGGTCCAGCCGGCGACCCCCGCAGACGTGGCGTTGGCGATCGCAACAGGAGTGGACTCGTCGTCGAGGAAGTCAGACATCCCAAATTGCGACATGAACCGCAGCATACCGCAGCGCGACGGGGGCCGGCGCCCCAGCGGCTACGCCTTCACCCGCTTCGCGCCGCTGCTGCTGGGACGGACTCCCTCGGCGTGCGGTTGATCATCACGAAGCGGAGAGATTGCTGAGTTAAGGAGGCCCTAGCCCTCTCGCCCCGACCAGCCCCTGGTCGCCTTCCCCGTTCGATCTGGCCGAACCCATCTGGCACGCGCCGGGCCGAGCGAAGCAGCCGGGGCCCGATCTTCGACCGGCGTGTTCCGGTATCCACCCTGCTGCTGTACCGAGCGACGCTCCCGGCCGACGGTGAAGCAGGTGCATCCCTTGCCCCTCAGGCCTCAACTCCCGTATGCTTGACATATGAGCGCTGTAGTCAAGCACAGGCGCCGGGGCTACACTCGGGTCAGCGCGAAGCACCAGGTGACTCTCCCGGTCGAAGCCCTTCGACGGGCGGGCATCCGGACCGGGGACACGCTGCGCGCCGAGGTGCAGGGTCCGGGTCAGGTCCTCCTCGTCCGCGACACCGATCCGGTGGCCGAATACGCGGGCGCTCTGACCGGCGTCTACAGCCCGGGCGAGCTCGAGGAGCTCCGACGGGAGTGGGCCTGACCGTCCTCGACGCGGGCGTCGTCATCGCCCTCCTCGACGCCAGTGACGTGCACCACGCGGCGGCGGTTGCCTCGGTCCGCGCCGCCCGGGATCGCGGCGACACCCTCGTCGTGCCGGCATCGGCCTACGCCGAGTGCCTCGTCGCCCCGCACCGGCGCGGCGCCGATGCTGTCGCCGTGGTCGATCGGTTCCTCGATGCCTTGCCGGCCGGGGTGGAACCAGTCGATCGGGCGATCGCCGCCACCGCCGCCGCGCTCCGGGCGACCCACAGCGCGGCTCTCCGTCTACCTGACGGGCTCGTCATCGCCACCGCCATCGCCCTCGGCGCGGACCGCATTCTCACCACCGACGCCGGCTGGCCGGCCACTGGCCTGCCCGTCGAGGTGCTCACGACTGGGTAGACCCCACGCCCCGCTACCGCCCGCCAGCAGACCCGCCGGCGATCACCCGAAGCTCGGCAAGAAGCCCTTCGACCTGCGGCCCGGCCTCCGCCGGGACGACGACGATCCGCTCCAGGAGCCGGGCCGCCACCTCCCGGGGTGGCGGATGCGCGGCCCGAAGCCCCGCCACGATCCGCTCGAGGGCCTCGGGGGCGACGTAGAGCCGGTCGGTCGGGAGATCGAGCGTGTCGGGGTCGATGGTGAAGACGTAGCCCTCGATGGGCGGCGAGGACCCGGCCGTGAGGGCGACGACGTGCGCCGCCTCGTGGAAGCCGTGCTCGGGGGTGAGCGCCGCCAGGAGCGTCGGGGCGGCCGTGTCCGTCCCAACGACGTAGACCCAGGCGACGGCGCCCGTCCGCCGGAGGCGATCGAGGATCGTCGTCGCTCGGAAGGCGGCCAGCTCGGCCGTGTTCCGGGGTGCCGGGTCGACGGCGATCCAGTCGTCGAGGCCCGGCCCACCGGGCGTGGCGATGCCGAGGGGTGCCCCCGGGTCGACCCGGGCGCTCGTCTGGGTGATCCGGACGACCCCGTAGTCGCCGACGAGCTCGTTGCCGATCTCGTAGCCGAGCAGCGAGCCGAGGGCGACGGTCGAGCCCGGCGGCAGGTGTGATCGGACCCAGGCGACCACGGCGTCGACCACCTCGGCCCGGGCCCGCCCCCCGGCGCTCTCACGGTGTCCCGTGGCATAGACGCCGAGGGCGCCGACGAAGAGGACCGCCGCCGCGACCGCCGTCACCGCCGGCCAGGTCCGTCGAAGGACGCCGAGGCGCTCGAAGGCGAGCCGGGCCACCCCGCCGGCAACGAGCCCCCCGACGAGGCCCGCCGGAACGGCGACGGCCGGCGACAACCGAACCGCCACGAGGACGAGGGAAGCCGCCAGGCCGGCTACCGCCCCCGCCCCGAGCCAGGCGGCCCGGCCATGACCGGCGACGACCTCGGCCAGCCAGATCCAGCCGGCGGCGGCGAGGGCGACCCCGAGACCGATCTGGGCGAGGTAGTTGCGCGGCGGTTCGCCGAGGGTGGCGACGAGGAGGACGAGGGGCGCCGAGCAGACGAGGGCGACGACGAGCTCCGCGGCCGACAGCCACTCCGGACTCGCCGTCGGTAGCGGGCGCGTCGCGGGCGCGAGCCGCGCCGACCGACGCTCGAGGAGAAGGCGGGCTCCGAGGAGCGCCAGACCTCCGGCACCGAAGGCGCCGACGAGGCCGAGGGCCGGCGCCCAGGTGGCGGCGTACACCCGGAGCTGGGCGAGGTTGGCCAGGTTCGGCAGCCGAGCGTCGCGACTCTGGGCGTAGAAGAGGAGCTGGAGGCCGAACCAGGCGACGGCCGCCCCGAGGGCCAGGGCGAACCGGCGTACCTGGATCGTGGCCGAACCCCCGACCGCGTCCGCCGGTCGCGCCTGCTCTCCGGCGAACCGGTCGATGGCGATGGCGGCCACCGCTCCGGCGGCGACGCCTAGGAACAGCGGGCCGAGGGTCCAGGCCGGGAGCCCGAGCCGGTAGACCCGGCCCGTGTACCCGGCCACGACGACGAACCACCAGGCCGTCGTCGCCAGGGCCGCCAGGACCATCCAGCCGCTCAGCCGGGCGATGGTCCGACCCGGCAGACCGCGCAGGAGCGCGGCCAGGATCGGGACCGGGGCGAAGGGCAGGACGATCTCCTTGACGAGCCCGGCGATGCCGAAGGCGACACCCGCCGCCAGCGACCAGCGGGCTGAACGCCGCTCGAAGGCCCGCAGGCCGATCCCGACCGCGGCCAGGGTCAGGAAGGCCGCCGGCACGTCGAGGCGAGCCGTCCGAGTCAGGTCGTGGACGTAGACGAAGCCGACGAAGACGGCCGCCGCCAGGGCCCCGACGGCGGGTCGGATCCGCCAGCCGAAGGCGCCGACGAGGGCGACGAGGCCGAGGCCGGCGAGGGCGTCGAAGAAGCGCCCCCAATCGAGGGGCGAGCCGCCGAAGAGGGCCGTTGGCGCGACGATGGCGACCGACCAGAGGGGCGAATGCTCGAGGAAGCGGGTCCCGTCGATGGTGACGACCCCCCTTCCGCCGAGGACGTTCCGGCCGATGCCGACGTACTTCGCCTCGTCGAAGGACTGGAAGAAGGGCGGCAGGAGGACGAGGAAGAGGCCGAAGCCGAGGAGGGCGAGGCCGATCGCTGCCGCCGACAGCCGCCGCTCGATGGACGAGGGTTCGACTTCGGACCCCTGGCCGCTGATCGTCGAGTCCCCCTTTGCAGCGTCGCAACCCGCGCCGTCGGAACGTCGGCGGCTCGGCGGGCGGAACCGTCGACCGCCGAAAGGATCGACGGCCCACCGCCAGGCTGTCAAGCCGAGCCAGCCTCGTAGGCCTCCCGGCGTCCCGGCACCTGGTCGCAGTCGGGTGGCAGCTGGGTCGCAGCTGGGTCGTGGGCAGAGAACACCAAGGCGGGGGTTCAGGGGCAATGGCAGCGACCGGTTCGGCGCCTTTGTTGCTCGTCGAACACCAATCGGCGGGTGTGGGGGAAATCGGCCGGTGTGGGGGACCCGGTGGCGGACGCGGGGGCCGCTTTGGTGTTCAGAGAACACGGGCCCGGGCCGGCCGTAGCCGCCGACCGGCAGCGCCGACGAGGGGCCTTTCGCGGAACCAGCGCTCGGCCCGAGCCGCGCTACCCTTGGAGCATGACCACGACCGCCGAACCTCCCCAAGCGGCGACGCCGACCGCCGTCGACCTCGCCCAATGGCGGACGAACCTCCAGGGCGAGGTCGACGGGGCCCACATCTATCGAGCCATGGCAGCGAACGCCGGCGACGAGCGCTACGCCACCCTCTATCTCCGCCTCGCCCAGACCGAAGACCGCCACGCCGCCCTCTGGCGAGACCGGCTCCGCGAGGCTGGGGCAGCGACCGAGCTCCGGCCCACCCTCCGGGCCCGGATCCTCGCCTTCCTCGCTCGTCGCTT
>JBHORA010000038.1:0-4833 GCA_042408535.1 Chloroflexota bacterium | reverse complement strand
GTTCGCCGGAGCCCGGAGCTCGCTGACATCGAAGGCGATGTTCTGGGCGCTCAGCTCCAGGACGACCCCGGTCGCTCCGGAGGGCGAGGCCCCGGGGGAGGCGGCCGGCGTCGACGGTGAGGCGCCGGGCGAGGCAGCCGGCGTCGACGGTGAGGCGCCGGGCGAAGCAGCCGGAGAGGGTGAGGCGCCCGGGGAGGCAGCCGTCGACGGTGAGGCCCCCGGGGAGACAGGCGGAGACGCAGGCGCCGACGGCGAGGGGGAGGCAGCCGCCCGGGCGCGCTGCTGGGCGTACCAGGCGTCGAACTCGGCCGGGGTGACGGCCTTGACCGTGAACTGCATCGCCCAGTGCTGCGGGCCGCAGAGCTCGGCGCACTGGCCGCGGAAGGTCTGCCCCGCGTCGGCGGCATCGACAGTGAAGTCGAAGACGTTCTCCTTGCCTGGGATGACGTCCCGCTTGAAGAGGAACCGGGGAACGTAGAAGGCATGGATGACGTCCGGGCTCCGGAGGGAGACCTGGACGGTCCGACCGGCCGGGACGACCATCTCCGGGGCGAGCTGGGTAAAGGCGACCTGGCCACCGTCGGGAGTGAGGTATTCGAAGGTCCACTGGAAGCGGGCGGCGACGGCCCGGACCTTCACCTCGGCCGACGGCGAGCGGGCGTCGACGGAGTTCAGGGTCTGCCAGGAGAGGACGAAGAGGACGACGACGATGGCCGCCGGAACCGCCGTCCAGACGATCTCGAGAAGGGTGTGGCCGTGGATCTGGGGCGGGAGCTCGTCCTGGTCCGGTCGGCGCCGGTAGCGGATGACGGCGAAGACGATGAGCCCTTCGACGAGGAGGAAGATCGCGATGGCGATGGAGAAGACGATCTCGTAGAGCTGGCGGATCTCGGCCCCCTGGCTCGTGGCTGGCAGGGGCGGGAAGAAGGATGCCCAGACCCCGCGGAGCTGCTCGACGACGTCACCTCGAAGGGCGAGGATGGCGAGGAAGATCGCCGCGGCGAGAGCCGCCGAGCCGAAGATGATGGCGGCCGGGCCGGGGCCAGACCGTCGGGGCATCGACATGATGTGTCCTCGATCAGGGCAAGGTGCGGCGGGGGAGGCCGCGGCGGGAATCCGCCGCCTGGAACGACGGAACCCGGCCGGACGCGAGCCGGGACCCGAGGACCAATGATAGCGGCCGTTCCGGGGAGACGTCGAAGGCGCGCCCCCGGTGCGACAAGGGTCCTTCGGTCTCGTCTCGTCGGTCGGAACAGCACGAGGAGTCCGAGACGCGTCGCCGAGAGGCCGGACCGAAGGGGCGGCGTGGCGGCCGCCGAACCGCGAAGGGCTGCGCGAGAGGAGGCCGCTTCGGGGCTCTCGCCACGCTCGATGTTCGGGCGTCTCCATCCGCGAAGGGCTGCGCGAGAGGAGGCCGCTTCGGGGCTTCGGTACCCGTGCGGCCGGCTTGGGTCACAATGGTGGCGCTATGGAGCTCCTCCGGCGTCGAGCCAGCCGCACCTTGCCCGACCCTCGGCGGCCGCGTCGCTCGGTCGGGGCAGTCGCCTCCCGCTACGGCGTGCTCGGCACCTTTGCGGCGCTGGCCGCCGTGGCCGGCCTTGCCGATCCGCCCCTCGTCCTCGCCCACGGGCCGGCTCCGGCCGAGCCGCCGACGGTCCTCAACCTTCTCTTCGGCTGGTCCTTCGATCCCTGGATCTGGATCCCCCTCGTCGGCGCCGGTCTCCTCTGGCGATGGGCTGTCCGCCGGGTGAACGCGGCCCACCCTGCGACGCCGGTCCCCAGGAGCCGGAGCCTCGCCTTCGCCGGCGCCCTCGTCGCCGTGGCCGTCGCGCTCCAGTCGGGGATCGAGCGCTACGACACGAGCCTCTTCTGGATCCACATGATCCAGCACCTCCTCCTGACGATGGTCGCTGCGCCCCTCGTCGCCCTCTCCGGACCAGTGACGCTCCTTCTCCGGGTGGCCGGGCCCAAGGACCGGCGGCGCTGGATTCTCCCCGTCCTCCACAGCCGGCTCGTGCGGATCGCGAGCCATCCCGTCGTCGCCTGGCTCGTCTTCGCCGGGGTCGCCTGGGCGACCCACTTCTCGCCGCTCTTCGATGCCGCCCTCGAGGACCGCCTCGTCCACGACTTCGAGCACGGGCTTCTCTTCGCCTCCGGCCTCCTCTTCTGGTGGCCCGCGGCCGGCGTCGACCCGACGCCGTGGCGGCTCTCCTACCCGGCTCGCCTCCTCTACGTCGGCCTTCAGATGCCCCAGAACACCTTCCTTTCCCTCGCCATCTACTCGGCGAGCGCCCCCCTCTACCGACACTACGCGACCCTCGTCCGCGGCTGGGGCCCCACCCCGCTCGCCGACCAGCAGATCGCCGGTGGGATCATGTGGGTCGCTGGTGACCTCATGTTCCTCGTCGTCGCCCTCGCTCTCCTCGCCGCCTGGATGCAAACCGAGGAGCGCTCACTAGCGCGGGCCGACGCCCGGGCGGACGTCGAGCGGGCGGCGATCCTGGCCCGCGAGCTGGTGCTCGCCGAGCGTGGGCGTGGGAGCGGCGGGGTGGCGGTCCGAGCCTCCGACTTCGGAGGGAGGGCGACCGAGGATGGTTCGACGGGCGAGGACGACGCCGCCGGCCGGGACCGAGCGCCGTCGATCTAGGGGGAGCCGAACGGCTCCCTCGGGCGCCCCTGCCGGGCGAGCGGCCTCGTCTCACGCCGTCGCCGGGATCGGCGAAGCGAGTAGCTCCCGGTATCGCTCCGGGTCGACGTTCCCTCCCGAGACGACGGCGACGACGGCTCCCCTCGTCCGCGAGAGCCCGAGCTCTCGGGTCCGGAACCGGAGGGCGGCGAGGCCGAGAGCCCCCGAGGGCTCGACGACGAGCCGGGCTTCCTCTGCCGCGAGGCGGACGGCGGCCGCGATCTCCGCCTCGCTCACCGTGACGATCCCCTCGAGGAGGCGCGACAGATGGGCGAAGGTCCGTTCGCCGAGGGCCTGGGTTCGGGTCCCATCCGCCATCGTCCGAGCGACGCGTTCGGCCGGCCAGCGGACGATCCGACCCCGCTCCAAGGACTCCCGGGCATCGGCGGCGAGCTCGGGTTCGACGCCGACGACCCGGGCCGCCGGCCGGAGGGCGCGGACTGCTGCGGCGACCCCCGACGCGAGGCCCCCACCTCCGACGGGGACGAGGACGAGACCGAGGTCGGGCAGGTCCTCGGCGATCTCGAGGCCGCACGTCCCCTGGCCGGCGATGATCCGGTCGTCGTCGTAGGGCGGGATGACGGCGAGACCCCGCTCGGCGGCCAGCCGCTCGGCGACGGCCCGCCGCTCGTCCGAGGCGGGGCCGACGGTCACGATCTCGGCGCCATCGGCTTCGACCCGGGCTCGCTTGACAGCGGGTGCGTCGGCGGGCATGACGACGAGGCAGGGGACACCGAGGAGGCGGGCCGCCCGGGCGACGCCCTGAGCGTGGTTGCCGGACGAGTAGGTGACGACGCCCCTCGATCGGACGTCGGGGGGCAGACCGGCGATGGCGACGTAGGCGCCCCGGAGCTTGAAGGCACCGATTGGCTGCAGGGATTCGGCCTTGAGGAAGGCCCGGTGCTCGGGTGGTCCGAAGGGAACGAGCGGCGTCCGAAGGGTCACTCCAGCGAGGAGGCTCGCTGCCCGGCGGATGGCGTCGAGCCCGACGAGTGGCTGTGGCGGCGGGCCGGGTGGGGCCATCGACGGGGCCATCGGCGCCGTCATCGTAGCGCTCGCGACGGCGCCTCGGGCGCTTGGGTCGCCTGCCCTGCGGCGACATCTCAAGCGCTCCCGTCGATCGGTATACTCCCAGGGAGTACAGAACGTTCCCGGGCCGACGAGACCCAGATCTCGCGGCCGGGGCGCAGCGCGGAGGCATCGATGGCAACCGAGAAGGACCCTGTCTGCGGGATGGAGGTGGACACCGAGCTGTCCGACCTGTCGTACGAGTACGAGGGCAAGACGTACTGGTTCTGCGGGCGGGGCTGTCTCCTCGAGTTCAAGGACGATCCAGAAACGTACCTCGACCCGAACTACGTCCCGTCGATGTAGGGCGCTCGGCCAAATCGCTCGGCGGCGGCGACGGCGGCGCCCCGTCCCGTCTCCGGCGGGACGAGAGCGGTCTCCGGGGGGACGAGAGCGGTCTCCGGCGGGTCGAGATAAGCGACTGCTAAGCGGCGTCTCGGAAACTCCCTACTGCCGGCGGGCACGCTTGGGGCCGGCGGAGCTTCGATGAGCGTGCCGGTGCCGGGACCCGGCGGGAGGTGAAGATGCTCGTCCGCGGGATGCAGACTCTCGTCGCGCAGCTGGCCGGCCGGGTCGGGTTCGGGGCCCTGACAGCGATCGCCATCGTCCTTGAGGCCGGTAAGCGCTGGCTGTGACCCGCCTGCCCGGCGGCTTTGGCTCCACACCACCGGGCGGACGCCCTGACGGGCCCGGCCGATCTCGGACCGGCAGGCGGCCCGGCGTCGGATCGGGCCCTAGCCCCGGGCGCCGGTGACCTCGCCGGTGTCGGCCGTGATCCGCGAGGCGAGGTAGACGGGCAGGACCGAGAGGACGATGGCGGCGACGCCCGCCACGTTCACGAGCGGGACCTGGTTCGCTAGACGGAAGCTCTGGAAGATCCAGATCGGGAGCGTCTTCACGCCTCCGGCGGTGAAGATGGTGACGATGACCTCGCCTCGGGGGCCGAGGGGGCCAGCCCTGCCGAGCCGCTCGGCTCGGCCGCCGCCGCTCCCAACGGCCAGCCGATCGGGCGGCTGCCGGCCCGCCTTGCCTACACTTCCTCTTTCGTGGCAGCTGCGAAGGATCCGCCCCGGGCGGCC
>JBHORA010000032.1:0-12595 GCA_042408535.1 Chloroflexota bacterium | reverse complement strand
CTCGCGGCTCGCGGTCAGGCCATCCACTCGCGCCGGGCGATCCACTCGCGCCGGGCGGGCCGTCCGCGCCGGGCGGGCCTCGCGGCTCGCGGTCAGGCCATCCACTCGCGCCGGGCGATCCGTCCGCGCCGCGCGATCCGTCCGCGCCGCGCGATCCGTCTGCGCCGGGCGGTCAGGCGGCCCCCGGCGCTCTTGGGGGTTCGGCGGTTTCGGTGAGCGCCGCCTCGAGGCGATCGACGAAGGCGGCCTGGGCGGCGTGAAGGAGCCGCCGCGCTTCTGTCGGGCTGACCCAGGCCACCCGATCGATCTCAGGGAACGCCTGGCGGCGACCCGAGCCGGGCGGCCAGGGCATCTCGAAGGTGTTGCTCGTTGCCTGCGCCGGGTCGAGGTCGCCTTCGGCCGCCCAGGCGACGATCCGCTTTCCGGTCGGGGTCCGGACCTCGCCGAGGGGGAGGTAGGCGTCGGGGTCCGGGGGCGGTTCGTGGCCGGTCTCCTCGGTGAACTCTCGACGGGCGACCTCGAAGGGTCGTTCACCGGACTCGACGATCCCCTTCGGGATGCTCCAAGCGCCGTCCTCGCGGCCCGCCCAGAGGGGCCCGCCGGGATGGGCGACGAGGACCTCGAGCCCGTTCGGGCGGCGGCGGTAGAGGAGGATGCCGGCGCTAACGGCCATGGCCAGATTGTGCCACCCGGTCGGGTGCTGCGGGGCGAGGGGGTGGGCCGGGCGCGGCCGACCCAGGTCGCCGGACGTTGGGGCCGGTTGTCGTGTCGGAGCTCGCCGCGTGGGCGGGGCTTCGCCCGTCGAGGTCGAGTTCGCCGGGCGTGGGTGGCTTCGCCCGTCGACGTCGAGTTCACCGATCGCGTCGGGTGGCCCTTCGACCGGTCGTAGGCGACAATAGGCAGGCTGCCGGTCGGCCCGGTCGGGACGTCATCGACCCCGAGGCCTGGGCTGGCCGGGAGCGACGTGTCGGCAGACGACTGACAACGAGGAGACGTCCATGGCCCGCGTCCTCATCCTCGGCGGCGGATTCGGCGGCATCTCGGCTGCCCTGACCCTCCGCCGCCTGCTCGATCCAAGCGACGAGGTCGTCCTGGTCGAGCGTCGCCCGACCTTCGCCATGGGCCTCCGCAAGAACTGGGCCCTGGTCGGGATCGAGCCGCACGAGGCCGGCGAGCGGCCCCTGAGCCGCCTCGCCGAGCGGGGCATCGACGTCTGGCGGGCCTCGATCACGGCCATCGACCCGCAGGCACTGGCAGCCGAGGTCGAGCTCCTCGAGCCGTCGGGGGCCCCGAGTGGTCGGCTCGAGTGGGTTGGTGGCGACGCCATCGTCATCGCCCTCGGCGCCGAGCGGGATCTGGGCCGGATCCCCGGCCTTCGGGAGCACGGAATCGACGCCTACGATGCCGGCCGGATCGGCGAATCGGCGCGTCGGGTGGCGGAGTTCGGCGGCGGGCGGGTCGTCGTCGGGATCTTCGGGGCGCCGTATCCGTGCCCTCCGGGCCCGTTCGAGCTCGCGACCCTTCTCTCCGAGCGCTTCGAGGCGCGCGGCCTCTCGTTCGGGATGCTCGTCTTCACGCCGCTCCCGCGGTCGCTCCCGATCCTCGGGGAGGCGGGCTGCGCGGCCTTCGACGGCTACCTGGCGGGGGCTGGGATTAGCCTGCGAACGAACACGCAGGCGGTCGAGGTTCGGCCTTGCGAGGTGGTCACGGCGGACGGGGTCATTCCCTTCGACTTGCTCCTGGCGGTCCCGCCGCACCGGGCACCGGCGGTGGTGGCAGCAGCAGGGTTGACGGGGCCGTCGGGCTGGGTGGGGGTCGATCCGCGGACCCTGGAGACGCGGTTCAAGGATGTCTACGCGGTCGGCGACGTCGCGGCGATTCCGCTCGCCACTGGTGGGGCGCTGCCGAAGGCGGGGGTCTTCGCGGCCGCCGAGGGAGAGGTGGTCGCCAAGCGGATCGCGGCGCGGTTCGCTGGCCGGAAGCCGGAGGCAACGTTCGGCGGCGAGGGGGTGTGCTTCATGGAAACGGGTCGGGGGATGGCGGCGATGGTCCAGGGTCGGTTCCTGGACGACCCGCCGAAGGTGGAGCTGACGCCGGCTTCGCCGGAGCACTTGGCGGCGAAGCGTGCCTTCGAGGCGGAGCGGCTGGTGGCCTGGTTCGGGGGATAGGGGCTCAGGGCGTTCGGGGCCCGCCGCGGACCCTGACAGATGCACGCGAGGTGAACGTTGTCGGGGCCCTCGTCGGGGCGATGGGTGCCAACGCGCATCTCACGGCGTCCAGTCGGGGTCACATGCACGCCGAGTGAGCGTTGGTCCGCTGAGTGCCCACCTGGTGAACGTACGTCCGTCCGCGGGGTTGGCGAGGAGGCGGGCGCGGTCAGCATCCCTGCCACCTGAAGCACGGGGTGCACGTATGGCCAGGTTGGTGGGTGATCGACGCGGGCGAAGGCGCCTGCTGGCGGTCGAATCAGCCGGCGTCCCCATTCGGGTCGTGCTCGAGCCACGCTCAGGGAGCTCCTGGGATCGCCATCGGCGCGGTCGACGTCGTGGCAGGGGGGCGATCGGGCCGTGCAGTGAACGCCTGGTGAGCGTTTGTCAGCGTTCGGAGGCCCGGGGTTCGGAGGCCCGTGGTTCGGAGGCCGTGGTTCGGAGGCCGTGGTTCGGAGGCCGTGGTTCGGAGGCCGTGGTTCGGAGGCCCGTGGTTCGGAGGCCCGTGGTTCGGAGGCCCGGGGTTCGGAGGCCCGTGGTTCGGAGGCCCGGGGTTCGGAGGCCCGTGGTTCGGAGGCCCGTGGTTCGGAGGCCCGGGGTTCGGCGGTTCGGGCGTGCCGTGCTGCGGCTCGCCCGCGAGTGCAGGTGTCGGGTCGCCAGGTGTCCGGTGCCGCCGGCCCCGTCAGACCGCCATGCCCTGCTCGGTCAGCGCAGCCTCGACGGCCGCCACGACCGCTTCCCGATCCGGGATGCCGGGCAGCGCCGTCACCCGGTGCGGCCCCTCCGTCTCCACCCAGTCGAGCGACTCGTCGACCGAGGTGAGGATGACCGGCAGGTCCGGATACGTCTCCCGCATGTCGACGACGAGCTGCCACCCCCCGTCGGCGCTGCCGGCAACCCAGGCGTCGTAGATGAGGACGTCAGCCCAGTCGACGAAGGAGCAGGGAAGCCGGTCGAGGACGGGGCACGGGACGTGCTGCGGCCCGCTGCAGCGCTCGACCTCGTAGCCGGCGCCCCGCAGGTCGGCGGCCAGCCGCTCGGCGACGGCCGGGTCGCGGTGGACGATGAGGACTCGCGTCATCGGCCTGCCTCCGTCGCGCGCCGTTCGTCGCGCTCCTTCCGGGCCGCGGCTGGCGCCCGACTGCGGGGTCGCCGTGGGCCGCGGCTGCACCCAACGGTCGCCGCTGGCGCGGCGAGTCTCTAGGGTCATGGGTCACTCGGGGCCGGGCCGACTGGCCCGAGGAGGGGCCGGGGATCGCCGCGGAGCTGGCGGCCCGAGGGCAGGGCGGACCCGCTCGATCTCCTCGCTCGCTCGAGCGCCCTCCTCGCCCTCTTCGAGAGCCACCTGGCGAAGGAGAACGACCGGCTCATCCCGGCCCTCGTCGCCGACCCGACGGTCGCCCTCGCCGAGCGCCTGGCCGGGATGCACGAGCTCCTCGGCGCGGCCTGAGCCGCTCGAACACCAACCGAACCCGCCGCACCCTGACCGGATCCCATCGCATGCAGGAGGTTCGCCGCATGGCCACCGAGCAGATCGACGTTCGCACGATCCCGCCGGCTCGTCGCCACGGGCTCATCTTCGAGACCTTCGACGGTCTTCGGCCAGGCGAAGCGTTCGAGATCGTCGTCGACCACGATCCGAAACCCCTCTACTACCAGTTCGCCGCCGAGCGCACCGGCATCTTCACCTGGGAGTATCTCGCCCAGGGTCCCGAGCTCTGGCGGGTTCGGATCGGCCGCATCTGAAGCGCCGGATCTGTCCGGCATCTGAAGCGCCGCATCTGTCCGGCATCTGAAGCGCCGGATCTGACCGGCCCGCTTCGCCCGACGGCCGCCTGCCCTGCCCGAAGAGCCAGTCCGGATTGACAGCCCGCGACCAGCCTGTCTATCGTCCGCGACGAGAGCCGGAAGCGCACGTCGGGGGTCGCCGTGGCGGAGTCGGGCAAACGAACGGAAGCGCGGGTCGAGCGGGCCATCCGGGCCGCCCTGCCGGTGGGTGCCCGCCTCTACGCCAACGTCGCCTGGACGTCGCCGACCCGGCCTGGCGGACCAGCTCGTGACGGTGAGGCCGACCTCGTTCTCGTGCACCCGGAGCACGGCCTCCTCGTCATCGAGACGAAGGCGGGTTCGCTCGCCCGCGATGGCTTCGGGCGCTGGTACGGCGGCGGCCGAGCTCTTCCGGAAAGCCCGTTCGCCCAGGCGAGGACGTCGGCCCACACCCTCGTCCGGCTCATCACCTCCGACCCGCGCTGGGCGTCGCGCCTCGGCTGGGAGCTTCGGGCGCTCCATGCCATCGCCTGCCCCGACGTCGACCGGGCGAGTCTCGTCCCTCGGGGCGCCACGACGCCCGCCTCCCTCGGCCCCGACGCCCCGCTCGACCTCCTCCTCGACCGGGCCGACCTCGCCGGTCCCGCGGCGACGGTCGCTGCCCTCGGGCGCGTCTTTCGGTTCTGGTCGGGCGACGGTGCCCGGGACCGGCCGCTCACCGACGAGCAGCTCGGGATCGTGGATGCCGTCCTCAGTCCGGCGGCGGCCCTCCGGCCCCTCCTCGCCTTCGACCTCGAAGAGGGGGAGCGGGCGATCGTCCGGCCGACGCGGGCGCAGATCCAAGTCCTCGACGTCCTCCGGCGCGAGCCCCGGGCCTCCATCGTCGGGCCAGCCGGGAGCGGCAAGACGATCGTCGCCGTCGAGAAGGCTCGTCGCCTGGCCGAGGCCGGCCTGCGGGTCCTCTTCGTCTGTTTCAACGTCCCCCTCGAAGCGGCCCTGGCTCGCCACCCCGATCTGGAGTCGTTCATCACCGACGGCCGCCTCTGGGTCACGACCTTCCACCGCCTCTGCGAGCGGTTGGGAACGGCCGCCGGCACCCTACCGCCACGGCCCTCCCGACCAGGACCCGAGTGGTTCGAGGTCGTCCTCCCGAACGCCCTCGACGAGGCCATCGACCACCTCGCTGAACGCTTCGAGGCGATCGTCGTCGACGAGGGCCAGGACTTCGAGGTCGGCTGGCTCACCTCGCTCATCATGCTCCTCGACGACCCGAGCGGCCGGATGTTCTACCTCTTCCACGATCCGGCCCAGGCCATCTACCGCCCCGACGAGATCGCCGGGCTCGGTCTCCGGGAGTACGCCCTGCCGGGAAACTGCCGGAACGCCCGGCCGATCCACGATCTTGTCTTCCGCTTCTACCGAGGTGACGTGCCGGCCGACCCGATGCGGGAGGACGGCCGACCGCCGGAGGTCGTGGCCGCCGCGCCGGGGCCGGCGACGACGACCGCCCTTGGCGACGTTCTCGGCCGCCTCGTCAGGGAGGAGCAGGTTCCGAGCGATCGGATCGCCGTCTTGACCGGCGTCAGCCTGGCGAAGTCGGCGGTCTGGCGGCAGCGGCGCTTCCGGGGTGGGATCGAGCTCTGGAACCCCTTCGTCGACGAGCGAGGTGAGCGGCGGGCGATGGCGGTGGCCCCGAATGGTCGGCCGGCGAACGGGGTCGTGGCCGACTCGATCTACCGCTACAAGGGCCTCGAGGCCGACGTCGTCCTCCTCGTCGAGCTCGACTCGGCCGATCGGCGCCTCGACCAGCTCCTCTACGTGGGCGGCTCACGAGCGAAGCACCACCTTGTCGTCATCGCCCCGCCGGAGCTCGCGCGGCGGCTCGAGGCCGATGGCTCGTCGTGAGGGGGTCGCTGGCTGGGCGTGGTCGTCGTCAAGGGGCGACCGGCTGGACGTCGCGGGATGTGCTCGCCCGTCGGGGTTCGGGCTGGCGAAAGGACGGGGAGTCGGTCGCCGATTGTAGCCGAGACACCACCCGACGAAGCAGACGTCGCGGCCGCCGCATCGGCCCGTGTGTCAGCCTAGGTGACACACACGGTGGGTAGCCTACGGCGCGTCACGGTGGGCTTCTTCCGTCGAGGAGGGCGTTCGTGAACGGCTGCACGGAGGCGAGGTAGTCGTCGTGAGGGCGTTGGATCCGGTCGAGGCGAACCGGCGCGGTCGCCGGGCTGCCCGCTGCCAGGCTGGCTCTTTCGGGGCGGCCGGTGCTCGCCACCTCGCCAGCCTCCTCGCCGGAGCGCTGCTGGCGCTGGTCGTCGTCCTGGGCAGCATGGCGTCCCCTGCGGTGGCCCAGGCAGCCGACGACGTTCACGAGGTCGCCACGAGCACGTACACCGTCGACCCCGATGGCGGCCGCCTTCGGGTCGCCATCTCCATTGCCGTGACGAACCACATCCCCGACTCGGTCTCGCTCGTCTCGTGCACCCGCTGGGAATTCGATCCCTATCTGGGCTGGTACACGGTCATCGATGCCTGTCCGCAGACGACCCGCTATTACCTGAACAGCACGTACGTGTGGGTCGATGCCGGTGCCCGCAATCTGAAGGTGACGGCCGACCGGGGGACGGTGAAACGGGCGGTCACGACGCGCGGGGCGGGGTTCGTCGGCTACCGTCTCACGTTCAGCCCGATCTACCGGAACGAGACGCGGAAGCTGACGATCAGCTACGAGATCCCTGGCGGAGCTCCTCGTTCGGACACGATGACGCGCGTCGGGCGCGCCTACGTCTGGTTTTGCGCGTTCGCCCACGGGGCGAGCACCGAGCTCGACTCGGAGACGGTCAGGATCGTCGTGCCGACCGGTTTCGATCTCGACGTCTGGCCTGCTGCCATGTCCCAGACGTCGGCGAACGGCTCCCTCGTGCTGTCGACGACGATCGGCGGCGGAGAGGCTGCCTCCTTCTACCGGTGTCTGGCCGGAACGAACGACGCCGCCCTCCGACAGACGACGCTGACGTCCGTTTCCGGCATCCCCATTCGGATCTTGAGCTGGCCCGAGGACGACGAGTGGCGGGCGGCGATCACGTCCTCCGCCCGACGGACCTTCGATGCCCTCGTCGACCTCGTCGGACGACCGCCCCGTGCGGGCGAAATCGTCGTCCGCGAAGCGGCGGGCGGGCGTCTCGGGGAGTACGCGGGCTTCTACGAGTCCGAGACGAACACCGCCTTCGTCGGTGAGGACTACCGCCAGCCCAATCTCGTCGGCCATGAGCTCGCCCACGCCTGGTTCGATGCCGCGACCTTCGGTAGTCGCTGGATGTACGAGGGGCTTGCCGAGTGGGCCGCCGTCGAGACCGGTGATCGATCGGCGGGCGGCTGCCAAGCGCCTCCTTATCCTGGGTTCGCCACACTCGACCTCGACGACTGGCCGATCCTCGGTCCGCGCTCGAGCGAGAAGGACAAGCAGCGGGTCGCTTACCTGTACGAAGCCGCGTGCAGCCTCTTCGAGGCGGTGTCGGACCGGGCCGGACCGGCGGGCATGCGGGCCGCGTTCGACATCCTCTTCTCGGGTGGGGCCGCGTACGAGGGGGCGGCGGCCAGGAAGGATGCCGGTCAGCCGGTCGATTGGCGATACCTCCTCGACGTCCTGGATGAGCGAGCTCTGACTCCGAACCGCACAGGCGACCTGGAGTTCGTCGAGCAGCTCTTCGTTCGCCATGGCGTCGCGGCCTCGGACGATCTCATGGGTCGTGCCGCGGCTCGCGCTGCCTACCACCGTCTCGTCGGCGAGCTCGGCTCCTGGTCGATGCCGAGCGTGGTCCCGACCGCTCTCGAGTCCTGGGACTTCGCTGCGGCGCAGACGATGATCGGTAGCCTGAGTGCGGCCCTCGCCGAGGTCCGAGCCACGGATCAGCTCGTCCCCGAGCTCGACGCCACGAACGGACCGGTCCGGGCCGCGGTCGAGACCGCCACCTCGGCGGAAGCCCTCGCCCAGGCGGCGGAGCTCGCCGCCGAACAGCGGCGAGCGGCCGAAGCGGTCATGGCGGCTCGTGAGGCGCTCGGTCGACCCCGCGATCCGCTCGAAGAGCTCGGCCTCATCGGCACGGACCTCGAGGCCCTCGACGACCCGATCGTGGCGGCGGCGGTGCGGGCGGATCGCGTGGTGGCCGAGTCGTCGCTCGCGACCCTGGAGGGAACCCTTGCCGACGCCCGTCAGCAGGGGACGACGCGGCTGGCCGCCGCCGGGGTGCCGCTCATCGGGTTTCTCGTCCTGGGCGGCTGGGTCGTCCGTCGAAGGCGGCGCGCGGCGGCTGTCCGTGGAGCCGGCACGGCGCCCGCGGTCGTGACGGAGGCTGCGACTGGCGGCGCCGTCGATGTCGGGGAAGGCCGGCCTGGGGCTAGCTCGCCTCCAGAGCCCGGCACGACGGACACAGCAGGCGAAGACGAGTAGAGGCCAGTGGTTGTGGGCCGGCCTCGGCTGCACGAGTCTGGACGGCGGCCGTGCGCGGGGCGACACTCGTCGGGTGCCCGAGGTGACGTTCCGCTTCCACGGTTCCCTGAACGACTTCCTGGCGCCCGCGCGCAGGGACGTGCCCTTCCGGCGCCACGTCCCGTCCCACTCGAGCCTGAAGGACGCCATCGAGGCGCTCGGTGTGCCCCACCCCGAGATCGGTCGCGTCGTCGTCGACGGGCGGGCGGCCACCCTCGAAGATCGAGTCGTCGGAGGCTCGACGATCGAGGTCTTCCCGGCACCGCCGGAGGGAAGCGGCCTCGCGCCGGCACCGCGCTTCGTCCTCGACGGCCACCTGGGCCGGCTCGCCCGGTACCTGCGGATCCTCGGGATCGACGCAGCCTACGATCCGAGGGCCGACGATGCCGACCTGGCCGAGCAGGCCGCCACCGAGGGGCGGATCCTGTTGACCCGCGACGTCGGGCTCCTGAAGCGGGGCAGGGTGAGCCGGGGCTACTGGCTCCGAGCCGAGCGGCCGGAGGCGCAGCTCGCCGAAGTCGTTCGGCGGTTCGGGCTCCTCGGCGTCGCCCGGCCCTTCGGCCGATGTCTGCGCTGCAACGCCGAGCTCGAGGCCGTCGATTGCCGGGAGGTCGTCGATCGGCTTCCCCCGAGGACCCGGGCCGAGTTCCACGAGTTCCGGCGCTGCCCGGTGTGCTCCCGGATCTACTGGAAGGGATCGCACTACGACCGGATGCGGCGGCTCCTCGCGGGCGTCGGCTCGCCCGAATAGGGGGCTCGCGCCGCCCCGGTCGACTCCGCCAGGGGGGCGGCACGAGAGGGTCGATGCGAATCTGGCGGGCGCCATCGGTGGAAGGCGCAGGCCGAAGACGGTCTTCGCTGGTCCCATCGACGTGCCAGGCTAGCTGACACGGGGGGCCGGGAGACTTCGATCCTGGTGGTGCCGGGGAGCGGTCCTCGGCGGCGGATCCTTGGGGGGCTCCGGATCGCCGCGGGCCGGCCCCGCACCACCCGCCATCCGGAGCCCGCTGCCGGCTGGAGCCGCAGACTTGTCCGGATCGCTGATCGCCCGGGCGGCCGGGGGGTTGCCGGGCGATCTCACGGGCGATCACGGGTCCGGTCAATTCGTCTCGGTGACGAGGACCGATGCCTGCATGTTCTGGGGGTGGAGTGAGCACTCGTAGCGATGGAGCCCGGGCGTCGTGAAGGTGAAGGACGCCGACTCACCGGGCTTGAGCGTGTACGTGACGCCGCCATCGTCGAAGAGGTGGACGGTGTGGGTGAAGTTGTCGTGGTTCGTCCAGGTCACCGTCGTCCCGACCGGGACCGTGATCGCTGCCGGCTCGAACCGGTAGGACTTCGGGAGATCCACACTGTTCGTAGCGACCGGGCTAGGTGACGCGCGGCCAGCCGCGCAGCCTGCCAGGAGGAGCGCTGCGAAGAGAGCGGCGAGGGCGGCGCGGACGCCAACGACCCGAGCTCTTCGCGGCGTCGCTCCGCAACTGGGCCGCTGGGCTCCTTCCGTGGCGGCGCGGGGTGCCGACGAGCCCGCTCCGGGAGGGGCCGGATCCCCGACCCAGAACGGGCTCGTTCGGCCAGCGGCGGCCGGCTCGGATCGGCCGCCGATCACGTCAACGGGTCCCAGCCGTGGCCCCGACGATGGCTCGCTGGGTGGCCGCGGCGAAGACGAGGATGAAGGCGAGCAGGTCGAGAACCTCGCTGACGGTGTGGGCGAAGAGGAAGACCGTCCAGTCGAGGTGGTAGGTCATGTAGCTGATCTCGGCCAGGGCGTAGAGGGTGAAGCCCCAGCCGAGGGCGCTCGCGCCCGAACCGAACGAGCGCCAGGCGAAGTAGGCCCCGATCAAGAAGGCAACGAGGTGGATGAGGAGAAAGATCGGAGCCGGGATCTGGTTGACGAAGTCACCGAATGGCATCGTCGGCCTCCCTTCCTCTCGGTCGGGTCGATGATGGTTCGGGGCGCCTGGGGCGCTCCGCGTGTCCCGGCGGCCGACCCGAGCTGCCGCCGGTGGTCCGAGATGCTCGCCCGGTTCGAACTCCGTCCCGCACGACGCCCGCCATGACGACGACCATCCCGACGAGGACGCCGAGGTGGGCGACGAACTGGCCGGCGTCCGCCGGGCCAGGGCCCGGCGCTGCCGGCGTGCCGAGGTGGGCGACGACGTCGGCGAGTCCGAAGAAGCCGAGGATCGCGAGTCCGGTCCGGATCGTCGCCGGAAGGCGGCCGAGATGGCTCGAGACGGTTCCTGGATCTGCCGATGTCTGGCCCCGCTTCGTATCCGGCCAGGACGAGTTGCCCGCCAAGCGCCGGAGCCGTCCGGAGACCAGCTGGCGGACCTCCGCCTTCTGGCCCGGCTCACCAGAGCGCGGCACGAACCGGCTGCGCCCCTCGGGCCGCGGCGGCACGCCAGGCTCCGGGGGTTCCGGCGACTTCCGCAGCTTCGGGGCGTCTACCACGAGCATATACTATCTATACAGTGCCGCCGAGCCGACGTCAAGCCCCGGCGGCAAAGAGGCACGGGAGAGTCTGAGCGCTCGCGACGGATGCCGACCGATAGACTGCCAACCGATGGATGAGCGACCGAACGAGCGACGCGGACGGGACCGCAGAGGCGGGAAGAAGGTGGCGGCCCCGCCCACCGACGGCCTGGCGACGATCGCCCTCCTCGCCGAGCCCGTGCGACGCCGGATCTACGACTGGGTCGCCGCGGCCGATCGCCCGGTCGCTCGCGACGAGGTGGCAGCTGCCCTCGGGATCGGCCGGCCGCTGGCGGCCTTCCACCTCGACCGCCTCGCGGCCGCCGGTCTCCTCGAGGTCGAGTACCGGCGCCGCACCGGCCGGTCCGGGCCGGGCGCCGGCCGGCCGGCGAAGTTCTACCGTCGAGCATCCAGCGAGCTCATCGTCTCCGTGCCCGAACGACGCTACGAGCTCATCGCCGAGCTCCTCGCTGCCGCGGTCGAGGCGGCCGGGCCGCCGTTTCCCCCACCCGAGCTGGCGGCGGTCGCTCGCGACACCGGTCGCTCGCTCGGGGAACGAGCCCGCGCCGCTCCTCGTGGCGAGGTCGACAGCGACGGCCTTCGTTCGAAGCGAGCAGAGGGGGCCGTCGCCTCTGGCCCGAACGGGCTCGTCGCGGTCCTGGCTGGGAATGGCTACGAACCGGTCGTCGGGCCGGGCGGTGTGCTGACGCTTCGAAACTGCCCCTTCGACGCCCTCGCCGCCCGCCATCGAACTCTCGTCTGCGGGACGAACGTCGCCTTTGCCGAGGGGCTGCTCGAAGGGCTCGGAATAAAGGGGATGGTGGCCCGGCTGGCCCCGGGCCAGGGTCGTTGCTGTGTCGTCTTCGAGCCGCAGTCCATCGACGAGGCTCGACTCAGCGGGCGGTAGCCCCGCGCGACGGTCGGCGTCGGCGGGGACGCCTGGCCATGGAGGCACGGAGGTCGAGGCGCGGGCGGCGGCAAGCGACGAGGGCCGGAGGCTGGCCGCCGAGGACGTCTCGCCCCGCCGCGTCGGTCGAGCGCAGAGGCGGCGGGTCGCGTCGAAGGCGGCGGGGCGCGCGTCGAAGGCGGCGGGGCGGGCGAACAGCGGTTGGAGTCGCCCGAAGCTGGCTAGCCTCTTCCTCTCCAACCGAGCGGGCTCCGCAACCCCGCCCGTCGCGCGAGATCCGCCGCGGCCCGTCGGGACCGGTCGAGGATCGACACCTCGTCCAATTCGGTGAGCTGGCCATCGCGCATGAGGATCTGCCCGTCGACGACGACCGTCGCCACCTCCGTGCCGACGGCGGCGTAGACGAGCGCCGACACCGGATCGTGAACCGGTTCGACGAACGGCCCCTCGAGCCGAACGACGATGATGTCCGCCCGCTTGCCTGCCTCGAGCGACCCGATCTGCCGACCGAGACCGATGGCCCGAGCGCCTTCGATCGTCGCCAGCTCCAGAACCCGGAGAGCGGTCATGGCCTCGGGGTCTTCGCGGGCGACCTTGTGCAGGAGGGCGGTCGCCTTGAGGACGTGGATCATGTTCTGGTTGTTGTTGCTTGCCGGTCCATCCGTCGCGAGGCCGACCCGGAGACCCCGTTCCAGCATCGCCGGAACCGGTGCGATCCCTGCCGCCAGGTACATGTTGCTGATCGGGTTG
>JBHORA010000026.1:0-6132 GCA_042408535.1 Chloroflexota bacterium | reverse complement strand
GGCCCGCATCGAGCGCGGGCGGCCGGTTCGGATCGGCGCCCTCGTCGACCGTTTGAACGCGACGTACCTCGACTGGCTCTTCTCGCCGACCGTCGTCCTCGACGCCGTCCTCCAGCTCCAGGCGAACTGGATGGCCGACTATCGGAACAGCTCGGGCATCGTCGTCACCGACGGGCCGGCGGGCCCGACGGTGACCATCGAGGATTCGAGCCGAGTCGACCCCTGGATCGTCCGCCAGGCCGAGCGGCTCGCTGCCGAGTGCCGGGCCCGCCTCGCCGACTTCGCCCGGCGCGATCGAGTGGGAGGCGAAGGATGAGCGGTCGACCGTGGCCGGGGTGGCGTCGCGACGTCGGGGGGCGTTCGGGACGAGCTCCGATCGTCCCCGTCGGGGCGCATCCATCCACCTGCGCGTGTCCCCGGCGGGGCCGCCCGATCGGCTCGATCGTGCGGTGACCCGCCCGCTCCGTCCGTTCGTCCCGTCACTCTGCCCGATGACTACGGAGGGAACACGATGACCGTCACCGGCTACGCCAAGGATGTCCTCGTCTCGGCGGAATGGGCCGTCGAGCATCTGAACGACCCGAACGTCCGCTTCGTCGAGGTCGACGTCGACACGACCGCCTACGAGCAGGGTCACATCCCGGGCGCCGTCGGCTGGAACTGGACGAGCCAGCTCGCCGACGGGGTCCGGCGCGACATCGCTGGCCCGGAGGAGTTCGGCGCCCTCCTCCGCAAGAGCGGGATCGGACCCGACACGACGATCGTCCTCTACGGCGACAACACCAACTGGTTCGCGGCCTGGGCCTACTGGCAGCTGAAGCTCTACGGCCACCGCGACGTCCGGATCCTCAACGGCGGCCGCAAGTACTGGCTCGACCACGGCTTGCCGCTGACGACGGACGTGCCGACCTATCCCGAGACCGACTACCGACTCGGCCCGCCCGACTTCTCGCTCCGAGCCTTCCGGGACGACATCCTGCCTCGGCTCGGCGACCCGAACCTCGCGCTCGTCGACGTCCGGAGCCCGGCTGAGTACTCGGGCGAGGTCATCGCCCCGCCGGGGATGACCGAGACGGCCCAGCGGGCCGGCCACATCCCGGGGGCTGCCTCGATCCCCTGGGCCCAGACGGTCCGCGAGGACGGGACGTTCAAGAGCCGGGAAGAGCTCGAGGAGCTCTACCGCTCGAAGGGCGTCACCTCCGACAAGGACGTCATCGCCTACTGCCGGATCGGCGAGCGAAGCAGCCACAGCTGGTTCGTCCTCCACGAGCTCCTCGGCTTCCAGCGCGTCCGGAACTACGACGGCAGCTGGACGGAGTGGGGGAGCATGGTCGGGGTGCCGATCGAGAAGTCGGTCGGCTGAGGCGAGGGTCCTGTTCCGCGCCCGTCGGGTCGCGCCGTCGGGCCGCGAGACAGGAACCGGAACCTGACCTAGACTGCGGGCGATGGCCGACCTCGCCGCCCGCACGGCCCCGTCCCGGGTCGGACCGGAGCGTCCCGATCCGCCGGTCGGTCCTGCCGTCCAGCGCGATCCGGCGGACCCTCGCCCACGTGCCCCGGATGCGATCGTCCCGGCGGACCTGCGGGCCGGCGATCGGATCGTGGCGACGCCGATCGTCGAGGTTCGCGGCGACCGAGGGTACCGTCGTGACGACCTCGTCGTCGGCGAGGAGCCCCTTGCCATTCGCGCCTGTGGCCCGGGCCAGTCGCCGATCGAGGTGGCGATCACGATGCGGACGCCCGGCGACGAGGTCGACCTCGCCCTCGGTTTCCTCTCCAGCGAGGGGCTCATCGACGGCCCCGACATCGATCGGGTGACCTTCGGCGATCCGGGTCGGGTCCGGCGACCCGACGACGAGGTCACCGTCTACCTTCGGCGGCCCCTCGACCTCACCCGTGTCGCCGAGCGGCGCTTCGTCGCCACCGCCGCCTGCGGCATCTGCGGGAAGGCCTCCATCGACGAGGTCGTCCTCCGCTGCGCTCCCCTGCCGCCCCGCTCGCCGATCGTCGACGGGGCCACCCTCCTCGAGCTCCCGGCTCGACTCCGGGCCGTCCAGGGGACCTTCGAGTTGACCGGTGGCCTCCACGCCGCCGCCCTCTTCCGGCCCGACGGGGAGCTCGTCGTCCTCCGGGAGGACGTCGGCCGCCACAACGCCGTCGACAAGCTCGTCGGCTCCCAGCTCCGCCTCGGGCGGCTCCCGCTCCACGGCTTCCTCCTCCTCGTCTCGGGTCGGGTCAGCTTCGAGATCGTCCAGAAGGCGGCCGTCGCCGGGATCCCGATCGTGGCCGCCATTTCGGCCCCCTCCGACCTGGCCGTCGACGCGGCGACTCGCCTCGGGATGACCCTCGTCGGCTTTCTCCGGGACGGGCGCTGCAACGTCTACACCGGTGTCGAGCGGATTCGGGTCCGGGAGTCGGGTTCGCGGGGCGGCGACAGGTCGGGGGCGGCCGCCAGCCGCCGCTCGGGGAGCGTCGGGGCCCGATGACCGCGCCGACCTCGGCGACCGAGCCCGGCCGGGCAGGCGATCGCCGCCGGCGGCGGTGGATCCGGCCCGACCTCTGGGTGAGCCCGGTCCCCTACGGCCTCGGGCAGACGAAGCCGAACCACTATCTCGAGATCGCCAGGACGATCTGGGAGAACCGTCGCCATCCGCGCTACGCCTGGCGGATCCTCTCCCAAGGCGTCTGCGACGGCTGTGCCCTCGGCGTCGCTGGCTTCCGCGACTGGACGATCGACGGCGTCCACCTCTGCACGACCCGCCTCAACTTGCTGAAGGTGAACACCATGGGCGCCATCGACGAGGGCGCCCTCGCCGACGTCGCCTCGCTCCGATCGAGGTCCGGCGCCGAGCTCCGCGACCTCGGCCGACTCGCCCATCCGATGCTCCGCCGGGCGGGCGAGCCCGGGTTCCGGCGGATCGGCTGGGACGACGCCCTCGACCTCGCCGCGGCGGCGATCCGCGACGCACGGGCCGCCGGGCCGGCGCCCGCCACGGGTGCTGCCCGCTTCGGCTTCTATCTCACCGCCCGGGGTCTGACGAACGAGGTCTACTACGCAGCGGCGAAGGTCGCCCGCTTCCTCGGGACGAACAACATCGACAATGCGGCCCGAATCTGCCACGCCCCCTCCACGGGCGCCCTCAAGCGCGCCCTCGGGGTCGCCGCGACGACGATCAGCTACCGGGACGTCTTCGACGCCGATCTCGTCGTCCTCTTCGGCTCGGACGTGGCGAACGCCCAGCCCGTTTTCATGAAGTACCTCTATCTGGCCCGCAAGGACGGCCTCCGGGTCGCCGTCGTCAACCCGTACCGCGAGCCGGGCCTCGAGCGGTACTGGGTCCCGTCGAACGTGGAGTCGGCGATCTTCGGCACCCGGATGACCGACGAGTGGTTCCAGATCCACACGGGCGGCGACGTCGCCTTCATCGACGGCGTTCTCAAGTGCCTCCTCGCGGAGGGTGGCCTCGATGAGGCCTTCGTCGAGGCTCACACCGCCGGCTGGCCCGAGCTGCGGGCCCTGCTCGAGCGCCTCTCCTTCGAGGACCTCGAGCGCTGGTCCGGTGCCTCGCGGCGCGACATGGAGCGCTTCGCTCGCCTCTACGCGGCCTCGTCGCGGACGATCTTCGTCTGGTCGATGGGCGTCACCCAGCACGTCTGCGGGACCGACAACGTCCTCGCCATCGTCAACCTCGCCCTCGTCCGCGGCAACGTCGGGCGGCCGGGCGCCGGGCTCATGCCGATCCGCGGCCACTCGGGCGTCCAGGGCGGAGCCGAAATGGGAGCCTACGCGACGGTCTTCCCGGGCGGGATACCGATCGACGAGGGGTCGGCGGCCGAGCTCGCCCGAGCCTGGGGCTTTCCGGTGCCGGCGACGAGAGGCCTCACCATCGCCGAGATGGTCGAGGCGGCCGGCCGGGGCGAGATGGACGTCCTCTACAGCTCGGGCGGCAACTTCCTCGACACCCTCCCCGACCCGGCCGCCGTCCGCGACGCCCTCGGCCGCCTCCGGCTCCGGGTCCACCAGGACATCGTCGTCAGCTCCCAGATGCTCGTCGACCCGGGTCCGGATGGGGCGGTCCTCCTCCTGCCGGCGATGACCCGCTACGAGCAACCGGGCGGCGGAACGGAGACGACGACCGAACGGCGGATCGTCTTCAGCCCGGAGATCCCCGGGCCCCGGATCGGCGAAGCGCGGCCCGAGTGGGCGATCTTTCGCGACCTCGCTCGGCGCGTCGACCCCGATCGGGCGGCGGTCCTCGGCCTGGCGGACGCGCAGGCGATCCGCGAGGAGATCGCCCGGGTCGTCCCCTTCTACGACGGGATCGAGCGTCTCCGCCGGAGCGGCGACCAGGTCCAGTGGGGCGGCGAGCGGCTCTGCGACGGCTGGCGCTTCCCGACGCCCGACGGCCGGGCCCACTTCACCGCCGTCGCCCCGCGCGAGGCCGAGGTCCCGCCCGGCCGCTTCCTCCTCTCGACGCGGCGCGGCAAGCCGTTCAACTCGATGGTCTGGCAGGCCCGCGATCCGCTCACTGGCGCTCGACGCGACGCGGTCTTCATCTCGGCCGAGGATGCGCGGCAACTCGGTCTCGCCGACGGCGCTCCGGTCTGGGTCCGGTCCGACGTCGGCGAGGTGGCGGCCCGGCTCACGATCGTCCCGATCCGGCCCGGGAACGTCCAGATGTTCTTCCCGGAGGCGAACCCCCTCGTTCGTGGTGGGCGCCGGGATCCTGTGAGCCACGTCCCCGACTTCAACGCCGTCGTTGAGATCGTGCCGCGGGCGGGCTGACGGCCGGGCGGAGGGCGCCTCCGGCCCGGTTCGCTCGCTCTCCGATCCGGACTGTTCGGGCTCGATCGTCGCCCTCCCGATGACGCCCGACGACGCCCGATAATGCCGCCGATGCTCCAACTCCACCGTCCCACCACCGCTGCCGCCGTCTGCCTCCCGCTTCCCGAATTGCGCGGCTGGGCCCCGGTGGACGTCGCCGAGGCCCTTCGCGACCGGTCGGGGCTCGCCCTCCTCGAGACTGCTCGACCGGGACGCCGAGCTCGCTGGACGTACCTCACCGCCGATCCGATCCTCGTCCTCGAGCGCCCGAGCGAGGGGCCCGACCCCTTTGCCGCCGCCAGGACGGCTCTGGCCCGACTCGCCCCCAACCGACTGCGTGTCGAGGGTGATGCCGTCCCGCCACCCTTCGCAGGTGGCCTCGTCGGCTACCTCGGCTACGAGCTCGGTCGCTGGCTTGAGCGGCTGCCCGAGGGTCCCCCCGACGACCAGAACCTGCCGGTCCTCCGGCTCGCCCTCCACGACTGGGTCGTCGCCTTCGACCGAGCGTCGGGCAGGGTCTGGCTGGCCGGTCGGGCTGTGGACGGCGACCGGTTGGAGCTCGCCCGTCGGCTCGAGGCGGTCCAGGCTCGACTCGTGGCCGTCGCCTCGGATCGCCCGCCGATCGGCCCGCTGCCGACCGGCGACCTCCCCGCCCTCCGCTTCGTGAGCGGCCTCTCGCGGCCGGCCTTCGAGGCCCGGGTCGAGGCCGTCCGAGCCGCCATCGCGGCCGGCGAGATCTACCAGGCGAACCTCACCCGTCGCCTCGAAGCCCCCTTCGCGGGTGATCCCTGGCCTCTCTACCGCCGCCTCCGGACCGGCGATCCCGCCCGCTTCGCCGCCTACCTCGATCTCGGCCCCGGCCCCGGGGGTCGGCCACGGGCGATCGTCTCGGCCTCGCCGGAGCCGTTCCTGGCGGCCACCCCCGACGGCCACGTCGCCAGCGACCCGATCAAGGGGACGCGACCCCGGGGCCGGACGACGGACGCCGACCGCGCCCTTCTCCGGGAGCTCGTCACCTCGGCGAAGGACCGGGCCGAGAACGTCATGATCGTCGACGTCCTCCGGAACGACCTCGGCCGCGTCTGCAGCCCCGGGAGTGTCCGCGGCCCCCGCTGCTGTCGACCCGCGCGGACGGCGACGGTCTGGCACCTCGTCTCGACGGTGACTGGCCGCCTCGCGCCGGGCCGCGACGTCTTCGACCTCCTCGCCGCTGCCTTCCCGGGCGGCAGCATTACCGGCGCCCCGAAGATCCGGGCCATGGAGATCCTCGCCGAGCTCGAGCCCGTCCGGCGTGGACCCTATACCGG
>JBHORA010000025.1:0-21585 GCA_042408535.1 Chloroflexota bacterium | reverse complement strand
GGCAAGCCAATCGGTGACGATCAAGCGGGACGCCACCGCCCCGTCCATCGCCTTTTCCGGCCAGAGCCCGGCCCCGAACGGGAACGGCTGGAACAACAGCTCGGTCACCCTCACTTGGTCCTGCACCGATGCGACGTCCGGTCCTGTCAGCGCGACGGTGAGCGAGACCCTATCGAGCGAGGGAGCGAACCAGTCGGCGACCGGGACCTGCACCGACAACGCCGGCAACACCGCCTCCGACACCCAGTCGGGGATCGACATCGACCTCACGCCGCCGACGGTCTCGGCCGCCGCAGCCCCGCCGCCGAACGCGAACGGTTGGAACAAGACCGATGTCGTCGTCACCTTCTCCGGGACCGACGCCCTCTCCGGGATCGAGGCCTGCGATCCCCCGGTCACCCTCTCGACCGAAGGCGCCGGGCAGTCGGCGACCGGCTCGTGCACCGATCGGGCCGGCAACAGCGCCCAGGCGACGGCGAGCGGGATCAGCATCGACAAGACGCCGCCGACGGTGACGGTGACCCCCGACCGGCCGGCCGACCACAACGGCTGGTACAACCATGCCGTCACGATCACCTTCAGCGGCAGCGACGGCCTCTCCGACGCGGTGACGTGCGACGACCCCGTCGTCTACAGCGGCCCCGACGGGGCGAGCGTCACGGTGACCGGCTCGTGCACCGACGCCGCCGGCAACACCGCCTCGGCCTCCTTCACCTTCAACTACGACGCCACCGCCCCGACGATCACGGCCGCCCTCGATCGGAGCCCGGCTTCGACCGGCTGGTTCAACATCGCCACCGGAGCCCCGACCGTCACCTACACCTGCTCCGACGCGACGAGCGGGATCGCCAGCTGCACCGCCCCCTTCACCTTCGGCGAGGGCGCCGACCAGAGCCACACCGGGGTGGCCGTCGATGTGGCCGGCAACACCGCCACGGCCTCCGTCAGCGACATCGACGTCGACCTCACCGCCCCGACGATCACCTACCTCGGCCAGACCCCGGCCCCGAACGCCAACGGCTGGAACAACACCGCGGTCACCCTCACCTGGTCCTGCACCGATGCGACCTCGGGTCCTGTCAGCGCGACGGTGAGCGAGACCCTCTCGAGCGAGGGAGCGAACCAGTCGGCGACCGGGACCTGCACCGACAACGCCGGCAACACCGCCTCCGACACCCAGTCGGGGATCAACATCGACCTCACGCCGCCGACGAACATCCAGTGGGTCGGCGGTCCGGCCGACGGCGGAAGCTACTACTTCGGCTTCGTTCCCCCGATGCCGACCTGCACCGCCGAGGACGCCCTCTCCGGGTTGGCCGGCTGCCTGGTCACCGGCTACGGCACGAGCGTCGGCAGCCACACGATGACCGCCACGGCCACCGACAAGGCCGACAACGTGGCGACGGCCACTCGGACGTACACCGTCCTCCCCTGGGAGGTTGCCGGCTTCTACCGGCCGGTCGACCCGATCCCGACGGTGAACGTCGCCAAGGCGGGGAGCACGGTGCCCCTGAAGTTCGAGGCCTTCGCCGGTTCCCTCGAACTGACCGACACGGGCATCGTGGAGAGCCTCACCTACCGGCAAGTCAACTGTGGTGCTTTCGAGGACATGACCGAGTCGCCCGTCGAGCTGACGGCGACCGGCGGCACGACGCTTCGGTACGACTGGACTGCCGGCCAGTTCATCTTCAACTGGAAGACGCCGTCGACGCCGACGAAGTGCTACAAGGCGACCCTCGCCTTCGACGACGGCTCGAGCATCAGCGCCTACTTCAAGCTGAAGTAGCCGCCCAGCGAGGACAACCCAGAACGGGCCCCGAGCCAGACGGCCGGGGCCCGCTCCCCATCCCCGCGGAGCCAGCGGCGGTCCGTCGCCGGGCTTTGACCTAGATTCGTGCCGTGACCCCCGAGCTCGAAGCGACCCTCGCCAGCCTGCCGACCCAGCCCGGCGTCTACGTCATGCGCGACGCCCGGGGCGAGGTCCTCTACGTCGGCAAGGCCCAGAACCTCCGGAGCCGGGTCCGGAGCTACTGGCAGAAGACGGCTCCCTCCGGACTCGGCGACGTCCAGCGGATCCGGGCCGTCATCGATCGGGTGACTGACGTCGACGTCACCCTGACCGACTCGGTCTCCGAGGCCCTCCTCCTCGAGGCGAACCTCATCAAGCGCTACCGCCCCCGCTTCAACGTCCGCCTCAAGGACGACAAAAGCTACCCCTTCATCAAGATCACCCTCGCCGACGATTTTCCCCGGATCGAGCGGACCCGGAAGCTCGTCGAGGACGGCAGCCGCTACTTCGGCCCCTACGCTTCGGCCAGCTCCGTCGACGCGGCCATGAACCTCATCCGCCGCCTCTTCCCGTTCCGGACCTGCACGATCCCGATCCGCGAGGGCGAGCGGGCCCTCCAGCGACCCTGCCTCCTCTACCACATCAAGCGCTGTCAGGGGCCCTGCATCGGGGCCATCAGCAAGACCGACTACCGGGCCGACATCGCCCAGGTCGAGCTCTTCCTCGAGGAGCGCCAGGAGGCGATCCGCCGCTCCCTCCGCCGCGACATGGAAGCCGCCGCCGAGGCCCTGAACTTCGAGCGGGCGGCTGCCCTCCGAGACAAGATCCGGGCCATCGAGCGGACGATGGAGAGCCAGAAGATGGCGGCCTTCGAGCGAACCGAACTCGACTGTTTCGGCCTCGCACGCCAGGACAACGAAGCCGCCGTCCAGCTCTTCGGGGTCCGGGCCGGCAAGCTCGTCGCCCGCGACGTCTTCCTCCTCGATGCCGATCGGGAGGTCCCGGACCCCGAGGTCGTCGGGGCCTTCGTCCAGCAGTACTACGCCCAGGCCTCGAGCCTGCCGAGAGAAATCCTCCTGCCGACGCTGCCGCCGAACGCGCCCGAGCTCGAGGCGTGGCTGGCGGGCCGCCGCGGCGGGCGGGTTCAGCTCCGGGAGCCGAAACGGGGCGAGCGGCGTGCCCTCCTCGACCTCGCTACTCGGAACGCCGCGGAGACCCTCGCCCGGGAGCACGCCCGCTGGCTCGCCGACCGGGGCCGGACCCAGCAAGCCCTCGAGGAGCTCGCAGCAGCCCTCGGGCTCCCCCGGCCGCCGGAGCGGATCGAGTGCTATGACGTGAGTACCTTCCAGGGCAAGGAGACAACGGCGAGCATGGTCGTCTTCGTCGACGGCAAGCCCCGGACCGGCGAGTACCGACGCTTCGCCGTCAGGACCGTTCGCGGCCCGGACGACTACGCCAGCCACCAGGAGGTCCTCCGCCGCCGCTTCCGGCGGGCCAGGGCAGGGGAGGAGGGGAGCGAGGAGGAGCGCCGCTGGGCGATGCCCGACCTCGTCATCATCGACGGCGGCAAGGGCCAGGTCTCGGCCGCGGTCGAGGTCCTGCGGGAGCTCGGGCTCGAGGACCTGCCGCTGGCCGGGCTGGCGAAGGAGCGCGAGGAGCTCTTCCTGCCGGGGCGCGCCGAGCCGATCGTCCTGCCACCGACCTCGCAGGCGCTCTACCTCGTCCAGCGGATCCGGGACGAGGCCCACCGCTTCGCCGTCGGCTACCACCGCAAGCTCCGGGCGAAGCGAGCCGTCCGCTCGGCCTTCGACGAGCTCCGGGGAGTGGGCCCGAAGCGGCGGGCGGCGCTCCTGCGGACGTTCGGTTCCCTGAAGCGAGTCCGCGAGGCGCCGGTCGAGCAGATCGCAGCCGTGCCGGGTATCGGCCCGAAGCTCGCCGCCGAGATCAAGGCCGCCCTCGGGGGGTAAGGTATCGGCAGCGGGATGGCACCCTCCCGCGGCGAACCGAGCTCCCACGACCCCGTTCGACGGCTGGTATAGTGCCGCCCGATGCGACGCGCCATCCCTGTTCTCATCGCCGTCCTCGGCCTTGCTGCGCTCGTCGTCGACTTCGTCCCCGGTGTCCGCGTTCCCTGGGGCGACCCGACCGGCGACTGGCGGGTCCTCGAGACGAAGCTCGGCCTCGACCTCGAGGGTGGCCTTCGGGTCGAGTACCAGGCCCTCCCCGCCGAGGGTCGCCAGCCGGGCCAGGCCGACCTGAATGTCATCCGGGACATCGTCGAGCGACGGGTGAATGCCATCGGCGTCTCCGAGCCCGTCGTCGTCACCCAGGGCACCGACCGGATCGTCGTCGAGATCCCGGGCGTCTCGGACCCCGAGGCCGTCCGCAAGCTCGTCGGCCAGACCGGCAAGCTCGAGTTCGTGCCGATCGAGGGGAACTGCCCGACGACGATCCAGGACGGGATGACCCTCGACCTGACGACCTGCCCGCCCCTTTTCGGCGGTGAGGAGATCGCCAGCGCCACCCTCGGCACCGACGAGGTCGGGCGCCGAGCCGTCGACTTCACCCTGAAGAGCGAGGGGGCTCGGCTCTTCGCCGACTACACGTCGAAGAACGTCGGCAAGCGGTTCGCCATCGTCCTCGACAACGTCGTCATCTCGGCCCCCGTCATCAGAAGCCCGATCACCGGCGGCCAGGGCCAGATCACCGGCGGCCCGGCCGGCTTCAGCCTCGCCGAGGCGACGAACCTCGTCACCGTCCTCCGCTACGGCTCGCTGCCCTTCCCGATCCAGGAGGTCTCGATCGAGCAGATCGCGCCGACCCTCGGCGAACAGTTCCTTCGCCAGAGCATCCTGGCGGCGGTCATCGGGATCGGGCTCGTCCTCGTCTTCATGCTCGTCCACTACCGGCTGCCGGGCTTCATCGCCGGGCTCGCCCTCCTCTACTACGCCCTCCTCGTCCTCGCCGTCTTCCGACTCGTGCCGGTCACCCTCACCCTGGCCGGGATCGCCGGCTTCGTCCTCTCCGTCGGCATGGCCGTCGACGCGAACATCCTCATCTTCGAGCGCTCGAAGGAGGAGATGCGAGCGGGGAAGTCGCTGACGGCGGCCATCGAGGCCGGCTTCAGCCGGGCCTGGAACTCGATCTTCGACTCGAACGTGTCGAGCCTCATCACCGCCTTCATCCTCTTCTGGTTCGGCTCGTCGGTCATCCGCGGCTTCGCCCTCGTCCTCATGATCGGCGTCGTCGTCTCGATGTTCACAGCGATCACGGTCACCCGGACGATCCTCCGCGTCGTCGTCGCCCGGGACTGGGCCCGGCGGGCGAGTCTCTACGGCGTCTCCGAGGCGGAGTTCGTCGCCCGGCCCGTCGCCAGGGCGGCCCGCGGGGAGGCACGGGGCCGTGTTTGACGTCGTCGGCAAGCGGCGCTGGTTCTACGCCTTCTCCCTCCTCGTCACCGTCCCGGGTCTCCTGTTCATCCTCCTGACGCCCCTGACCGGTGGCCAGGTGGGGCTCCGCTTCACGATCGACTACACCGGCGGGACGCGCTGGGTCCTCCGCTTCGAGAATCCCGACGTCTCGTCAGAAGAAGTGGCGGCCGTCTTCGCCCAGGAGGGCTTCACGAGCACGACGGTGACGAAGCAGCCGTCCGGCTTCTTCGAGATCCGGACCGAGCCGGTCGACCTGGCGACCCCGCCACCGCCGTCGCCCTCGCCGAGTCCGAGCCCATCCGCGAGTCCCGCCCCCTCGGTGAGCCCCTCGCCGTCGGCGAGCGCTCCTCCCTCGGTCGGTCCCTCCCCGTCGGCGACGGCGAACCCGAGCGGGTCGCCGGCGTCGTCAGCGGGAGCGAGTCCGGTGGCCAGCCCGAGCCCAGCCCCGAGCCCATCCCCGTCCCCCAGCCCGAGCCCGGCCCCCTCGCCGAGCCCCTCGCCGGCCGCTGCCCCCTCGCCGAGCCCCTCGCCGGCCGCGCCCGGGGCCGGCGCCGTCCCGACCCAGGGCCGCCTCGGCGCGGTCGCCGCCGCTCTCCAGGAGCGCTTCGGGCCGATCGCCGAGCAGGCCTCCTTGACGACGATCGGCCCGGTCGTGAGCGCCGATCTCATCCAGCAGGCCCTCGTTCTCATCCTCATCGGCTCCCTCGGGATCCTGCTCTGGATCACCTTCCGCTTCCATGACGTGAAGATGGGGGTCGCCGCCCTCGTCGCCCTTCTCCACGACGTCGTCGTCGTCGTCGGCATCTTCGCCATCCTGGGGACCTTCTTCCGGATCGAGATCGACGGCCTCTTCGTGACGGCGATGCTGACCGTCATCGGCTTCTCCGTCCACGACACGATCGTCGTCTTCGACCGGATCCGGGAAAACCGGGCCCGCCACTCGGGCGAACCCTTCGACCGGATCGTCAACCACTCGATCCTCCAGACCCTCGGCCGGTCGATCAACACGAGCTTCACGACCGTCCTCGTCCTCCTCACCCTCCTCCTCTTCGGTGGCGAGACGATCCGGACCTTCGTCCTGGCGATGGTCATCGGCATCATCTCGGGGACGTACTCCTCGATCTTCAATGCCAGCCAGGTCCTCGTGACCTGGCAGCTCTGGGAGGACGAGCGAGCCGGTCGACCGGCCGCCGGCGGGCGGCTCGCTCGGCGGCCTGCTCGGTGAGGGAGCCCGACGAAGGATCCACCCGCTCCGGCCAGCGAGAAGCGGCCGATGAGTCCGCCCTGGCAGACTGAACCCGTGGTCGAACCGCGCTTCCGCTGGCTCCCGCGCGACCCCGTCCGCCTCGATCCAGACTTCGTCGCTGCCGTCCGGCGCTGGGGGGCGAGCGACCGGGTGGCGACCATCCTCGCCGCTCGCGGCGTCGCCGACCCGGCGGGAGCGGCGAGCTTCTTCGGCGATCCGACGGCCGGCCTCCACGATCCGCGCCTCCTGCCCGACGCCGACGTCGTCGTCGATCGCTTCCGGCGGGCGAGGGAGCGGGGGGAACGGATCCTCGCCTTCGGTGACTTCGACGCCGACGGCCTGACCGGGCTCGCCATCCTCGTTCGCGCCTGCGCTCGCCTCGGGATCGAAGCCCTGCCCTACGTCCCCTCCCGTCTCGACGAAGGGCACGGTCTGTCCTCCCGCGCCGTGGAAGCGGCCCGCGAGGTCGGTGCCTCGCTCGTTGTCACGGTTGATACCGGCTCCACGAGTGTTCGAGAGGTGGAGCTCGCCCGGGCGGCCGGGATCGACGTCGTCGTCACCGACCACCACCGGGTGCCCGAGGTCCTCCCGCCGGCAACGGCGGTCGTCAACCCACACCGAGCGGACGCCGTCTACCCGGATCGGCACCTCGCCGGGAGCGGGGTCGCCTTCAAGGTCGCCGCCCTCCTCCTCGACGCCCTCGACGGGGACGCCGCGGCCGCCCTCGCCTGGGCGGACCTGGCCACGATCGGCACCGTCGCCGACCTCGCGCCAGTCCTCGGCGAGAACCGGGCCATCGCCCGCCTCGGCCTCCAGCTCCTGGCCGAACGGCCGCGGCCGGGGATCGTCGCCCTCCTCGGGGCGGCCGGCCTCCGCGACCGACCGGTGGACCTCGAGACGATCGCCTTCGCCATCGCGCCCCGCCTGAACGCCGCCGGCCGGATCGGCGAGGCCTGGGAGGCGGCCCGGCTCCTCCTCGCCGAGGACCCGATGGAGGCGGCCGAGCTGGCAACGAGGCTCGAGGCGGCGAACGCGACCCGCCGCGACCTCACTCGCGAGGTCGTCGAGGCCGCCCGGGCAGCGATCCCCGCCGGCGACGGGGCAGCCGTCGTCGTCCGCGGTCCGTGGCCGGTCGGGATCGTCGGTCTTGCTGCAGCGCGCCTCGCCGAAGAGACCGGCCGCCCGGCCGTCGTCGGAGCCGAGCTTGGTCCCCTCGTCCGGGCCTCGTGCCGGAGTGGTGCCAGCGTCGATCTCGCCGCCCTCCTCGACGCCTGCCGCGACCTCTTCGTCCGCTACGGCGGCCATCCGGGGGCGGCGGGCTTCGAAATCGAGACCGATCGGTGGCCGGCTTTTGTCGAGCGCTTCACGGCCCTCGCTGCCGAGGCCGGGGCCGCTGATCCGCGGCCCGTCCTGCCCGTCGACCTCGTCCTGACGCCGTCGGGTGTCGACTACGGCCTCGTCCGGGAACTCGCCCTCCTCGCCCCGACGGGACCCGGAAATCCCGACCCTCTCGTCGCCGTCCTCGGCCTCGAAGTGGCGCGCCTTCGGCCCGTGAATGGTGGACATACCCAGCTCGTCCTCCGGCGTCGGCCGGACGTCCTCGACGCCATCGCCTTCGGACGGGACGACCTGGCCGGACGCCTTGCCGCGGGCGATCGCGTCGACGTTGTGGCCCGGGTGGCGAGTCGAGCCTTCGGCGGGGTCGAGGCCCTCCAACTCGAGATCCGGGATCTCGCCACGAGCGGCAGCGTGCCGGGGCTGCGGCCGGTGGTCAGACCGGACCTCGCGGCGCCCGACGGCGGAGCGCCGACGAGGACCTCGCGAGCGGGCGGGTCCAGGGCCTGGGAGGGCGCCTCGTGAGCGGCCCCGCCGGCCTCGGGAGGCCCCGACGCGACGACCCCTACGGGATCCGGCCCGAGGGGCCCACCCTGGCTCCGATCGGGGCCGCCGTCCTCCTCACCGTCGTCGCTCTTGCCACGGTCGGTCTCTTCGCCGGCCGGCTTCCCCTGACCGTCAGCGGCGGGAACGGCGGGGGGAACGGGCCGGCGGTCACCCCGGCCCCGTCGGACGTCGTCATCCCCGACCCTCGAGCCAACGTGCCGGGATCGATCGTCTACGTGAAGCAGGGCAGCATCTGGATCCAGAGCGGGACCGAGGTCCGCCGACTGACGAGCTCCGGGACCGATGCCGATCCAGCCTGGTCGCCGGACGGCGCCTGGATCTACTTCGTTCGGAGCCACGAAGAGCGCGGCCTCTACCCGGCCCAGGGTCGGGCCACGTGGTACACCCTCAACGTTCCGGTCCTCATGCGGATCCGACCCGACGGCAGCGGCGAGGAGGCGCTCCTGAGCGGTCGCTTCCGGTCTGGCCGCTACACCTGGTTCTTTTGGATTCGCGATCCCGATCCCGGGCCGGCTGGGCGGCCGATCGCCCTCGTCTCCGACGGTCCCGACCCGGCGAAGAGCGACGTCGTCCTCCAATTCTTCGATCCAGCGACGAAGAAGCTCAGCCGGGCGACGGGAGCGCCTGAGACGGCGCCCCTCGGCCACCAGGACCCCGCCTGGCGCCCGGATGGAGCCCTTCTCGCCTACGTCCGGAACGATCGCCAGGGGCGGGCCGGAGCTCCCTCGATCTGGCGCTACGACCCGGACACGAACCGGAGCGCGGCCGTCACCGGCCCCGGATACCTGGCCCCTTCCTGGTCGCCCGACGGCCGCTACCTGGCGGCGACGAAGACCGGGCCCTTCGGCACCGACGTCGTCATCCTCGACGCTCGGACCGGAACGGAGCTCCTCCGCCTGACCGACGACGGTCGCTCCTGGTCGCCGACCTGGTCGCCGCGGGGTGACGCCATCGCCTTCCTCCACGTCCGCGGCCAGATCGTCGACCTCCGGATGGTCCCCCTCGAGGGGTCGGCCCCGAACTGGACGGCGGGGGAGCCCCTCGACCTGACCGAGGTGAGCGGGCTCGATGGCGCCTCGCGGCCCGACTGGTTCAGCCCGGCCGCCGAGCTGCCACCTTCGCCGCCGCCGAGCGAAGGCCCGGCGAGCGCCCCCTCCACGGGGGCCGCCGGCAGCCCGACCCCGGTCGGGACCGCCCCCTAGTCTGGCCGTGCCTCACCTTCACCTCCACGATCGGGAGCGGGTGGCCGCGGACGCTTCGGCGCCCGCGCTGCCCCCGGTCGGCGAGCCGACGGCCGGGCCACGGTCCGGCTACCTCGAGCGACTCGCTGCCCGGACGGCTGCGGTCGGCTCCGTCCTCTGCCTCGGCCTCGACCCGGACCCGAGCCGCCTGCCGGCCGGCTGGCGGCCCGATCGCCGCGGCGTCGAAGCCTTCGCGGCCCTCCTCCTCGAGGCGGCGGCGCCCTACGCGGCGGCCGTGAAGGCGAACCTGGCCTTCTTCGAGGCGTACGGCTCGGCCGGCCTCGCCGTCCTCGAGCGACTCCGCGGCCGCCTCCCGGCCGGCTGCCCGTTCATCGCCGACGCGAAGCGGGGCGACATCGGGACGACGGCGGCCCGCCAGGCCGCCGCCCTCTTCGAGAGCCTTGGTGCAGACGCGGTCACCCTCAACCCCTATCTCGGCCGCGATGCCGTCGAGCCCTTCCTCGAGTGGGAAGATCGCTTCGTGTACGTTCTCTGCCGGACCTCGAACCCGAGCGCCGCCGAGGTCCAGGACGTCGGCGTCGCTGGCGAGCCCCTCTACCTCCGCGTCGCTCGCCTCGTCCTCGAGTGGGGCGGTCCGGAGCTACTCGGCCTCGTCGTCGGTGCGACGGTCCCCGCCGAGCTGCGTGCCGTGCGGGCCGCCGTCCCGGGCACGGCCTTCCTCGTCCCGGGGGTGGGGGCCCAAGGCGGCGACGTCGTGGCCGTCCTCGAGGCGGGGCCGGCCCGTCGCCCGCCGGCCGGGGGGCGCGCCGGCGGCGGGCTCCTCGTCAACGTTTCTCGGGGGATCGCCGACGCGGTCCGGGCGCCGGTCGAAGGTCCGCGGCGCCGGCGGCGGAGGGACCTCGCCGACCTCCTCGCCGAGGCGGCCGCCGAGTGGTCGGCAAGGCTGGCTGTGCTATCGTAGCTGGTTAGGGCGGGCGGATCGGCCGCCGACGATCATCCGCTAGGGTGGCGACGCCGACCCCGACCCCGAGACGAACCGTTCTGAGGAAGCGACATGCCCTTCAACATCGGTCCGGGGGAGCTCATCCTCATCCTCCTCCTCGCCCTCATCGTCCTCGGGCCAGGCAAGCTGCCCGAGGTCGGGAGTGCCCTCGGCCGAGCCATCCGCGAGTTTCGCCAGGCGGCGAGCGACGTGTCGGAGGCGACGCGCGGGGAGCCGACTGGCCACGGGGCGACCTCGTCCGCACCGGCGGGCGGACCCTCGGGAAGCGGAGCGGGGAGCGCGCCGTCGGCCGGCGGGAGCAGCCCGACGGGAGGGGACGGCGGGGCGAGCGGGAGCGAGCGATCGGGCCAGACCGGTTCGTGACCCCGAGCGGCGCGGCCTCGACCGACGTGCGGCCGAGGTACCCGGCACGGGGACCGTCGTCGAGGGCTCGAGGCGATGGCCGATGAGGTGCTGCCGGCGGAGGTGAGCTTGCCGGCAGAGCCCGGCGAGGAAAAGGTCATGTCCCTCGTCGACCACCTCGCCGAGCTCCGAACGAGGCTCATCCGGATCGTTCTCGCCGTCGCAGCCGGAAGCGCCGTTGGCTTCCTCGTCGCCGAACGGGTCATCGAGATCCTCGTCGCGCCCCTCCCGAGCCGGCAGGTCCAGATCCTCGGCCCCGGCGATGCCTTCGTCATCTACCTCCGGGTCGCCTTCGTCGTCGGCGTCATCTTGGCGATGCCGGTCATCCTCCACCAAGCCTGGGCCTTCATCGCCCCCGGCCTAACGGCCGAGGAGCGCCGGATCGTCCGGCCCTGGGTCCCCCTCGCCCTCTTCTTCTTCGCCGTCGGTGTCGGGGTCGCCTACATCATCCTGCCCTTCGCCGTCCAGTTCCTCCTCAGCTTCACCGGCGGTCCGCTGCGGAGCGACCTCGCGGCGGGGCCCTACTTCGACTTCGTCACGACCCTCTTCCTCGCCTTCGGGCTCGTCATGGAGTTCCCGATTCTCCTCTACGGGCTGTCCCGGGTCGGGATCGTGACGAGCGCCCGCCTCCGCAGCTCGCGTCGCTACGTCATCCTCGGGATCGCCATCTTCGCCGCCATGGTCACCCCGGGCGGCGATCTCGTCAGCCCGACGGCCCTCGGGCTGACGATGTACGTCCTCTTCGAGGCGACGGCCTTCTTCATCGCCCGGAGCGGCCGCTGACGAACGGGACCTCGGACCCGGGCGCTGCCCGATCGGCAGGGGAGCGTGGGCCGGGCGCTGGCGAGGGTAGACTGGCGGTCATGGCGAGCGAGGACGTTCCGCTGCGGTCGGCAGCTGGGCCCCGAACGGGCGCCCGAGCTGCCGTGGCGCCGGCCCGCGAGCCCCGGCAACCGCAGCACGTCGTCATCCTGACCGGCCTCTCGGGGGCCGGCAAGACGGCGGCGGCGAAGCTCTTCGAGGACATCGGCTTCACCGTCGTCGACAACCTCCCGGGCGAACTCCTGCCGTCCCTCGCCGAGCTCGTCAGCTCCGATCGCGAGCGGTTCGCCCGGGTCGCCATCGTTCTCGACGTCCGAGCCGGCGACCCCCCCGTTGCCCTGGCAGCGATGCGGGGCGCCCTCGAGGGGCGCGGCATCCGGCCTCAGGTCGTCTTCCTCGAGGCCCGCGACGAGGTCCTCATCCGCCGCTTCTCGGAGACCCGCCACCGTCACCCGCTCGGGGATCGGCGCGGGATCGCGAGCTCGGTGGCCGCCGAGCGGCGGCTTCTCGACCCGGTCCGGGAGGAAGCCGACGTCATCCTCGACACCTCGGATCTCTCCCTCCGCGAGCTCCGGGAGCGGATCTTCGCCGAGCTCGGCAACGCGCCCGAACCTGACCGCCTCGCCATCCAGCTCATCAGCTTCGGGTACAAGTTCGGGATCCCCCTCGAAGCTGACCTCGTCTTCGACGTCCGCTTCATGACGAACCCCTACTACGTCCCCGAGCTCCGTCAGCTTTCGGGGCTGACCGATGCTGTTCGGCGGTACGTCCTCGAGCAACCGATCGCCCGCCGGTTCCTCGAGCACGTCGAGGGCTTCCTCGAGTTCGCCATCCCGGCCTACATCGCCGAAGGGAAGAGTCGCCTCACGATCGCCATCGGCTGCACCGGCGGCTACCATCGCTCGATCGTCATCGCCGAGGAGCTGGCGGCCTGGCTGACGGAGCGCGACCTGGGGCCGGTCGCCGTCTTTCATCGGGAGCTGGAACGGGGATGACCGACGCGCGTCGGCAGCGGCTGGACCCGGGGAGCGGCCCGCCTGCCCGACCGTCCCTCCGGACCTGGCTCCGGCCGGGGATGGGGGTGAAGCGGTGGCTCCTCGTCGTCTTCCTCGGCGAGCTCGGACTCGCCCTCGCCGGGGCCCTCGTCCTCCGTCAGGTCTACCGCGACATCGAGGTCGAAGGACCCCTCCAGGCGCTCCTGTTCCTCGTCACCCTCCAGTTCCTGCCCTACGCGGCTCGAGGGGCGATCCTGGCTGGTGTCGGGACGGGTCTCTTCCTTTACGGCTCGCTCCGCCTCATCCGGGCCGTGACCGATCCCCTCCGGGGCGGCGACCAGGACCAGCCGCTCGTCGAGGTCATCTACCAGAAGCGGTTTCTTGCCCGGGGCCCCCGAATCGTCGCCATCGGGGGCGGTACGGGGCTCTCGGTCCTCCTCCGGGGGCTCAAGGAGCACACGAGCAACCTGACGGCGATCGTCTCCGTGGCCGACGACGGAGGCTCGTCCGGGGTCCTCCGGGGGGTCCTCGGGGTGCCTCCCGTCGGCGATATCCGGAACTGCCTCGTTGCCCTCGCCGATGCCGAGCCGCTCATGGGCCGCCTCCTCCAGTACCGATTCCCGGACTCCGACGGGCGGCCCGACTCGCCAGCCCGGACGGCCCCGGCGGACCGGCTCGCTCCGGCGGACCGGCCCGCTCCGGCCGACCGGCTCGCCGGCCACGCCGTCGGCAACCTCCTCATCGCCGCCATGGCCGCCATCGAGGGCGGCGACTTCGAGGAGGGGGTTCGCCAGATGAACCGCGTCCTCGCCGTGCGCGGTCGCGTCCTGCCGGTCTCGCCGGTCCCGCTCACCCTCCATGCCCGGCTGCGGGACGGCCGAACGGTCGACGGCCAGTCGGCCGTCGCCCGCTCTTTCGGGATCGAGGCCGTCTGGCTGACCCCCGAACCGGTCCCGGTCTCGCGGGAGGCGATCGCCGCCATCCAGGAGGCCGAGGCGATCGTCCTCGGGCCGGGGAGTCTCTTCACGAGCGTCCTCCCGCCGCTCCTCCTGCCGCCGGTCCGGGACGCCGTCGCCGGTTCCGAGGCCGTTCGCCTCTACGTCTGCAACGTCGCCACCCAGCTCGGCGAGACCTCGGGCTTCGACCTGGCCGATCACGTCGAGGCCCTCGTCCGGGCCGTGGGGCCGGGTCTCGTCGACGTCGTCCTGGCGAACGACGTTCCCGCCCGAGACGGCGACGGTCCGAGCGAGCCCGTCCGCCTCCGATGGCCGCCAGCCGTCGAGCCGGTGCCGCGCCTCGTCCTCGACCGGGTCGTCGACCCGGCGAACCCGCACCACCACGAGCCCGGCCGGCTCGCCGCGGCCGTGCTCGGCATCGTCGAGGCCGAACGGCGGGCCCGGCGTCGGCCCTCGGCCCGAACGGCGTGAGGCAGGCCCCGGGCAGCCCGGCGACCGTGGCCGACGCGCGTCCCGATCGCGCCCTCGTCGCTGCCATCCGGGAGGAGCTCGCCGCCATCGAACCGACCCGAGCCTGCGATCGGCGGGCCGAAGCCATCGGTCTCGGCCGCCGACGGACGGCACGGGAAGGTGCCCTCGCCCGCCTCGCCCTTCGTCTCGGGCGGGGCGACCCGGTCGGGGGTGGAGTCGTGCCGGGCGCTGCCGACCCGACCGCCTTCGACTGGTCGGCGGCGGCCGAGCACTGCCGCCTGGCCTGGCTCCGGGGCCGTTTCCTCGCCGCCGGCTCGCTCTCCGTCGCCGGAGGTCGCACCCACCTCGAGTTCGTCGTCGGGCTCGAGGAGGCACCTCGCCTCGCGGCTCGGCTCGCCGAGCTCGGCCTCCCAGCGGCGTGGCGGATCCGGCGCGGCCACGGTGTCGTGGTCTGGAAGCGCCGCGAGACGGTGACGACCTTCCTCCGGCGGATCGGCGCCTCGGCGAGCGTCCTTGAGCTCGAGGCCCAGGCCGTCTCGCGGGCCCTCCGGGGCGACCTGAACCGCGTCCTCAACGCCGAAGCCGCGAACCTCGGCCGGAGCGTCGAGGCCGCCTGGCGGCAGCTGGCCGCCATCGACACCCTCGAAGCCGACGGGCGGCTCGCTCGCTGCTCTCCTCGGGTCCGGACCGTCGCGGCCGCTCGGCGGGCGGCACCGGAGGCGAGCCTGAGCGAGCTTGCCGAGGAGCTCGGCTGCCATCGGTCGGCCGTCCAGCGAGCCCTCGACCGGCTCGTCCGCCTCGCGGAGGCCGGCGAACCCCTCTCGGACGCGGACCCCGGGAGCGGCCGGCCGTCGGCGTCTCGACTGCCGGCGTCCCGGCCGTCGCTGCCCCACCGGCCGTCGCTGCCCCACCGGCCCGTCTGCCGCCGCCAGCAGGCTCCCGCCGGGCGGGCGCCGGAGATGCCCGGCCTCGGGGAGTCACCTGGGCCGGTCGGGCGGTGACCGATGGACCGCCCCCGCGGCCCGACCCTCTGGCATGATGGCGCCATGCGACCGCTCGTCATTGCCGCCAACTGGAAGATGCACACGACGCCGGCCGATGCCGCCGATCTCGCCGCCACCATCGCCCGTCGGACACGGGTCCCAGGGGTGACGCGGGTCATCTGCCCGCCCTTCGTCTGCCTCGCCGCCGTCCGGGACGCCGTTGCCGGGGACGACGTTGCCGTCGGTGCCCAGAACATCCACCACGAGCTCGCCGGTGCCTTCACCGGGGAGGTGAGCGCCCCGATGCTCGTCGGGCTCGCGACCTGGGTCATCGTCGGCCACTCGGAGCGACGCCGGGACTTCGGCGAGACCGACGCCCTCATCGGTCGCAAGCTTCGGCGAGCCGTCGAGCACGGTCTCCGCCCGATCCTCTGCATCGGCGAGCAGCTCGCCGAGCGGGAGGCCGGCCGGGCGGTCGAGGTCGTCGCCGGGCAGCTTCGAGGCGCCCTCGCCGAGCACGATCCGGTCGAGCTCGCTCGGGCCGGGCTCGTCGTCGCCTACGAGCCGGTCTGGGCGATCGGGACGGGCCGCAACGCCCGCGGCGTCGACGCGGCCGAGATGGCCGAAGCGATCCGGGAGGTTGCCGCCAAGCTCGGCTGGCCGGACGACGCCGAGGGACTGCCCGTTCTCTACGGGGGGAGCGTGACCTCGGCGAACATCGACGAGTTCCTCGCCGAGCCGGCCATCGATGGCGCCCTCGTCGGCGGTGCCTCCCTCAAGCCCGACGAGATGGCCGGGATCGTCGCCCGGGCCGGGCTGCGGGTCGAGGCGGCGACCGGTACCCTCGGCTCGTAGGCGCCGGGCCTTTCCCCTTCCGGGCCTCCGCTGACCACCGAAGGAAGCTGGAGTATCGAACGATGCCGACCCTCGTCCTGCTCCGCCACGGCGAGAGCAACTGGAACAAAGAGAACCGCTTCACCGGCTGGACCGACGTCGACCTGACCGAGACCGGGATGGCCGAGGCGCGAGAAGCCGCCCGCCTCCTCCGGGAGGAGGGCTTCGACTTCGACCTCGCCTTTACCTCGGTCCTCAAGCGGGCGATCCGGACCCTCTGGATCGTCCTCGACGAGCTCGACCGGATGTGGTTGCCGGTCGTGAACGACTGGCGCCTGAACGAGCGTCACTATGGAGCCCTCCAGGGCCTGAACAAGGCCGAGATGGCGGCCCGCTACGGCGAGGAGCAGGTCCTCCTCTGGCGCCGGAGCTACGACGTCCCGCCACCGCCCCTCGATCTCGACGATCGCCGCCACCCGCGCTTCGACCGGCGCTACGCGGGGCTCCCGGCCGACGCCTTGCCTCGCTCGGAGTCGCTGAAGGACACCGTCGCCCGCTTCCTGCCGGCCTGGCACGAGGCGATCGCACCGGCCATCCGCTCGGGCCAGCGGGTCCTCATTGCGGCCCACGGGAACAGCCTCCGAGCCCTCGTGAAGTACCTCGACGGGATCGGCGACGACGAGATCGTCGGCCTCAACATCCCGACCGGGGTCCCCCTCGTCTACGAGCTCGACGACGACCTCCGGCCCCTCGGCCACCGCTACCTCGGCGATCCCGAGCGGATCGCCGCCGCCGTGGCCGCCGTCGCCGCCCAGGGTCGCGCTGCCCGTGGGTGACCCCGGGCCGAACAGGGGTTCCGGCGTCGGCGCGCTGGCTTTGCTCGCCGTCGGGACGCGGGGCTGTGCTACGATCCGCCCGCCATGCCAACGACTCATCGGCAGTGCCGGCCGTGAACGCCCTCCTGGCCATCGGCCTCATCCTCGTCTCCCTCGCCCTCGTCGTGGCGATCCTCCTTCAGGCCCGCGGAACGGGCCTCTCGTCCACCTTCGGTGGCGATTCGGCGGTCTACCGGAGCCGCCGGGGGGTCGAACGACGGCTCTGGCAGTTCACGATCGTCTTGGCCGTCCTCTTCGTCCTCTTCGCCCTCACCGCCTTCGTCTTCCAGCCCCTCTAGCGCACCGGTGATCCGCGGCGACCCCTGCTCCAAGGCGCGGGGGCGGATCGGTGTGCGCTTGACACGGTCGGCCGGCTCGACCCCGATCGAACCGCCGGAGCGGCCGCCATGAACCGCCGCGATCGCGCCGTCGTCGGGGCGCTCCTCGTCGTCCTCGCCGTCCTCGTCGCCGGCGTCGTCCTGGCCGGCTTCGAGCCGAGCAAGCCGGGCGAGACGCCCGCCCCGAGCCCAGCTGCGTCCTCCGCCCTGGTGGTGCCCTACCGGGAAGGGGTCCTCGGTCAGCCGGATTCGGTCAGTCCGCTGACGGCCCGGAACCGGGCGGCTCGCGACCTCGTCGCCCTCGCCTTCTCCGGCCTCGTCCGCCCCGGACCAGCCGACACCTGGGTTCCCGACCTCGCTGAGCGCTGGACAGTGGACGCCGAGGGTCGAACCTGGACCTTCGTCCTCCGGCCCGGTCTCACGTGGCAGGACGGCAGCCCGATCACCTCGGCCGACGTCGCCTTCACCATCGCCATCCTCCAGGACCCCGCCTACGACGGGCCCGCGGCGGGCTCGTGGAGCGAGGTGACCGTCGCCACCCCCGACGAGCGGACGGTCGTCTTCCGCCTCGCCACCCCTGTCGCCGGCTTCCTCGAGCTCGCCGCCCAGCCGATCGTCCCGCGGCACCTCCTCCAGGGCGTTCCCATCAACCAACTCGGCGGGACCGCCTTCGTCCTCCAGCCGATCGGAAGCGGTCCCTTCCGGATCGTGAGCTGGAGCGCCGACCGAGCCCTCCTCGAAGCCGCACGGTACGGTTCGCCCGCCGATGGGGCCGGGTCGCCGTCGGCTTCTGGCGGCATCGAGCTCGCTGGGGGCCGGCCGCTCCCTGATTTGGCGGCGATGGAGATGCGCTACTTCAGGGACGAGGGAGACCTCGTCGCCGCCTACCGACGTGGGGAGCTCGACGCCGCCGTCGGCCTCTCGCCCGCGGTCGCCAAGGAGCTCGGGGCGGACCCCGGCTCGCGCCTCCTCCGCTACCCGACGACAACCCTCTCGGCGGTCGTGCTGAACCTCCGAGCGAGCCACAAGGAGTTCCGCGACGTCCGGCTCCGGCGAGCCCTCCTCGCTGCCCTCGACCGCGGCGCCCTCGTCGACGGCGTTCTCGCCGGGCTCGCCGTGCCGGCAGACGGCCTGATCCCACCGACAGCCTCGGTCTTCGACCCGTCGCAGAACCCGACGGTTCCCCATGCCCCCTCGGCCGCGGTCGACGGGCTCCGCTCGGCCGGCTGGACGCGCGCCGACGGTGCCTGGCGGGCGCCCGGCGCCGACGCCCCGTACGAGCTCGAGCTCATCTCTCCCTCGGCCGCGGCGAACCCGACGGCGGCAGCGAGCGCCGCTGCCGTCGCCGCCGACTGGCGGGCCCTCGGTCTGGCCGTCACGGTCCTCGCCCTCGATCCCGCAGCCTACAGCGCTCGCCTCCGGAGCGGGGACTTCGACGCCGCCCTCGTCGACGTCGCCATCGGGGACGATCCCGACCTCTACCCGCTCCTCGCCTCGAGCCAGTCCGTCGGCGGCGGCTCGAACGTGAGCGGACTTCAGGACCCGCAACTCGATCGACTCCTGACGGCTGCCAGGTCCCCGGCCGACGAGCCATCGCGACGGGCTGCCTTTGCTGCCCTCCAGGTGTACCTCGCCGAGAAGACGTTCCTCCTCCCGCTCTACTGGCGGCAGGAGCCGGTCGTCCTCTCGGACCGCATCGCCGGGCCGACCGTCCGTCCCCTCGGGGATCTTTCCGATCGCTTCTGGGATGTGCTAACATGGCGCCTCGCCGACGGCCGGTGAGCAGCGCCTCGCCGGTCGCTGGATCCGGGTTCCGTGCCGAGGTGGCGGAACTGGGAGACGCGCTAGCCTCAGGAGCTAGTGCCCCGTGTAGGGGCGTATGGGTTCGAATCCCGTCCTCGGTACCACCCCCTCAGGCCCGGATCCATCAGGACGCGTGCCCAGGTGGCGGAATTGGTATACGCGTACGTTTGAGGGGCGTATGAGGCAACTCATCCGGGTTCAAGTCCCGGCCTGGGCACCACTCCTCCTTTCTTGACTTCCCTTCGAGCCGTCGCTCGCCCTCTCCGTCGCCGGGCGGTTAGCTCAGCTGGTCAGAGCGCCTCGCTTACACCGAGGATGTCGGGGGTTCGAGTCCTCCACCGCCCACCATGCTCCTCCGCCCACGACCGTCCGTGTGTCGAAGGCTGCCGAGCGTTCGTTGGGCCTGCTAGACTCCCGGCGGGGTGACCCGCTGGGAGTAGCCCGGCCGTCAGTCGGGAGTGTGCGATGGAAGCAGTCATCATCCTGGTCGTCCTCGCCGTCGTCATCGGTGCGGTCCTCGTCGGTATCTACAACGGTCTCGTCCAACGCCGGATGCGGGTCGACGAGGCCTGGGCCCAGATCGAGGTCCAGCTGAAGCGGCGCCACGACCTCATCCCGAACCTCGTCAACGCCGTTCGCGGCTACATGGGCTTCGAGCAGGATGTCCTGACCCGGGTGACCGAAGCCCGGGCGAACGCCGTCGCTGCCGGGGCGCGCGGACCACGGGAGCAGGCGACAGCCGAGAACATGCTCACCGGTGCCCTCCGGTCGCTCTTCGCCGTCGTCGAGAACTACCCGGAGCTGAAGGCGAACGAGAACGTCCTCTCGCTCCAGGAAGAGCTGACGACGACGGAGAACCAGATCAGCTTCGCCCGCCAGCACTACAACGGCTCGGTCATGGACTACAACACGGCCATCGCCGTCTTCCCGAACGTCCTCGTCGCCGGTCTCTTCGGCTTCACCCGCCGCGACTTCTTCGATGCCGAGCCCGAGGCCGAGCAGGTTCCGGCGGTCGACCTGAGCCTCGGTCGCTGAGCCGCCTTCCCTCGGCCGAGCTGCTCGCCCCTCGGTCCATGCCGACCGCCGAGGCATCCCTGCCCGACCAACGCCCGCCGAGCCGCCGACCGTCGCGCCGTCGGCCGCCGAACGGTTCGGTCGCCGGCTCGCCTCGCCGAGGCTCCGTCCGAACCCCCGGCCGGCCTCGATAGGGGCCCTTGGCGATCGGGCGCCGATGGCGACGACCTTCTACAGCCAGATCACGGCGAACCGGCGGAACTCGGTCCTCCTGGCCGGGCTCGTCGCCCTCATCCTCGCTGGTCTCGGCTTCGCCATCGGCTACCTCTTCTCCGGTGATCCGGGCGGCGCGGTTGCCGTGACCGTCGTCGCCGTCGTCGTTGCCCTCGTCATGTCCGTCGGCGCCTACTTCGGTGGTGACCGGCTCGTTCTCGCTGCTTCCGGGGCCAGGCCCGTCGATGAACGGACAACCCCGCAGCTCATGAACGTCGTTCGAGAGCTCTCGATCGCGGCCAACATCCCGATGCCAAAGGTCTATCTCATCGACGACACCGCCCCGAACGCCTTCGCCACCGGCCGCGATCCAGAGCACGCCTCGATCGCCGTCACTCGCGGCCTCCTCGAGAAGCTCGACCGTGAGGAGCTCCAGGGCGTCGTCGCCCACGAGCTTTCCCACATCCGGAACTTCGACATCCGCTTCGCCCTCCTCGTCGGGGTCCTCGTCGGGAGCGTCGCCCTCCTCGCCGACATGTTCCTCCGCTGGACGTGGTGGACGGGCGGACGGCGGTCGGGCCGGCGCGGCGGGGGTGGCTGGGCCCTCCTCTTTCTCGTCGCCGTCGTCCTCGCCATCGTCGCCCCCCTCGCCGCCCGCCTCGTCCAGCTCGCCGTCAGTCGCCAGCGGGAGTACCTCGCCGACGCCTCGTCCGTCGAGCTGACCCGGAACCCGTACGGTCTCGAGCGCGCTCTGGCCAAGATCGCTCTCGATCGGGAGCCCCTCGAGGTCGCGAACCGGGCGACCCAGCACCTCTACTTCGCGAACCCGATCAAGAAGTGGGAGGAGCGCTCGTCTTCCCTCTGGTCGACCCACCCGCCGATCATCGACCGGATCAACCGGCTTCGCCAGCTCACTGGTGAGCCGCCGCTCCGGCCGGAGGAGGCGAGGGCGCTGGCGGGCCTCGATTGACGGGGCCGGCGGACGCAGCCGCAGGCCCCGGGCGTGCCTCCCGTCGTGGACGCAGGCCTACGAGCCGCTCCTCGTCGAGCTGCTCCCGCAGTCGCGCATCTCCCCCGGGCGTGCCTCCCACGCAGATCTTCGTCGCCCAGGCGGCCGCCGAGGCGGACCGGCGGTCGATCCGGTGCGTGGGGCGCACAGAATCCGCCGGCCTGAGATGGCGCGAGCGGATCGACTGGTGGACGGAGCCCGGGAAGACCGCTCGAAGGCGGCTCGGGGCCGTTCGAGGGCACGAGAACGTGCACCCCAGTCACGCCGGTGCCGGAAACGCGCACCCCAGTCACGAGA
>JBHORA010000021.1:0-11394 GCA_042408535.1 Chloroflexota bacterium | reverse complement strand
GTTCGGGCCAGCCCCTCCCGGACGACCGTCTGGCGAACGAGCCAGCGGAGGAAGCGGAGGTTCGTGACAAGCCCCAGGAGCCGAGTTTCGTCGAGGGCGGCCGTGAGCCGCTCCAGGGCGGCCTCGCGATCGGGCCCGTGGGCGATGATCTTGGCCAGGAGCGGGTCGAAGCGCCCCCCGACGACCGCCCCCACCTCGACCCCGGCATCGACCCGGATCCCCGGCCCCTCCGGCCAGACGAGATCGACGACCCGGCCCGTCGCCGGCAGGAAGCCAGCCTCGGCGTCCTCGGCGTAGAGGCGGACCTCGATGGCGTGGCCACCGTTCTCGATGGCGGCGAGGACCTCGCCCTGGTCGAGCCCGAGCGGCTCGCCGGCAGCGATGCGGAGCTGGTCGGCGACGAGGTCCCGGCCCGTGATCGCCTCCGTCACCGGGTGCTCGACCTGGAGGCGGGTGTTCATCTCGAGGAAGACGAACCGGTCCCCTTCGTCGACGAGGAACTCGCACGTCCCTGCCCCGACGTAGCCGACGGCGGCCGAGAGCCGGAGGGCAGCCTCCCCGAGGGCCGCCCGAAGGGCCGGGGTGATCCCCGGCGCGGGAGCCTCCTCGAGGATCTTCTGGTGGCGGCGCTGGAGCGAGCAGTCGCGCTCGCCGAGGTGGACGCCCCGCCCGGCGGCGTCGAAGAGGACCTGGACCTCGACGTGGCGTGGCTGCTCGAGGTACCGCTCCAGGAGGAGCCGGTCGTCGCCGAAGGCAGCGCCCGCTTCGCGCCGGGCGGCAGCGAGGACTTCTGAGAACCCGTCGAGGCTCCGGACGACCCGCATTCCCTTGCCGCCGCCGCCAGCCGCCGGCTTGACAATGAGCGGCAGCCCGAGCCGCTCGGCCGCGGCGACGAGGGAGGCGTCGGACTGGTCCTCGGGCGCGCTCCCCTCGGCGATCGGGATTCCGAGGCTCGCCGCGAGCTGCCGGGCACGGGCCTTGTCGCCCATGGCCTCGATCGCCTCGGGCGGCGGGCCGACCCAGCGGAGCCCGGCGGCGAGGACCCGGCGGGCGAAGTCGGCGTTCTCGGCGAGGAAGCCGTAGCCCGGGTGGAGGGCGTCGGCCCCGGCCGCTTGGGCGGCCGCCACGACCCGCTCGGGGTCGAGGAGGTCGAGGGGTTCGGCGGGAGCGGCTCGGGGCGCCGCCAGTCCGTCCTCCGGCGTGGCGACGCCCGGCGCGGCCGGTCGACCGTCGTCGACGACGGGAACGACGGCCTCGGTCCCGAGCCGCTGGCACGTCCGGGCGATCCGGGCCGCGATCTCTCCCCGGTTGGCGACGAAGAGCCGGCGGATGGGGCGACCAGCCCCGGCTCCCCGAGGGGCGCTCGGCTCCGGAGGTCGGGTACGCATCGGCGTCCGATTGTCGCCGCGCCGCCCCTCCGGCGACAAGGCCTCGGCACGAACCTGGGCGGCTTCGAGCACCTCCCCTCAGCGAAGCCTAGCGGTGCCCCTCGCGGTCGCCGCCTCTCGCCCAGCCCGGCCTTCGACCCTCGAGGAAGGCCCGGATCCCCTCCCGCGCCTCCTGGCTCGCCCGCTGGCGGGCGAGGACCCGGGCCGTGTGCCAGCGGGCCGAGCCCGCCGAGAGGCCCCGCACCTCGCGGACGATCGCCTTCGCCGCCCGTACCGCCGTCGGACCGCCAGCGAGAACGTCATCGACGACCGCTGCCACGACCGCATCGAGGGCTGCCTCCCCTTCGACGACCTCGTGGACGAGCCCGATCCGCTGGGCCCGGAGGGCGTCGAAGCGGCGGCCGGTGATGAAGAGAGCCCGCGCCTCGCTCTCGCCGAGCTTTCCGATGACAAAGGGGGCGATGACGGCCGGCAGGAGCCCAAGCCGGACCTCGCTGAACCCGAAGCGGGTCCCGCTCTCCGCGACGACAACGTCGGCCACAGCGCAGAGGCCAACTCCGCCGCCGAGGGCCACCCCGTGCACGCGGGCGACGACGGGAACCGGGCAGCCGTCGATGGCCTCGAACATCTCGGCCATGGCGAGGGCGTCCTGCTCGTTCGCCTCGAGTCCGAGCTCCGCCGCGGCGAGCATCGACCGAAGATCGGCCCCGGCCGAGAAGACCGGGCCGTCGGCGGCGAGGACGACGGCCCGCAGCTCCCGAGGCGACGTTTGGACGAAGCCGGCGAAGGTCGAGCGGAGGGCGGCGACGAGCTCGGCGTCGAAGGCGTTCCGGATCTCCGGGCGGGCGAGGACGACTCGGGCGACGCTTCCGTCGGGGCCGGACCGTTCGACCCGAAGGGCAGGGCTCACGGCTGGGATCGTAGCAGCGGTGCCGATGACGACGGCGCCCGCGCCGACTCGTCGACCGGCTCAGACCCGACGCCCGACGTCCACCCCCGCCCCCGCCGCCCGCCGGAGCCGGTCCATGATCGCCCGACCGAGGCCGACCTCCGGCACCGGCTGGGCGACGATCCCGTCGAGATCGGCCGCATCGAGGGTGTGGAGGGCATCGAAGAGGCGTGCGGCCGCTTCGACGAGGTCCCCCGCCGGGCTCAGGACCTCGACCGCGGCGAAGGGCCCTCCGACGGCTTCGGCGACCCGCCGGCCCTCGGCGCTGGCGGCGAGGAGCCCGAGACGCTCCCCGGGCTTCGCCCGGGGCGTCGCTTCCGCTTCGGCGAGGACGACGCGGGCCCGCGGGGCGTAGTGGCTCGCTGCTCGGCCCGGTGACAGCGATCGCGCCTCGCCCCCGGCGGGGACGGTGACCGGACCGACGACGGCCTCGATCGCCTCGAGGGGCGTGCCGCCCGGCCGGAGGAGGACGGCCCGCTCAGGGGCGAGGAGGAGGACGGTGGATTCGACGCCGATCCGGCACGGACCGCCGTCAAGGATGAGCCCGACCCGGTCCCCGAGCTGGCGGGCGACGTGCTCGGCCCGGGTGGGGCTGACGCGGCCGAAGCGGTTCGCCGAGGGTGCGGCGATGGGGACGCCGGCGGCTCGGATGAGGGCGCGGGCGACGGGGTGGTCGGGGATGCGGACCCCGACCGTGTCGAGGCCGGCCGTCACGATCCCCGGCACGGCCGGACGCTTCGGCAGGACGACGGTGAGGGGCCCCGGCCAGAAGCGCTCGGCGAGGGCGCGAAGGCGGGGATCGGCGAGGGCCTCGGGTCGGACCAGCGCCGCCAGGGCGGCCGGGTCGGCGAGGTGGACGATGAGGGGGTCGAAGGCCGGGCGCTCCTTGATCTCGAAGATCCGGGCCGCCGCGACGGGATCGAGGGCGTTCGCTCCGAGGCCGTAGACGGTTTCGGTCGGGAAGGCGACGGCCTCGCCGGCCCGGATCCGGGCCGCGGCCTCGGCCAGGGCGGTCGGGTCGTTCCCGGGGAGGATCCGCGGCGGGTCGTTGTGGGCGGGGGAGGGCCCAGGACCCTCGGGCGAGGGCGACCGCGTCACGGCTCCGCCGGTGGCCGCACCGGATCGAGGCTGGGATCGAGGCTGGGATCGAGGCTCGGATCGAGGCGCCGGGCCAGCCGGAAGAGGCGGCGCTCGCCGATCTTGACGAAGCCCGCCCCCTGGAGGCGCTCCGCCGCGACGACGCCCGCTCGAGCGAGGCCCCACGGCGGTTGCCCTCGCCCAGCCCAGCCGACGGCCGCCACGAGGTCGCAGCCGAGGTCGACGGCGCACTCGGCCGCTCCGTGGAGAAGGCAGGAGGCGATCGAGCCGGCCTCGTTCGCCCGGCCGTCGGTCGTCTCGACGAGCCGGACGAGACCGACCCGACCCCGAGCGACGAGGAGGGCTGCCCCAATCGGCTCGGACCCGGCTCGGGCGAGGAGACCGGTGTGGTGGGGTGAGCCGAGGAGCTCGCCGAAGATCGACCCGAGCCGTCTCCCGTCCCGTCCTCCGCCCGCGAGGAGCGCTCCGACGATCGGCTCTTCGCCTCGGGCGGCCTCCCGCACCACGAGGCCCAACGCCCCGCCATCGGCCGGGCGGCGGATCCGGTCCGGTTCGATGGCGAAGACGCCGAGACGCGCGACGGCCCGTGCCCCGGCGGGCAGGTGCAGTCCCGAGGGGAGCCCGTTGCCGTCGAGCGGCAGCCAGCATGGACTGCCAACGCGCTCGAAGTGGTCGACGACGCGGTCGAGGAGGTGAGGGACCGTCCGCAGACCGTCGACCCAGTTGAAGGCGGGCTCCGAGAGTGCCGTCGAGGCGGCCATCGCGAGCTCCCCGTCGTCGACGACCTCGATCGGCCAGCCGAGGCGGGCCGCGACCTGCCAGCGCTCGCGGTCGGCGAACCGTTCGGCGGCCTCGATCCGGTCGAGGAGAAGATGGGCGGCGGCGTCGCTCTCCGCGAGCGGCGGCAGGACCCGGATCGGGTCGCCCGGTCGAACCGGCCCCTCGACGAGGACCCGGGCGTACATTCGAGCGTCGGCCGGGTGGAGCTGCGGGGAGATGCGGGCGAAGCGCCCGTCGGCGAAGGAGCCGGAGATCGTCTTGCAGGGGGTGACCGGCTTGCTCAGCTCCAGGACGAGGCGCTCGCCGACGGCGAGCCGGGTGCCGACGGGGAGGCTCCCGAGCTCGATCCCCTCGGTCGTGAGGTTCTCGCCGCAGCTCCCGGGCGTGATCGGGTGGCCCTCGGCCGCGACCCGCCTGATCGCCTCGATGCCGAAGAGGCACACGGCGCGGTGGGGGCCGCCGTGTTCGGTTGGCTCGGCATGGCCGTCGCCCTCGAGGCCGAGCCGACCGACCCAGGCCTCGGCCGCGGGGCGTTTCGGGACGCCGCCTTGGGAGACGTTCACGTGGAGGACGCGACCGCGGGCTTCGTGCGCCATGGCCTCGACTATACGGAGGCGTGGGATCCGCCGCATTGGCGCCGGACCCCGCCCGGTCAGCCGACGACGAGCTCGACGGCGACGACGATGGTGTGGCGCACGTCCCCGCGCGAGCGGTGTGGCGGTCCGCTGACGGGCCAGTGCATCGGGCCGAAGGCCGAACCGTTGTCCCTGTCGCACGACAGCCGCCGCGGCCTCCCAGTCGTCTTCCGAGGGACGCGGTCGTCTTCCGAGGGACCTGCAGGCGGCCAGTCGCTTGGCAGGCGGGCGCTGCAGAGGCGTTTCCGCGGCCCCTGGTACGCTCAGAGGCGACAGCGGAGGGCCACTCCTGCATGAAAACGCCCATGCCGAGCGCACGATGACGGAGCCTTCGATGGCGGAGGATCTCAGTCCCCGAGCCACAGCCGCGTCCACGAACGGCCCGAGCAGCCGGGTGGTCCTCTACGGCTCGCGGTCCTGCGAGGACACGGCCCTCGTCCGGAACCGTCTGGCGTCTCTCGGGATTCCCTTCGACGAGGTCGACATCGACGCTGACCGCGCGGCAGCCGAGCGGGTCTCGGCACTGAACGGCGGCCAGCGAATCACGCCGACCCTCGTCGCCGGCGGGCCGGCCATCGCCGTTGCCGGCGGCGGGCCGGCCATCGCCGAGCCGTCGATCCGGGACCTCGAGCGATGGCTGGCTGCGACCGGTCATGACCTCGCTCCGCCGGCCGCGACGCGCTTCTTCGGCCGGGTCGCCGAGCATGCGATCACGACTCGGACGCTGCCGCGGGTCGGTGGTGATGGTCCGCTCGGGACCGACTCCATCGCCCGCTGGCGGGGCCGCCGCCAGGTGGTGGTCTTCTTCGGCCATGACGCAGCGTGCCTCGCGTGCTGGGGGTATGCGAAGCAGCTGGCCAGGCTGCGCCGGTCCTTCGAGGAGGTCGAGACGGAGCCGGTGATCGTCGTGGCCGATCGGCCGGCTCGGGCTGCCGAGTGGATCCACGAACTCGGGGGCGAGCTCTTCGTCCTCGCCGACCAGACCGGTGCCTGGAAGCGGGCCGTGGCCGAGGGTGTCGGGGCCGATCCAACGGCGGTGTTGCTCGTCGTCCTCGATCGCTTTGGGGCGCCCCGGGTCGGATCCTCGGCGGCCGAGGCGGGCGGTCTCATCGATCCCGGGGAGGCGGTCGAATGGGGTCGCTGGCTGACGCTCGAGTGTCCCGAATGCGCGGGGGAGCTGGCGTGGCCTGAGTGAGGTCGGCGGTGATGACCCGGTTCGACGACGGCTCGAGCGTGCCTGGCCGGCGAGCGGTCTCTGGCGCTGACGGAGGTCGGCGGTGATCACCGGGATCGACCACCTCGTCGTCGCCGTGCCGGATCTCGACCGGGCGGCCGAGGCCGTTCGTTCGGTCGTGGGTCTGAGCGTCGCCCCGGGCGGTCTCCACCCCGACCACGGAACGGCGAACCGTCTCGTTTGGCTCGGCGACACGTACCTGGAGCTCGTCGCGGTCGTCGATCCCGAGCGGGCCCGCGGGTCCTGGTTCGGGCGCCTCGTCCTCGAGCGAGTCGAGGATGGCGGCGGGCTCGCAGCCCTCTGTCTCGCCTCGGACGACCTGGACGCCGATCTCATCGCGGCGCGGGCGAGGGGTGCCCTCGTGGAGGGGCCGGTGGCAGGGGAGCGTCGTCGTGCCGACGGCCGGGTCGTCCGCTGGCGCCTGGCCGTGCCGGATCCGCTCGGCTCCGAGTGGGCGCCGTTCCTCATCGAGCACGACTCGACGGCCGCCGAATGGACGCCTGGCGAGCGTGCGGAGCGGGCGACCTTCGGCCACCCCATCGGCGGGCGGGTTCGTCTGGCGCTCTTGGAGATCCCCGTCGGCGACGTTTCAACCGTGACGGGCCGTTATCTGCGGACCTGGGGCATCCTCTTCCGCCCCTCCCTCGCGGGCGGTGGGGCTCGGGATGCGAACGTCGGCGAGCAGGTCATCCGGCTCCGCCGGCGGTCGGCGAGCGAAGGGCGCGAGCCCCTCGTCGAGCTTGTCCGACTCGGAGCCGAGGGGGATGGATCGTCGGGAGGGCCGTTGTCACTGGGTGACGTCGGGGAGGCCTCGGGAGGAGGTCGGCTCGTGCTGCCCTTCGGGTTGCGCTTCCGGTGGCGATCGCCGCGCTCGTCCTGACCGGGCCCGCGCGTCTGAGCGGCCATCCGTTCGTTCGGCTGCGCTCGAGTCGGCCGCCCCTGACGGCTGCGCGTCTGAGGGCCCAGCGCCTGGCGGCCCAGCCTGGCGGCTGCGCGTCTGAGGGCCCAGCGCCTGACGGCCCAGCCTGGCGGCTGCGCGTCTGGCGGCCCAGCGCCTGACGGCCGACCTGGGTGTCACCGCCTGTTCAGGTGCGGCCTCCGCCCCGAACGGCGTCCCCGGACCGCCTGAGGTGGGCATCCGCCGAGCTCGTCGGTGCTCCATGACACTCAGGCCGAACAGAACGGGCCTCGGCGCACGGCGACGGCGCGAAGTGACGCCCTCAGCGAACAGAACGGCCATACGGCGGCGAGGCTGGGCCGAAGTGACGCCCTCAGCGAACAGAACGGCCATACGGCGGCGAGGCTGGGCCGAAGTGACGCCCTCAGCGAACAGAACGCGGCCGAGAGGGGGAGGGACCCCCGTTCTGTTCGCCCACACCGTCACGCGGCGCACCCTGCCGGCCCAAACCCCCGTTCTGTTCGCCCCCACCGTCACGCCGGGCGCCGCGCGCGCCCAAACCCCCGTTCTGTTCGCCCCCACCGTCACGCCGGGCGCCGCGCGCGCCGAAACCCCCGTTCTGTTCGCCCACACCGTCACGCGGCGCACCGATCCCGTCCCCTCCGGCGCGCCCCCACCTCACATCCGAAAGACCCCGAAGCGCGTCTCGCCGATCGGGGCGTGGAGGGCGACCTCGATCCCCATCGCCAGAACCCGGCGCGTGTCCAGTGGGTCGATGATCCCATCGTCCCAGAGGCGAGCCGTGGCGTAATACGGGTTCCCCTCCCGCTCGTACGTCTCGAGGATCGGCGCCTCGAAGGCCGCCCGCTCCTCCTCGGACGCCCAGCGCCCGCCCGGCAGCGACGCCTCTCGGACCGTCGACAGCACCCGGGCCGCCTGGGCGCCACCCATGACGCTGATCCGGGCGTTCGGCCAGGTCCAGAGAAAGCGCGGCGAATACGCCCGCCCGGCCATGGCGTAGTTCCCGGCCCCGAAGCTCCCGCCAATGATGACGGTGAACTTCGGGACTTCGGCGCAGGCGACAGCGGTCACCATCTTCGCTCCGTCCTTCGCGATCCCGCCGGCCTCGTAGTCGCGGCCGACCATGAAGCCGGTGATGTTCTGGAGGAAGACGAGGGGGATCTGCCGTTGGGCAGCGAGCTCGATGAAGTGAGCGCCCTTGAGAGCCGAGCTGGAGAAGAGGACGCCGTTGTTGGCGAGGATGCCGACCGGGTAACCCTCGAGGTGGGCGAAGCCGCAGACGAGGGTCTCCCCGTAGAGGGGCTTGAACTCGTGGAAGCGGGAGCCATCGACGAGGCGGGCGATGACCTCCCGGACGTCGAGGGGGCGGCGGAGGTCGGTCGGGATCGCAGCGTAGAGGTGGGCGATGCCGGCGCTCGGGTCGCCTTCGGGCGGCACGGCCGGTGGCTCGGGTGGCCGTCGCTCCCAGGGCGGCTCGGGCCGCCGCTGACCGAGGTGACGAACGATCTGACGCCCGAGGGCGATGGCGTGCTCGTCGTCGAGGGCCTCGTGGTCGACGACGCCCGAGCGGCGAGCGTGGACCTCGGCCCCGCCGAGCTCCTCGGCGCTCACCTCCTCCCCCGTCGCTGCCTTCACGAGGGGCGGTCCCCCGAGGAAGATCGTGCCGGTTCCCCGGACGATGACGGTCTCATCGCTCATCGCCGGGACGTAGGCGCCGCCGGCGGTGCTGCTGCCCATGACGAGGGCGATCTGGGGGATGCCGGCGGCGGAGAGGCGGGCCTGGTTGTAGAAGATTCGGCCGAAGTGGTCGCGGTCGGGGAAGACGTCGGCCTGGAGGGGAAGGTAGGCGCCGCCCGAATCGACGAGGTAGACGCACGGCAGGCGGTTCTCGAGGGCGATCTCCTGGGCTCGGAGGTGCTTCTTCACCGTCATCGGGTAGTAGGTCCCGCCCTTGACCGTCGCATCGTTGGCGACGATGACGCAGAGGGCTCCTTCGATCCGCCCGATCCCGGTCACGATGCCAGCGCCCGGCGCCTCGTCGTCGTACATGCCGTTGGCGGCGAGAGGCGACAGCTCCAGGAAGGCGCTTCCAGGGTCGAGGAGGCGCTCGATCCGCTCCCGGACCGGCAGCTTGCCGCGTTCGCGGTGGCGGGCGATCGCCCGCTCGTCCCCCGCGGCACCGCGCTCGACGAGGGCTCGCTGGCGGGTGCGGAGCTCCTCGACGAGGGCACGCATTGCCGCCTCGTTGGCACGGGCCTCGGGATCAGCGGGGTCGAGGCGGCTCCGGAGGGCGGCCATGGCGAAGCGATGATACGGGCAACGACCCATGAGCAGGGACGTCCTCCATGCCACAGACGAGCCATACTATGCGTCGTCGACAGGCTGGGGGTCGTTCCCAGCTGACTCGGAGCTCGGCTCCTCAGCTGCGGAGGAACGAGTATGGACGGCAACTTCCTCGGGGTCTTCGTTCTCGGCTCGTCATCTTCTTCGGCGTCGTCTTCTTTCTCTTCTGGCTGATCACCACCGTCGTTCGACTGCTCGGCCCCGAGCGGAGTCGGCGGACGGCCGCGACGGCGCTCCTCCGCGAACGGCTCGCGCGCGGTGAGATCTCGCCGGCGGAGTACGAGGAGGCGCGGCGAATCCTCGGCGCGTAGGGTCGGTACGGAGCAGAGCGCCCGGCACGAGGGCCGAAGAGCCTCCGCTCCTCTGGCCAAAGCGGCCGGCCGTCAGGATCGGGGCGGAGGGCCGGGCCCGTCGGGTTGGGTGCTCCTCGGGCCGTAGTCGCCGTCCCGCCCACGGGGCGCGCGAGCCACGTCCGAGCCGGGCTTGTCGGCCGCGTGCGTTTCCGGTACGACGGTCGGCCAGCCCGGACCCCGAACCGGCGCGTGCTGTCCCTAGTCGAACGGGTCGCGGACCTCGATACCGTCGAAGCGTCGGAAGTCACGGTCGTGGGTCCAGATGACCCGCACGCCGTTTTCCTGCATGAGGGCGACGAGATGGCCGTCGGAGACGAGATTACCGGTCGCCCGAGCCTCAGCGACGACGGAGCGCAACCGGCGCCAGAACCCTGCCTGCTCGCCGGGCGACTGGACGTGCGCGCGGGTCACGAGCTGCTCGATGTTGCCGAGCGCCTCAGCCAGGGTCAGTGGGTTGCTGAAAATCGCTGGATGCGTCGCGAGCCGCACGTAGGCGACGATCGTCGGCCAGAAGAGGTAGAGGAGTTCGGGCCCCTGGGCGAGTCGCTCGATGAAGGCTGCAGCACGGGCATGGAGCGGGCTGTCCGCATCGCTCGCGTAGAGGAGGATGTTGGCGTCGACGGTAGCCGTCACGCTTCGAGGAGGGCCCGTCGAACGGCTTCGTGGTCTTCGATGTCGATCCGGGCGCGCATCGGCTTCGCCGTCCAGGCAAAGGGGGACGCCTTCGGGGCCTCCTCGGCCAGGGAGACGGCGAGGAGTTCGGAGACGAGGCGCCCGAGGGACTTCCCCTCGCGACGCTGCCGCTCCTTGAGTCGCCGCAAGACGACCGGGTCGATGTCGATCGTGGTCCGCGTCATGATGCGGGATGATCGAGCGGGTGTCATCTGATGTCAAGTCAGCGGCTGGTCGGGGCTCGGCGTGGCCGTCGCCCAGAGCGGCCAGCCGTCGGCGTCGGGCCGGAGGTCCGGGTGGGGTTCGTGGGGCTCAGGCGGACGCCCCGCCCGGAGGTGGACGACCCGTGCCTCGCGGACGGTGAGGGCGTCGGCGACGAGGCGGCGGTGGCAGCGGCGCCAGTCGAGCTCGGCGCAGAGGACGGCGAGCCGCTCGCCCTCCCGAGCACGCCGGACGAGGGCATCGACGGCCTCCCGAAAGGCGGTGCTGTCGGTGTGGTCGGCATACCCTCGAAAGGCCCGGTCGAGCCAGGCGGTGTGGCGGGTCGGCCCGGGCCGCGGCGAGCGCCGACCGCCGAGGGCCTCGCCCGCCCACTCGTAGGCGACCCCCAGGGGCGGCAACGCCGCGGCGAGGCGGTCGCGGGCGAGGTGCGGTGAGCGGCGCGAGGTCGGGAAGCGGCGGATGTCGACGAGGGTTCGCACGTCGGCAGCGCGGAGGGTGGTGACGATGGCTTCGGTGGAGAGGGCGCCGTGGCCGATCGTCCACACCGTCGGCCGGTCCTCGCTGATCACCGCCGAACGCAACGAATCGGCCTTAGGCCGTCCCCGTCAGCGGGCCCAGGCGACGTGCCAGACCCGCCAGAGCGCCTCCGGGTCCGAGGTCGGGTCGCCGTGGACGAGGACGAAATCGGCCGGACCGCCCTCGACGATCACGCCCGCCGACGGTTCGCCGAGGAGCTCGCCGCCCCGCCAGGTCGCGGCGCCGAGGGCCTCCCACGGCTCGAAGCCGGCGGCCACGAGGGAC
>JBHORA010000018.1:0-6706 GCA_042408535.1 Chloroflexota bacterium | reverse complement strand
ACTCGGTCGGCTGGGAGCCGAAGGTGGCGTCGGCGGTCGGGGTGACCCCGGCTCCGACGGCGGAGGAGCTTCGTCTCATCCGCGAGGAGCTCGACCCCGCAGGGATCTACACCCGCTGACGGCTGGCGGGATCGACCGGCGAGGCCGGGTCGGGCTCGCCATCAGGGCAGTCTGAAGAGCGGCGCGACGCAGCCGGAAGGGAGAGCTGCGTCGCGCGCGCGGACCCCGATGCCGGAAGGATGCCGAACCGAGCGCCCGTTCGGCGCGTGCCGTCCGGCCCCGCCGTCCTGGGCCGAACGGTCCGTCCTCGAAACCGGCCCGGCTATGCCCCTCTGTGAGGGCGTGCGTTCGGCCCGTGTCAGGGCGCGCGCCGGACGTCCTCGCCCGCGCTCGGTCGCTCGACGTCGGAGCGGACGACGAGGACCGGGCACGGCGCGTGGCGGACGACGTGGTCCGAGACGCTCCCCAGGAGGGCCCGTTCCACACCTCGTCGGCCGTGGCTGCCGATGACGATCATCTCGACCCCTTCGGAGCGGGCCGCCTCGACGATGACCTCGCCCGGATCGCCCTGCCAGATCAGGAAGGTCACCGGGACGCCGAGTTCGCGGCCCCGCCGAACGAGGACCTGGGCCTCCCGCTCCCGGGTGGCTCGGACCTGATCGACGCGGGCCCCGAAGCGGCCTCCGGGGAGCCGCAGCGTCCCGGGATCGATAACGCTCACCGCCAGGATCGCCGCTCCGAGCCGACGGGCCAGGTCGAGGGCCTGCTCGGTCGCGGCCTGGGAGGCCGGCGAGAGGTCGGTGGCGAGGAGGAGGGTGGGGCGGGTCGTTTCGGGGGCCCGAAGCGACGTCCCCCGGTCCGGCAGCCGCTCGGACGCCCCCCGGTCCGGCAGCGGCCTGGCGGTGCCGGGGTCCTCGCCTGCCATCGACCGGCCCCGAAGCTCCTCGCCTCAGCTCTTCACGATGAGGGCCGTCACCATCCCGAACATCCCTTCCTTGCCCTCGGCGTGGGTGAGGATGTGGCAGCGGAAGGCCCAGACGCCCGGGTTTTTGCACTCGATGACGACGTCCCAGCGCTCGCCCGGGTTGACCCCGAGGGTGTCGCAGGTAAAGGCCGCGCTCCCGAGCGGGTAGCCGTCGCGGGCGACGACCCGCATCGGCATCCCGTGGAGGTGCCAGGGGTGCATCATGAGGCCCTCGTTCATGAACCGGATGACGATGACCTCGCCCCGTTCGGCGACGATGGGGATCGTGGCCGGGAAGCCGCGGCCGTTGATCGTGAAGCCCCCGAGGGTGTCGTTGCTGATCCAGACGATGTCCTGGGTGGCCCCATAGAGGCGGTCGTACCGCTTCGCCGGGTCCTTCGGGTCGACGATGAACGCCCCGAGAAGCCCTCGACCGACCTGATCGGTGGCGTTGTGGTGCGAGTGGTACATGTGGGAGCCCGCGGGCCCGGCCACGAACTCGTAGGTGAACGTCGCGCCCGGCATGATCGGGTCCTGGGTGACGAAGGGAACGCCGTCCATGGCGTTCGGGAGGTCCTGGCCGTGGAAATGGATCCCCGTCGTCTCCCGCATGTTGTTCGTGAAGATCGCCCGGACCCGGTCGCCCTCGACGACCCGCAGGAGGGGACCGGTCCAGACGCCGTTGAAGCCGAGGGCGTCGAGGGGCGGTTTGACGGCGTCGATCCGGTGCTTGATCTCGTCGATGGTCAGCCGGAAGACCTTGACGTCGCCGTCGATCTCGGGCTCCAGGGGCGCGTTTGGGCGAGGGAGGGTGTCCCACTCCCCGTCGAGAAAGCGCTGAACGACGGCCTTCGCCTTGAGGTCGTGTTCGGCGAGGCCCGGTGAGGCGCCGGGCGAGGCAGCGGGCGAGGCCGTCGGGGCGCTGGACGCCGCGGGGCTCGGGCTGGCCCCGTGATCCATCGACGGCTGGGGGGACGGGCTCGGCGACGGTCCGCTCGGTGGCCCCGAGGCGCCCGACGGGGGCGCCGACGGCCCGTAGGTCCAGGCCGGGGCGGCTGCCGGGGCGCAGGCGGCGAGGCCGGCGGCGACGGCGCCACCGCCAACGAGGGCCGCTCCGCGCAGGAACCCGCGTCGGCTCAGGGTGGATGCGGGCTTGACGAGACCGGCCGCCGGGGCGAGACCCGTTCCGGTGGAGACGCTGGTCCCGGTGGAGACGCTGGGGTCGGGGGGCAGGCCCCCCATCTGGTCGGTGCTCATGGCGGGGATCGTTGCACACGACGCCGGATCCGCTCGAAGTGACAGCCCGCCCGAGATCGTGGGCCGGATGGCCCGGCCGGTCGGTCGGGAGGCGGCGTGACACGGCCAGGAAGGCGGTGCTCGCCACCTGCTACCCTCATGCCGATGGCGAGATCGAGGTCCGCCTCCCCCGCTCCCCAGGGTCGCGACGGAGCGGCCGTCCTGCGTCCGGCCCATCCGCCTGCCGGCGGTGAGGGCGACGAGGCGGTGCCCTCGCTCCCCCCCGGTGGGCCCTCGGGAGACTGTCTCGGGAGCCCCCCGGAGCTCTCTGTTGCGGCGCGTTTCCCGATCGTCCGTCTCCTTGACGCGCTCGACGCCTTCCTCCGCTCGCCGGCGAGCTCGACCGCCGCCGTCGCCGATGCCCTCGCTGCTGTGGCGTCCACGGCCGGCGTCGCGGGGGCCTATCTCGAGCTCGATGCCTCGCCGCTGCCGGCCGTTCGGGCCGGGTACGGGACGCTCCGGGATGGCCCACCGCCCGCAGTGGCCGCCGCGGCTCCCGCGAAAGCGGGTGAGGCGGTCCGCCCGGGGGGCCTTCGGTCCTGCGAGCTCCGCTCGAGCAGCGGGGCCGTCCGCCTCGGGCGGCTCTGGCTGGCGGCCGACGACCCGGCGGCCATCGATCTGGCGAGGAAGGCCCTCGAGCTCGCCGTGGACGCGGCCTGGGCGCGAGCGAGCGTCGCCCAGCACGCCGCCCGCCTCGAAGCCCTCGACGAGGCGAGCCGGGCGATCGCTGGTGAGCTCGCCCTCGAGCGGGTCCTCCAGCTCATCGTCGACCGGGCGCGCGACCTCGTCGACGCCCGCTACGCCGCCCTCGGCATCATCGACGAGGGGGGCACGATCGAGCGCTTCATCACCTCGGGGATCAGCCCGGCTGAGCGGGCCCGGATCGGCGCGCCCCCCCGTGGCCGTGGGCTCCTGGGCGTCATCATCCGCGAGGGTCGGTCCCTTCGGATCGCCGACATCCGGGCCGACCCGCGGAGTGCCGGCTTCCCGCCCCATCACCCGCCGATGACGTCCTTCCTCGGGGTGCCGATCACCGTCAAGGGTCGCCCCATCGGGAACTTCTACCTGACCGACAAGATCGGGGCTCGGGAATTCTCCGAAGCCGACGAGCGGCTCGTCGAGATGTTCGCTCTCCACGCCGGAATCGCCATCGAGAACGCGCGACTCCACGAGCGGGTCCGGCGTTTGGCGATCATGGACGAGCGGGAGCGGATCGGGAAGGACCTCCACGATGGGATCATCCAGAGCCTCTACGCCGTCGGGCTCTCCCTCGAGGACGTTCCGGACCTCATGACCGACGACCCGGCCGAAGCCGCGGCTCGCGTCGATCGAGCCATCGAGTCGCTCAACCTCACGATCCGGGACATCCGGAACTTCATCTTCGGTCTCCGCCCCGAGCTCCTCGAGGAGGCCGACCTCGCCGCCTCCATCTCGACCCTGGCCGACGAATTCCGGCTCAACACCCTCATCGACGTCGAGCTCGACCTCGAGGCGACGCCGCGGGGCATCCCACCCGAAGCCCGGATCCAGCTCCTCCAGATCGCCCGAGAGGCCCTTTCGAACATCGCCCGCCACGCGAAGGCGAGCCGAGCGTCGATCGCCGTGGCGCTCGAAGGCGAGAAGCTTCGGCTTGTCGTCGCCGACAACGGGCGAGGCTTCGACCTGAGCGTCCCGCGCGACGCCGGCCACCAGGGCCTGCGGAACATGGCCGATCGGGCGACCGAGCTCGGGGGCGAGCTGGCCATCGACAGCACCCCCGGCGCCGGGACACGTATCATCGTCACGCTGCCGTTGCGGACCCTCGTCGAGGGCCCGTGACGATCCTCGCCCGGTGGGTTCTCCTCGGCTGCATGGAGCCCGCTCCGGGGACGGCGGACCGGGCAGGGTCGCTTCGGCCCCGGGCGGCCGTTCCGCTCCGACGGAGGACCCCGCTGCGATAGGCCCGCTGCGATAGGGAGGTGAACAAGACCGTGACAGGATCGCCGAGCGCGACGACGCCGCGTCGACCGTTGCGCCTCCTCGTCGTCGACGACCACGAAGTCGTTCGCCAGGGTCTGACCGCCCTCCTCGATCGACGGGAGAACTTCCAGGTCGTCGCCGAGGCGGGGACGGTCGCCGAGGCGATCGAGCAGGCGCGTCGCTTCCAACCCGACATCATCGTCATGGACGTCCGCCTGCCCGACGGTTCGGGGATCGAGGCCTGCCGTGACATCCGTGCCGAGCTGCCCGAGACCCGGGTCGTCATGCTTACCTCGTATCCCGACGAAGAGGCCGTCCTCTCGGCCATCGTTGCCGGGGCAGCGGGCTATCTCCTCAAGCAGGTCCGCGCCCGTGACCTCGTCGCTGCCCTCGAGGCCGTCGGTCGCGGCGAGTCGCTCCTCGACCCGGCGGTGACGGAGAAGGTTCTGGAGCGGGTCCGCCGAGTCGCCACCGGGACGTACACCGACGAGCTCGCCCAGCTGACGGCCCAGGAGCAGAAGATCCTCATGCTCGTCGCCGAGGGGAAGACGAACAAGGAGATCGCCAAGGAGGTCTTCCTCTCCGACAAGACGGTGAAGAACTACGTCAGCTCGATCCTCTCGAAGCTGAACCTCGAACGGCGCGCCCAGGCGGCGGCCTACGTCGCGAAGCACCGTCTCATGCCACCCGGCACCTAGCGGGGAGGCCATCCGCGGCGTCCCGAGGGCACCGGGGGCGGGTACGATCCTCCCGATGCGCATCGTCTCGGCCGAAGAAGCTGTGGCCTCGATCCGTTCCGGGGACACGATCTACGTTCACTGCGCGGCTGCCGCACCGTCCGTCCTCCTCGATGCCCTTGTGGCTCGGGCGCCAGAGCTGCGCGACGTCGTCGTCGTACATCTCCACATCGAAGGGCCGGGGCCGCACCTTGCCCCGGAGATGGCCGGGCACTTCCGGCACAAGGCCCTCTTCATCGGACCGAACGCCCGGGCGGCGGTGAACGAGGGTCGGGCTGAGTACGTGCCGGTCTTTCTGTCCGACGTCCCCCACCTCTTCACCTCCGGGCTCATTCCCCTCGATGCGGTCTTCATCAACGTCTCGCCGCCGGACGCCCACGGCTACTGCTCCCTCGGGACGTCGGTGGAGGCGATGCAGGCTGCGATCGCCTCGGCGCGGCTCGTCATCGCCCAGCTCAATGCGTCGATGCCCCGGACCCTCGGCGAGAGCTTCGTCCACCGCTCCCGGATCGACCTCGCCGTCGAGGTCGACGTGCCGCCATATGTCTACCCGCCGCCCGAGATCGGGCCCGTCGAGCGGCGGATCGGGGAGTACGTCGCCGACCTCGTGCCCGACGGAGCGACTCTCCAGCTCGGAATTGGCGCCATCCCGTCGGCCGTCACGGCAGCCCTCACCGAAAAGCGGGACCTCGGGATCCACACAGAGATGCTGAGCGACGGGGTCGTCGATCTCGTCGAGGCTGGGGTGGTCACGGGGGCGTGCAAGGAACGGAACCGGGGCAAGATCGTGGCCACCTTCATGCTCGGGACGCCGCGGCTCTACGCGTTCGCCGACGACAACCCGATGGTCGAGATGCGGCCGACGGACTTCACGAACGACACGCACGTCATCCGGAGCTTCCGCCGGATGTGCGCCATCAACTCCGCCATCGCCATCGACCTGACCGGGCAGGTCTGCGCCGACTCGATCGGTCGTCGGCTCTACTCCGGGGTCGGCGGCCAGATGGACTTCATCCGGGGTGCCGCCCTGGCGCCGGAGGGGCGGGCGATCATCGCCCTTCCGTCGACGGCGGCCGGGGGAACGATCTCGCGGATCGTCCCGTTCCTTCCTGAGGGAGCGGGGGTCGTGACGACGCGGGCCCACGTTCGGACGGTCGTGACGGAGTACGGCGTTGCCGAGCTGTACGGAAAGAGCATCGCTGAGCGGGCCCGCGCCCTCATCGGCATCGCCCACCCCGACTTCCGGGCGGAGCTCACGGCTCAGGCTCGGCGGACGCACTACCTCTAGCGGCAACCAGGTCCTCCGACCCAGGTCCTCCAACCCCCGCGGGGCGTTCCTCCCGCGCACATCTCCTTCGGCGTGGCGGCGATCGGGGCGGGCCAGCCTGCCGATTCTGGGACTGGGGAGCACAGATCCGGCAGGCCGAAAGGGGAGCGAGGCGACGGCTGTCGGAAGCGTGACTGGGAGGGACGTTTCGGACCAGCGCCCGGGGGCCGAAGGCGAAGCCGGGGACGAAGACGAGGCCTCGATCTCGTGATTCAGGCGCACACTCTTGGCGCCGGCGTGCGGGAGAGGCAGGAGGCGTCGGCCCGTCCTCGCCGCTCCAGCGGAGCCCTTGTCAAGATGTGTGGAAATCCCTCCGGACCGGGTAGTCGGGACAGTGCTTCAGTTAGGCGGCAGGCACCTCCTCGCTCGGTGGCTCAGCGAGGATGCCGTCCTCGAAGCGGGCTCCCTCGACGACGAGGCGGA
>JBHORA010000008.1:0-2253 GCA_042408535.1 Chloroflexota bacterium | reverse complement strand
GGCTCGACGGAGGCGCCGATGCCGACGGTCTCAGCGGCGGGGACGGAGACGACCTGCTCGTCGGCGGCCCGGAGGCCCCGGCCCCACCGTTGATGACGTCGTCACCGGCCCCACCGTCGATCTCGTCGTCGCCGCTCGACGTCGAGATGATGTCGTTACCGGGGCCGCCGTAGATAACGTCGTTCCCTCCCGCGCCGTCGATCTCGTCGTTGCCGGACAGGGCGCAGATGACGTCGTCGCCCGTCGTTCCCACGAGGACGTCGTCGCCGCTCGTGCCGTAGGTGACCCAGAAGCCGTAGACCGGACAGGGATCACGCGCCGCCGCGTTATGTGCTGCAACCTCGGACGCTTCGAGGGCGCGGGCGTAGATCGCGAGGTGAGCCAGCGCCCCGCCGAGCGGCGAGGCGCTCGTCTCGCGGCCGACGACGAGATCGTCGTCCGTATCACTCAGGGGCGTGGAGGGAGTGACCTCGACGGTGACGTCGGCGCCGTCCTTGTAGAGTCTGGTGTTCCCGGAACCCGCCGCGACCCGCGTCACGACGATGTGGTGCCAGGTTCCATCGGCGGGGGTCTCGCCCTCTTCGATTGCGATCGTCGGTCCGCCGGATCTTCCGAAGTAGAGGCGGTCGTCGGCGTCGACCCCCAGGACGAAGGCGCCCTCTTGCTTGCTGAGGAGGACCTGGCTGGCGTTGCCGTCCACGTCGCGCCGCAGCCAGACCTCGATAGAGAAAGGGCCGTCCGCCAGATCGAAGTCCTCGTGATCGGCGACCGTCAGATAGTCGTCGGCGGAGGGAAAGCCGACGGCTCCCGTGTCGCCAGCGAGTAACGGCCCGGTCGACAACCGCTCCGGATCGCCACTCGGGATCGCCGTGTGGCCACCCTTGACATCGACGAAGTCACCTTCGGTCTCCGTGAGTTGCCAGTACGCAATGAGATCCCCGGTCGAGAGGACGACTTCGGCATAGGTTTGGACGGCGGCCGAGGCGGGGGTTGCGGGCCCGATCAGCAGCCCACTGGGCAGGGCGAGGAGGACGACGAGGGCGCCTACGAGAACGCGGACGATGCGGGTTCTCACCTTCACCGGTATCACCCCCTGACCCGTGCGCCTTGAGACCTCGGGTGGAGTGGCCTTACGACCCCGACATCTAGCACACATGGAACGGGCTGTCCATGACGAGACTACTTACTGTTGCGCCCCAGGGGATGGGGCACCGGCTTCGCGGCATCTCACCGTCAAGGGTTCCGGTAATGGCGGCCGCTGCATCCGCTGGAGTAGCATGCCCGGCGGGCCCCGCGATCGGCCGATCGCAGCGGCCGCACCGAGATCTGCACCCGGGGGTACGAACATGCAGAACTACACCGACGCCGCACTGCTCGACCTCGTCGGCTTCGCCCTCGATCACGCGGTCGACTCGCTTCGGGCCGGCGGCCTCGTTCCGTTCGTCGTCATGGAGACGCCGCAGGGGCGCCACCTTGCCCGGTGCTTCGCCGAGCCTTATGAGGTCGGAGTCAGCCAGGCCCGCGCCCTCGTTGCGGTTCCGCCCGCCGACGCCGAGCGAGTCCTCGTCTGCTACGACGGTTTCCTGACCGTCGACGGGAGCAGGACGGACGCAATCCTGATCGACGCCCAGGATTGTCGGCGGCCGTACAGCGCAACCTTCGCCCTGCGATACCGGCCGGCCAGTGACGAGCAGCCGATGGAGATCCTCGGCGATCCGATGTTCACGGGGCCGGGCGAGCCACTCGCGCGACCCACAACCGACGCGGGCCAGAAGCCGGCGACGGGCGGGCTGGCGCGTCGCCTGGGCAGGCTCTTCGGCGGGCGCCGGTAGCGGCCTGGCCCTGGTCGCGGGCCCGGATTCTCGCCCAGATCGAGAAGGACGCGGCGCTCCTGGCCGCCGAGAACCCCGAGATCCGGCACTCCGAGTGGCACTTCTTCGCCAGCGGCCGGTCCGGGACGATCGGGGCCCACCCGGAGATCATCGCCCGCCTCCAGGAGTCTGGCATCCCGTACTACATCCACCTCCCGTACACTCCCGGAGGGTAGCCATGCGCAACGAGATCCCACCCGAGCGCCGTCCGGACTCCGGTCGGGGACCGGATCCCGAAGCGGCCCGTCGATCCGAGAAGCAGCCGGTCCGCTGGGTCGTTCGACGAGAGCCCCCGGCCGAGCGGCGCGACGAGCACCCGTTCTTCAAGCAGTACCCGACCTGGCCGCCGCCCTGGTATCGGCCGCTCTCTGACTACACGAAG
>JBHORA010000003.1:0-1252 GCA_042408535.1 Chloroflexota bacterium | reverse complement strand
GGCGAGGCACGAGGTAGCAACGCGGTCCGGCGAAGTCGGTGAGGACGCGGCGACCGGTGCGGAAGCGGGGCCGGCCCGCGGTGGGGTCACCCGCAGTGGGGCGGCTCGCGCTCGGCTCGGGACGAGCCGCGCCGGGTCCAGGATCGCGAGCGGCAAGGAACCCGGAACGGGTGGCACCCGCGGGGCGGCGGCGTCCGGGACGCCGGCCGCGTCGCCCGGGGCGGCTCGATCCGTGGCGTCGAAGGAGCCCGAGGCCGAGGCCGACGTTCGACCAGCTCGACGGCGGAAGAGCGCCTGACTGAGGCTCGGCGGCTCGGCCGGGCAGACCCGACCCTCGCTCGGCCGGGCCACGCCATGCTCGCCCGGCGACGTCCGGCGACGTCCGGCGACGTCCGGCCCGTCCCACGACGCCAAGCTCGCCCCATCGGCTGGTGGCACACTGCGGCCATGCCGCTCGATGCGTACCGGCGAAAGCGGGACTTCACGAAGACCCCCGAACCAGCGGGCGAGCTTGCCGCGGCCACGACGGCGAGGACGCCGACCGGCGGACGGTTCGTCGTCCAGCGGCACCGGGCCACCCGGCTCCACTACGATTTCCGCCTCGAGATCGGCGGCGTCCTCGTTTCGTGGGCCGTGCCGAAGGGCCCGACCCTCGACCCGACGGTCCGCCGCATGGCGGTCCACGTCGAGGACCACCCGCTCGAGTACTTCGATTTCGAAGGGGTCATCCCGAAGGGCGAGTACGGCGCCGGCGACGTCATCGTCTGGGATTGGGGGACCTGGGAGCCGGAGCCCGAGACGCCCGATCCATCGGCGGCCGTCGCCGCCGGCGAGCTGAAGTTCCGCCTTCGTGGCGAGAAGCTGGCCGGCCGCTTCGTTCTTGTCCGAACTTCCGGCGGTCGTCCCCGCGGTCGCCCCCGCGGTCGTCCGAACCCGGCGGCCCGGGACGAACAGGACGGCGACAGCTGGCTGCTCATCAAGAAGCGCGATGAGCATGCCGTCCCCGGCTGGGATCCCGAAGCACAGCCGCGGTCGGTGAAGACCGGTCGGACGAACGACGAGGTCCGAGCGGCGATGGATGCCCGCTGGCTGGGCGCCGCGCCAGCCCCGATCGCCGGCATCGACCTCTCCGCTGTGACCCCTGCGAGCACACCGCCGGCTTTCGTGGCGCCGATGCTCGCCACCCTCGCCTCCTCCCACTTCACCTCGAAGAGCCAGTCGGGGTCGTCGAAGGGCCGCTCGGCGAGGGTGG
>JBHORA010000002.1:0-5126 GCA_042408535.1 Chloroflexota bacterium | reverse complement strand
GCCGGGTAGTTGTAGTAGGCGTCAAGGCGGGCGGCGATCCGGACGAAGCGGGAGAGCGGCCGCTCGGCGATGGCGACCGCGGCGAGGTGGGCGGCGAGGAGGGTCGCGAAGCGGGCGAGCTCGGGCCCGAGGTCCATGGCGTCCTCCGGATGGAAGTCGACCCACCAGGGCGGGTCGTGGGCCCGGACGACGGCCTCGGGGACCGGCTCCGGCGGGAGCTCGTGGCTCGGGACGAACCAGGCCCACAACGGGACGAGGGCGTCCCGATGGAGCTCGAGCCCCTCCTCCGGGCCACCCTGGCGGCGGACCTCGGCCCGGAACGCCTCGAGCCGGGCCGGGTGCTCGGCGACGTAGCGGGCGAGGAGGGCCTCGGCCTCCCGCTTCGAGTACGCCTGAAGCGGTCGATACCAGGGCGGCTGCCCCGTCGGGTACTGCTTGTAGAAGGGGTGCTCTTCGGGAGGGATCTCGCGCATCGTCACCCGGTCACGACCGGCGGCCGCGGAGGCGCCTCGAAAGGCCGCCGATCAAGCCAGCCCCCGGCGGCTTCGGATCCCCGTCCGGCCTCGGCTGAGAGAGTGGCTCAGCCGGGCCGGTGAACATGGGGTCCCCGATGAGCTCGATCGGCCCCTCGTCGCTTGCGGGTCGGTAGCGGAGGGCGAAGGTCGCGCTATATGGCCGCCGGCAGTCCTGGGCCTCGATGAGGACGGCATCGGTTCTGTGCCCTTCGAGGGAGAGGAAGCCGTCGTAGCAGATGAGAACCCGCTGGGCGTCCCTCGGCGGAACCGCGACGAACCTCCGCGCCTCGCTCACCCCGACTTCGTACGGCTCGGCGACGAAGCGATGAAGGCTCCGTCCCTGTGCGGTCTCGACGATGACGAACGGTGCGAATCGCTCCCCCTGGAGCTGCAGCGACTCGACTGCCCGATCAAGGGCGAGCCCGACCAGGTCGAGGAGAGCGGCGTCGGTGTAGTTCTGCATGGCCATGCCCCCCAAAGCGGGTCCCGACTGGACCCGGGTGCGGAGCGGATCCTACCAGGCCGAGGGCGGCCGGCGCCATTACAGGCAACCTGACGAGCGGCAGGCCATGGACCAGTCGCGGGTGGGTCAAAACTGTTCGTCGCCTTGTAATGGACCAACCACGTCCCATGTGTTAAGCATGGTCCGGCGAGACGCAGCCCGAGGTGCGTCTCGCGACGGACCGAGGAGGTGGTTTCGGATGAAGACGACGAGCCGCAGCCAACGCGTACTGGCGGCCACTCTCGGCGCCCTCCTCGTCCTCCCCGTCGGCCTGCCGATCGTGAGTCCCCGCACCGCGGCTGCCGTCCGAACCTATGCCGAAGCCGTCCTGTACACACCAGATCTCGTCTCGTACTGGCAGCTCACGGAGGCAGAAGGCGACTTCGTCGACCTCCGGGCAGGTCATGGGGCGGTCCCGAGCGGCGAGCCGGAGCGCCTCTCGTCCGGGCCCTTGCCCGGCCCCGACGCCGGCGCCGTCGGCTTTCCTTCGGCCGGCGACTACCTCACGGTAACCGATCACGAAGACCTCGATCTCGCCGACGGGCCCTTTTCCATCGAGGTCTGGCTCCGACGCGATGTCGACTCGGGCACGAACCAGATCGTGCTGAGCAAGCAAGCCGGCGGCTACGTCCTCGGCATCGATCCAGACGACCGCCTCTACTTCGGACAGTCGGGCGGCCAGCCGATCGTGGCCGAGGAGGGCGAGACGCCCGCCGACGGGACCTGGCACCACGTCGTCCTGACCCGGGTGGGGATCGGCTCCGGAAACACGCGCCTCTACAAGGACGGTGCCGAGGTGACGGTCGAGCTGGCCCCATCGATCTCGTTGACCGACACCGACGAGGATCTCGTCGTCGGTCGCGAGACGAGCGCCTCGCCGCTCGGCGGTTCCCTGGCCCACCTGGCGATCTATGGCCGCGCCCTCGAAGCGTCCGAGGTCGCAGGGCATTACGCGGCAGCTCGGGACCCGTGCCCAGCCTATGGTGCTTGGGTCATCTACGGCACGAGTGGCAACGATGTCATCGTCGGGACGACCGGAGACGACGTCATCTGCGGCCTGTCGGGCAACGACGAGATCGACGGCGGCGGTGGGAACGACGTCATCTTCGGCGGCCCCGGCAACGACACCATCTCGACCACGACGGGCCGCGGCGAGATCGACGGCGGAACGGGGGACGACCTCATCGACGGTGGCCCCGGACCCGACACGATCTTCGGCGGCCCCGGCAACGACGAGATCCACGGCGGGGCCGACGCCGATCGCCTTTATGGCGGATCCGGCGACGACGACCTCGCCGGCGATGATGGGGACGACTTCGTCATTGCCGAGAGCGGCACCGATGAACTCACCGGGGGCGCCGGCGACGACAGCCTCGATGGGGGCACCGATGCCGACGCGCTCGTTGGCGGTGATGGGGACGACCTCCTCATCGGCGGTCCGGGGGCAGATGCCATCGACGGCGGCGACGGCGGCGACCTCCTCGTGGGCGGCGAAGCGGACGACAACCTGGCCGGCGGGCCCGGCAACGACGAGCTCGATGGCGATGGTGGAGACGATGGGCTCGTCGGCGGCCCCGGTGACGACGTCCTGAACGGCCACGAGGGGACGGACGAGCTCGACGGCGGCATCGGGACCGACACCTGCTTCGACGGCAACCCCGTCGACTGCGAGGCGACGACCGATCCCCTTGCCGTCGACGGCGACGCGGATGGGCTCGTCGACGGTCTCGAGGCGCGTCTGGGGACGGACCCCGATCTCGCCGATACCGACGGAGACGGCCTCGGCGATCGCTTCGAGGCACTTGCTGGTGGGTACGACCACCTGCCGACCCTCGCCGACACAGACGGAGACACCGTACCCGATGCCGAGGAGGATGTCGACGGTGACGGCCTGCCCACCGCAGGCGAAGCCGCCCACGGTTCTTCGCCGCTCGCTCGGGACTCCGACCTGGACGGCCTCGACGACCCAGACGAGGTTGCGGCCGGTACCGATCCGGCCAGCCCCGACACCGACGCCGACGGGCTGCCGGACGGGTCAGAAGAGGACACCGATCCGCTCGATCCCGACTCGGACGACGATCTGATCCTCGACGGCGACGAGCTGCGCACCGCGACGGCCGAGGAAGGCAGCCTCGTGGCGGCAGCGACGGGGACGGGCGACATCATTCGAGGGCTGCGAGCGGAGACGGCGTCGGGCGACACCCCGGCGGCGCCCGGGCAGGCCCTGCCTGCCTACCAGCTCGAGGTCGACACCAGGAGCGGGGCCGAGCTCGCCGAGGCGACTCTGACGTTCACGTACGACGACGAGCTCGTCGAAGACGAGGCCGCGCTTCGCGTTTACACCCTTGACCCCGAGACTGGTCTCTGGCTGCCGGCGGCACCAGACCTCGACCAGATCGTCGATACCGAGTCGAACACCGTCGAGGTCACAGTCACTCACTTCTCGGCCTTCACCCTCGTCGACGAGGCGGCCGCGGCCCCCATCTGGTCCCAGAACGGGGCCGGTTGCTGGCTCGAAGACGACACCGACACCGACGGCGACGGCCTCGCCGACTGCGAGGAGACCGGGGGGATGCAGGATCCCTCGGGCTACGTCGCCACCTCGAACCCCGAGGATGTCGACAGCGACGACGACGGGCTCGACGACGGAGTCGAGGTGACGAGAGTGGACCTGGCCTCGATCGAGGTCTTTGGTCGTCCCCTCGCAGAGCGGTTCGGCGCCAGCCACGTCTACGTCCTGATCGGGGACCCCCTCGATCCCAACAGCGACGGCGACCCCGACACCTGGAGCGCTCCTGCTGCGGACGACCGGGTTGAGTTCGCCGAGGGCTCGAGCCCGCGCTGGATCGACGCCGACGGCGATGGCGTCGGCGACGCGACCGAGCTCGCCGAGGGGCTCGATCCGCTGACGCGGGACACCGACGGCGACGGTCGGACTGACGGCGACGAGTTCACCCGCTTCGAAGAAGATGGTTCCTTCGACCCCCTCGTCGCCGAAGCGCCGATGACGCCGGCAGAGTGGGCGGCGCGGTTCGCCAAGGGGGTCGCCTGTGGTGACCTGCTCGAGTTCTGTCCCGGCGTCGCGGCGGACGACGTCGAATCGGTCCCGTACCTCCTCGGCTCCGTCGCCGGCGCCTTCGGCGGGCCGGCAGTCGACGGTCGGGATGTCATCGGCAGCCTCGCCCATCTCGACCTGGTGGGCGCGGCCGCCAACGTCGCCGGCCTCATCCCGGTCGTCGGCGACGCCGCCCAGGGCGCCCGCCGGATCATTCGTGCCTTGGAGCGCCTCCCGCCGGAGCGCCAGGCCGGGGTGCTCGCCGCGGTGGCCCGCCTCGACGTCTGGGACGAGCACTGGGACGACCTCGTCGATCTTGCCACCGACGGAGCGCTCCGCCGGCTCTACGCCCACGGCCTCGACGCCGGGGCGGCGCGTCGCCTCCTGGCCGGACGCCCGCCGGCGGATCTCAAGGCCCTTGCCGATGCGCTGGACGGAGCGGCCGGGGTGTCGGTCAGGGGCTGGCTCCCCCACTGGCGGGAGGGGGAGCGGATCGCCCGGGAGGAGCTGCCTCCGCCGGGCTTCCTCGACCGAGGGCACGGCTTCGCCGATCCGGGCGCGCCGCCCGGCGCGCGACGGAGCTGGCGGATCCTCGACGCGTGGAACAAGGCCAAGGGGATTGCCCGCGAGGTGAAGGTCGGCTATCAGGGTGCCTCGCCGGCGGCCCGGGCCCGGATCCTCGCCCAGATCGAGAAGGACGCGGCGCTCTTAGCGGAGGAGGGTGGGGCCATCAAGTGCCTCGAGTGGCACTTCTTCGCGAGCGACCGCAGCGGAACCATCGGCGCCCATCCCGAGATCATCGCCAGGCTCCAGGAGCTCGGCATCCCGTATTACATCCACCTACCCTACACGGACACTCCAGTCGGTTGACGATGCGCGAGATCCCTCCCGAAGAGCACCCCTTCTACAAGCAGTACCCGACCTGGCCGCCGCCCTGGTATCGACCGCTCGATGCGTACTCGAAGCGGGAGGCCGAGGCCCTCCTCGCCCGCTACGTCGCCGAGCACCCGGCCCGGCTCGAGGCGTTCCGGGCCGAGGTCCGCCGCCAGGGTGG
>JBHORA010000213.1:0-1347 GCA_042408535.1 Chloroflexota bacterium | reverse complement strand
CTCCGTCCAGGTCTTCACTGGCTACCGGGTCCAGCACAACGTGGCCCGAGGGCCGGCCAAGGGCGGCATTCGGTACCACCCATCGACGGACCTTGACGAGGTCCGAGCGCTGGCGATGTGGATGACCTGGAAGTGCGCCCTCGTGGACGTTCCCTTCGGCGGGGCGAAGGGCGGCGTGAGCTGCGATCCGCTCCGGATGAGCCCGAAGGAGCTGGAGGCATTGACCCGGCGCTTCGCGACCGAGCTCGAGGGGTTGATCGGACCGCTCTCAGACATCCCGGCCCCCGACGTCGGCACGAACGCCCAGACGATGGCCTGGATCATGGACACCGTCTCGATGCACCGTGGCTACTCGGTCCCGGGAGTCGTGACCGGGAAGCCCCTCGCCATCGGTGGTTCGGCTGGCCGGAGCGATGCCACCGGCCAGGGCGTCGTCTACACGATCGAGGACGCCTGCCGTCGCCTCGGCCTCGAGCTTGCCGGCCGGACCGTCGCGGTGCAGGGCTACGGCAACGTTGGCGAGGCAACGGCCCGGCTCCTCCACCGTCGAGGTGCACGAGTCGTCGCGGTGACCGACGTCTTCGGGGGAGTCCGGCGGGACGACGGCCTCGACATCCCCTTCCTGTCCCGCTACGTCCAGGAGCGAGGAACCGTTGCCGGCGCCCCGAACACGGAGCCCATCGACAACGAAACCCTCTTCGGCCTCGACGTCGACATCCTCGTCCTCGCCGCTCTCGAGGGCCAGATCACGGAGGCGAATGCCGGTACGGTCCGGGCGCGGATCCTCGCCGAGGCGGCAAACGGGCCCGTTGATCCCGGCGCCGACCCGATCCTTGCCCAGAACGGGGTCGTCGTCATCCCCGACATCCTCTGCAACGCCGGCGGGGTCATCGTCAGCTATTTCGAGTGGGCACAGAACCGTGCTGCCCTCGCCTGGACCGTCGACGAGGTGAACGACCGGCTCCGTCGCCAGATCCTCACCGCGGCCGAAGCCGTCTGGGAGCGAGCCACGGCCGAGGGGATCACGCCCCGCCTCGCCGCTCACGCCATCGCCGTCGAGCGGGTCGCCGAGGCAACGCGGCTTCGCGGCCTCTATCCCTAGATCCTCCTCGTGGAGCCTGGCCGCCAGAGGCCTGGTCATCCCGCGCTTGCGCTCGAGCCGGCCGCTCCCTGCCGGTCCCGAGGCGGTGGGGAAGGCCGATCCGGCGCCGGTCCGACGACCTTGTTCGTGTGGGTGCGTGCCGCTTGGTGCGCCGCCGGGTGCCCACCGATGAGCTCGGAGCGCCAGAGGCCCCGGCCCCGGATGCGATACCCTGGCGGGTATCGTCGAGCGGGCGGGGTCAGCCC
>JBHORA010000211.1:0-6304 GCA_042408535.1 Chloroflexota bacterium | reverse complement strand
GGCTGCCCGACCCGGGCGCCGGCTCGGCCCCTCGGAGCCCGCCCTCCACTCGGCGGAGCCCCGGCGCCACGGGTCGGAGCGGCGGCTCCATCCCTCGGAGGATCGACCGAGCCCCGGCCCGCTCGGCTGCCGGGAGGCGCTGGCAGAAGGAGCAGAAGTGGGTGGCCCGGCCGCCGAGGACGATCCGTCGGATCGGTCGCCCGCAGCGGGGACAGGGCTGGCCGGTCCGCTGATAGACGACGAGGTGGTCCTGCATCGAACCGTCCCCCTCCGGAGCGGTGTAGTCGTCGACCGAGGAGCCCCGCCGCTCGATCGCCTCGACGAGGATCCGGCGGAGCTCCCGGTAGAGCCTCGTCGCGGCGACCGGCCCGACGGAGGCTGCGGATCGGAGGGGGTGGAGACGAGCCGCCCAGAGGGCCTCGTCGGCATAGATGTTGCCGACCCCGGCCAGGAAGGCCTGGTCGGTGAGGAGCGACTTGAGCCGAGCCCGTCGGGCGAGGAGCCGGCGCCGGAAGGCGGCCGCGGTGAAGGCCGGATCGAGGGGCTCGGGACCGAAGGCCGGCGGCTGCCGGATCCCGCCGAGCTCGCCGACGAGCTCGCCGGTCAGCGGATCGCGCCGGGCGAGCCCGATCCGGCCGAACCGCCGGACGTCCCGGAAGGCGATCGCCCGGCCGTCGCCGAGGCGGAAGACGACCCGGATGTGGCGGTCGGGTGGCGGCTCGGACGGCAGGACAAAGAGCTGGCCGGTCATCTTCAGATGGATGGCGAGGACCCCGCCGTCGTCGAGATCGACGGTGAGGAGCTTGGCCCGGCGGCCGACACCCTCGATCCGCCGCCCGACGACAGCCCGCCGGAAGGCGTCGGGATCCCCCGACCGGAGGGTCCGCGGGGTGAGGACGACGGTCTCCTCGATGGTCGCCCCGACGACGAGGGGGGCGAGCTCGCGGGCGATCGTCTCCACCTCGGGCAGCTCGGGCATCGGCGGACGATCGAGGGCGGTCGGCTAGCCGACGGGCTCGCCGACGTCGGCGGTGCCCGCCGGAGTCGCGTCCTCGTCGGGGCCCGCTTCGGCCGTCGCCCGGTCGAGGGGCGTCATCCCCTCCCAATCGTCGCCGACCTTGACCTCGACGACGAGGGGGACATCGAGGCGGACCGACGTCTCCATCGTCTCCCGAACGAGGGCGGCGGTTGCCTCGACCTCGCTCCGCGGGACCTCGAAGACGAGCTCGTCGTGGACCTGGAGGAGCATCCGCGCCCCGAGGCCGGCGGCCCGGAGGCGCTCGTCGACCCGGATCATGGCGATCTTCATGATGTCGGCGGCCGTACCCTGGATCGGCATGTTGATCGCCATCCGCTCTCCAGCGGCCCGGAGGGACGGGTTCCGGGCAGCGAGCTCGGGGATCGACCGCCGCCGACCGAGGAGGGTCGTCACGGCACCTTCCCGCCGGGCCACCTCCTTGATGTGGAGCATGTAGTAGCTGATCCCCGAGTACGTCGCGAAGTAGCTGTTGATGAACTCCTGCGCCTCGGCCCGGCTGATCCCGGCCCGGGTCGAGAGCCCGAAGTCGCTCATCCCGTAGGCGATCCCGAAGTTGACCATCTTCGCCATCGACCGCTCGTCGGGCGTCACCTCGGCCGGATCCTTGCGGAGGACCCGGGCCGCCGTCTCGCGATGGACGTCGGCGCCCCGGGCGAAGGCCTCCCGGAGGTGCTCGTCCCCGGAGACGTGGGCGAGGATCCGGAGCTCGATCTGGCTGTAGTCGGCGGCGAGGAGGGTGAGGGCGGGGTCGCCGGCGATGAAGGCCCGCCGGATCCGGCGGCCGAGGGGCGTCCGGATCGGGATGTTCTGGAGGTTCGGATCCGACGACGAGAGCCGCCCCGTCGCGGCCACCGCCTGGTGGAACGTCGTGTGGAGCCGCCCATCAGGACCAATGAGGGCCGGCAGGGCCTGGACGTACGTCGAGCGGAGCTTCGTGTACATCCGCCACTCGAGAAGCTTGTCGATCATCGGGTGGGCCGGCCGGAGCTCCTCGAGGACGCTCGCGTCGGTCGAGTAGCCGGTCTTCGTCCGGCGGCCCTTCGGCAGATTGAGCTCGAAGAACAGGACCTGCTCGAGCTGCTTCGGGCTGCCGAGGTTGAACTCGTGGCCGACGGACTCGTAGATCTCCGCTTCGAGGCGCCGGATCTCGGCCGCGAACTCCTCGTCGAGGACGGCGAGGGCGGCCCGGTCGACGGCGACCCCCAGCCGCTCCATCCGGGCCAGGATCGGGATGAGGGGCAGCTCGACCTCCCGGAAGAGCCGATCGAGGCCCTCGGCGGCGAGGGCGGCTTCGAGGCTCGGCCGGACGGCGATGGCGGCGAGGGCGTCGAGGCCAGCACGAGCGAGGGGCGGCAGGTCGGCCGCCGGCGGGAGGACGAGGTCGAGCCGCTCGGCGACGACGTCGGCGAGGGGCTGGCTTCGGAGGGAGGCGTTCAGGAGGTAGGCCGCGATCTGGGTGTCGAAGGCGACCGGGACCGGCGGAGCCTCCGGTGCCTCGACGAGGCCGGCGACGAGGAGGGGCTTCACCTCGTGGCCGACGACGGCAGGTCGGAGCTCGGCGAGGAGACGGAGGAGGCGCCGGACGTTCTCGCCGGTTTCGACGACGACCCGCCCGTCCGCCCCGGCCACGGCAAGGGCGAGGGGCTCGCCGCGGAGGGGGCGCGGGTCGGTCTGGACGAACCCGACCCCGACCGGGCCTCCGGCCGCGAGCCAGGCGGTCAGCTCGTCGGTTCCCGGAGCCGCCTCGAGCATCCGTCCCGGGTCGGCGATGGCCGCGGCGAGGCGATCCCGGAGCTCGGCCGGCGACTGAGCGACCGGGGCCGTGCGCCCCGACTCGGCGGCAACGGCGGCCCGTCCCGGCGCGGCGGCCGGCGGCGCACCCTCTGGCGGCGTTCGTGTCGCTCCCGTGCCCTTGCCGGCCCCTTCCTCCTGCACTCCGGCGGCGGGACCGGCGAGGGCATCGAAGTCGAGGCTGAGCTGGAGCCCGACGCCCTCCCCGAGGAGCGAGCGCCCCCGGGCCGCTCCAGAGGCGGCTCGCTCGCCCGCCCGTGGCTCGGCAGGCCCGGCAGGGCCGGCGGTTTCGGCCGAGCTGGGCGGGCCGCTCCGCTCCGGGCCCCAGCCGGCGGGGCGGGCACCGACCCGAGCGGCTGGGAAGGCGGCCTCCGCCGTGGCCCGGAGGGCCGCCCGCGCCTCCTCGGCCCCCTCCCCGGCCAGGGGCGGCAGGCGGTCGAGGAGCGACCGGAACTCAAACTCCCGGAAGAGGCGGATGACCGCCTCCCGGTCGTAGCGGCCGAGGCGGGCCCGCTCCAGATCGAGGGCGATCGGCAGATCGCGGACGATCCGCATGAGCTCCCGGCTGGCGAGGACCTGCTCCCTCGCCTCGGCGATCGGTCCGCGGAGCCGCTCGGGAGTGACCGCGTCGAGGTGCTCGTAGAGAGCGTCGAGGGAGCCGAACTGGGCGATGAGCCGGGCCGCCGTCTTTTCACCGACTCCCGGGACGCCGGGGATGTTGTCGGTTGGGTCGCCCTTGAGGGCTTTGAAATCGACCATCTGATCCGGTCGGAGGCCGTACCGCTCGGCGACCTTCGCCGGGTCGTAGACGACGGTGTTCTCGACCCCCGAGCGGGTCGTCACGAGGCGGGTCCGCTCGGTGACGAGCTGGAGCATGTCGAGATCGCCGGTCACGATCCAGGAGTCGAGGCCGCGGGCTTCGGCCTCCCGGGTCAGGGTGCCGATGACGTCGTCGGCCTCGTAGCCAGCCTGCTCGTAGATGGGGACGTTCAGGGCTTCCACGACCTGGCGGACCTTCGGTAGCTGGTCCCGGAGGTCGGCTGGCATCTCGAGCCGGGTCGCCTTGTAGGCCGCGTACTGCTCGTGCCGGAAGGTCGGGGCAGGCAGGTCGAAGGCGGCGACGAGGTACGTTGGCCGGACGTCGGCGATGGCCCGGAGGACGATGGAGCAGAAGCCGAAGACGGCGTTCACGAGCTCGCCCCGGGAGGTCGTGAGGGGCGGCAGGGCGAAGTAGGCGCGGTAAATGAGCCCGTTGCTGTCGAGCAGCATGAGCCGGTCGGACGGGCGCGGATCGGAGGCGGGGGTCTCGGCCACGGTCGGCTCCAGTGTACCGAGGCCGTGCCCGCGGCCCGCCAGTCGTCGGGGCGACGCCGCGCCTCGCTGCCGACGGGAGTCGCACCCCTGGGGTTCAGTCGCTTCCTCAGCCAGGCGGGGCGCGCCGCCCTCCGGCTCGTTCGGAGGCGACCCGGACGACAACGAGAGCGACGCCGACGAGGGCGACGACCGCGAAGAGGACGGCGACCGGTACCTCGGGGCCACCGCCGACAGGATGGAGGCGGCCACCGCCCTGGGCCTCCGCCTGCGAGGCGCCACCGAGTTTTGGTGGCGTCGTGGCCCGCGAGAGGCCCTGGCCCTCCAGCGGCCGCTGCTCGGGTCCGGCAGCCGGGGCCACGGTGTCGCGCTCCGATCCGGGGCCGATCGGGCCGCTCGAGCCGAGGAGGATCGGGCCGACGGGGGTCGCCGTCAAGAGGAGACCGGCGAGGCCGAGGGTCGCCAGCGCCGCTCCGAGCGGTCGGAGAAGGGCGAGGCGGGGTGCGGCCAGAGCAGCGACGAGGCGGCGGAAGCCCCGCGGTCGGAGCCGCTCGGCGTCTTCGGCCGACAGCCGGAAGTCGCGCCCTCGGGGTGGAACCGGAAGCGCCGCCGTGGCGGCGGCGATGGCCCGGAGGTCGGCCAGGAGCTCGGCGCAGGCCTGGCAGGCCACGAGCTGCGCCTCGGCCCGGACCCGGAGCTCGGCCGGGAGATCCGGGTCGAGAAGGCTGGCGACGAGGACGGGGTCGTGGGCCTCGTGCTCGACTGGGGGTCGTGGCTGGATGCCTCCGGACGGCTCGGGCCCGGAAGGCGGCTGGGTCGTCATCGCACCCCTGACGACGGCTGACCGATCCGGGTTCCCGTTCCCATCGCTCGCGCCGCGAACGCCGTTGGGCCTGGCCATCGTCGCCTACCGCCGGAAGAGGTCGAGCCGCGACGCGAGGAGCTCGCGAAGGGCGAGGCGGCCCCGGTGGATTCGGGACTTCACCGTGCCCAGGGAGACCCCGGTTAGCTCGGCGATCTCGGCGTAGTCGTAGCCCTCGACGTCGTAGAGGATGATCGCCGTCCGCTGGTCCGGCGTGATCCGGGCGAACGCCGCCGCGAGGGCGCGCGACCGCTCGGCGGCGAGGGCCGTCGCCTCGGGGTCGCTCGCCGGGCCGGCCGGCGGCTGCCAGCTCTCGTCCTCGAGCTCCGGGTAGGGGTTCGCCGGGCGCCTTCGGCGCGCTCGCTGGAGGTCCATGGCGGCGTTGATCGCCATCCGACTCAGCCAGCTCCGGACGCTCCCGCCTCGGTACCCATCGAGGTTCCGGAAGGCCGAGAAGAAGGCTTCCTGGACGACGTCGTTGGCCTGGTCGGGGTCCGGGACGAGGCGAGCAACGAGCGCCCAGAGCTGGTCCTGGTAGGCGGTGACGAGCTCGTTGAAGGCTTCGAGGTCGCCCTCCCGTGCCCGCTCGATGAGGATCCGGTCGCGCCGGGCGACGAGATCCTCGCCCGTGCCACCTTCCCCATCGTCGCCGGGCTCGATCGGTCGGTCGAGAGCGGTCGGTTCGCCGTCCGGGAGCGCCGCTCCGGGTGCCGGAGGCTCCTCGTCCTCGGGCGTCGCCCCGGTCCTCCCCGAACGACCGGGAGGCGAGGGGCGCAGCGACGGCGTCGCCAACGCGGCCGGCGGCCCTTCGTCGGCGCCCATCGAGGGGCGGTCGTCTTCGGTCGTCGGCAGGGGACGCTCGTTCACCCTCGCTCGGTACCTCCCTTGGCCGGGCTCCCGGTGGGCCGGTCTGGCGAGTCCGCTGCCGAGCCCTGACGGATCCGCCCGTCCGCGCACCGACGCCACCCAGACCGACTGGAGAGCCGTCGCGGACGGTTGCCGAGCCCTGACGGATCCGCCCGTCCGCGCACCGGCATCCGGGGCGCTGCCACCGGGCCGGGTCGACGGATCGATCGTCTTCGTCGAGGCGGCCGCACCCTTCCCTATCTCTGGTGCCGAAGGTGGGACTCGAACCCACACGGACTCGCGTCCAGCGGTGTTTGAGACCGCCGCGTCTGCCGGTTCCGCCACTTCGGCCCGTCACCATCGTAGCGCGGCGACCCGGGCGAGCGATCACCGAGGTCGGCTCCTCGGCCGTCGGCCGCCGCGCCGTCGCCCGGACCGGCGCCTCGACCCGGTGC
>JBHORA010000199.1:0-12957 GCA_042408535.1 Chloroflexota bacterium | reverse complement strand
GTTGAAGGCGAGGTAGTCGGGGAGCCAGCGGAGGGTCATCCCCCATTCCGAGACCCCGGCCGGGATCCCGCCCGCCTCGGCCAGCTGGTGGCCGATGACCGCGTACGTCCAGACGAGGCGATCGGCCGGCGGGTAGCCGGGCGCGACCGCGGTCGCCCACCAGGGCAGCGAGGCGACGAGGAGCCAGACCCCCAGCCCGAGGTCCCACCGGCGCGGCGCGCCTCCCGCCGCCCAGCGGGCGCGGAGCCACCGGACGGCTGGCCGGAGCCCCGTCGCCGCCGCGAAGACGACGAGGACCGCGAGGAGCCCGGGCGAGTAGGCCCGAAGCCCGACGAGGATGAGCCCGAGCCCGACGACGACGAGGACCCCGACGGCGAGGGCGAGGATCGGCTCGGCCGTCGTCCGCCGGTACGGCCCGGCGAGGCGCGACGCGACCGCCCAACCCGGCAGGACGAGGAGCGCCGGGAGGACGAGGCCGGCGACCGCCACGACGAGCACGCGGTCGAGGGGCAGCGCCGGCACCGAGGTGATCGCCGCGCTCATCCGCCCGATCCCCCGCAAACGGCCGCCGCGTCGAGGAGGACCGGTCGAACGACGGCCCCCGCCGCCGGTTCGGGCGCCGCGAGCAGCGCCCCCGGAGTCACGGTCGTCGGGACGAAGCCCGTCACCCGGTCGAGCCGGAGCGGCACGAGCGCCTCGATCGCCCAGTCGGGCCGCCACCCCGAGACCGGCACGACGAGGCGAGCGGCCCGAAGCACGGGCCCGCCTCCCTCGGTCTCGTCGGTCCCGCCCTCGGCCCCCGTCGACCCGTCGCCGGCCGGGACCTCGAGCGTCCCCGCCGGCGCCCCGGGCCCGACGATCCGGAGGACCGGCCCGGTCGCCGCCGTCTCCACCTCGATTGCCACGGCGACGACGTCCAGAGCCGCCCAGCCCGGCGTCCACGACGCCCCGGGGGCGAGCTCGAGGACGTCGCGGATCCCGAGGTCGCGGTACCGGAGCCCCGGGCCGACGAGACGATCGATGGTCGCCGCACTCCGCGCCGCAGGATCCACCCGGTACGCGGCCGCCGGCGTCGCGTCGTACCAGCCGAGGAGCGGGAGGCGCCCGGCCCCCGCCACCGGCTCCCCCTCGTCGAGGAGGATCGAGCCGGCCCCGTACTCGGCGACGAGCCCGCAGACCCCCGCCCGCCCCCCGGCGAAGGCCGACGTCACGTCCCGCCACCGCTCCGTCTGCCCGTGCCCCGTCAGCACCGCCGGGTCGAAGCCGAGCTTGAACGGCCCAGGCAGCCAGGCCGCCACGACCTGGGCCCCCGAGAACGACCAGACCCACGTCCCGTAGGCGTCGTACGTCGCCACCGTCTCGCCGCCCCGTGCCCGGACCCGGTCGGCGAGCGTCGCCCAGATCGCCTCCCAGGCCCCGACGTCCCAGGCCCGCCCCCCGGCCCGGCCCGGCTCCCAGGCCTCCCGGACGGACAGCCCGACGGCGACCGTCGCCGGCACGGCCGGGAGGACGAGGACCCCGGCGAGGAAGAGGACCGCCCACCGCACCGCTAGCCGCCGGACGATGACGACCGCCGCCGCCGCGGCGACGACGAGGAGCCCGATCGAGCCGAGGAGCCAGAGCCGGCGCTCCGAGACGAGGTCGAAGCCCGGCAGGACCCGATCGAGGAGCCCGAGCGCCCCCAGACCGACGAACCAGACCGCGAAGGGCTCGACCCGCCCCGGGAGCGGTCGCCGGGCAGCGAGGACGAGGAGGCCGAGACCGCCGAGGAGACCGGCGACCCCGAACGCGGCGACGGCGTTGTCCGGCCCGAGCCGGAAGACCGGCGTCCCCGGGTAGTCGGCGAGGAGGAGCCGCCCCGAGACGAGGGCGGCGGCCGCCCGCGGGGCGAGCCACCACCCCGCGACGACGAGCGCCGCGAGCCCCGCCCCGAGAAGCTCGACCGCCGGCCGGATCGACCGCTCGCGGACGGCCTCCGACAGGCGCCAGACGGCGAGGAGCCCGGCCCCCACGACGGCGATCTGGAGGTGGAAGAGGACGACGAGCCCGAGGAGGATCCCCGTCAGCCAGACCCGGAGCAGAGCCGTCGTCCCGAGGGCCGCCCAGGCGCCGACGACGAGGAGGGTGAGGGCGACGTCGCGCGGGTAGAGCGGAAAGGCGACCTGGCTCGAGGCGAGGACCGAGTTCACCCAGACCGGGCCCCGGTGGGTGAGAGGCGCCGCGATCGTTCCGAGGAGAACGAAGCAGGCGACGGCGAACCGATCGCCCGGCCAGACCCGCCGACCCAGGAGCCAGAGGGCGGCCGGCCAGGCGAGGGCGCCGAGCCAGGAAACGACGCTCAGAACGGTGTCGAAGGGCCGGCCGGTGAGGACCGTCAACCAGCCGAGGAGGAGCGGGTAGAGGCCGCCGTAGTAGGTCAGGAGGCCCCGGTACGGCCCCTCGCCCTGGAGGTTCCCGCCGAGCATCGTCAGGGCGACGCCCCGGTGGTAGGCGAGGTCGCCCCCGGTCCAGGCGGCGACCTGGAACGCGTTGCTGCCGACGAGGAGCGCGGCCACCGCCGCGAGGCCGAGGAGGACCGGGGTGAGGCGCCGTTCGAAGGCCGGGCGCCCGTCCCGGGAGCCCGGTTCGGTCCCCGGGTCGGGGCCGCCGACGCACCCCGGGGCCGGCTCAGCCATCCGGCCTCGGCTCGGGCCTCGGTTCCGGCCTCGCTTCGGGCCTCGCCGATCCCTCGCTCGGGGCGAGCCGGGCGAGCGCCAGCCCCGCCCCCGCCGCCCCGAAGGCGACGATCGTCACCGCGTTGAAGAGGAACGGGTTGTTGAAGCTCGCCGCCAGGACGAAGCTGACCCACGCCCCGAAGAGGCCCGTCCCGAGGGCGTCCCGCCGTCGGGCGAGGGCGATCGCCGTCACGACCGCGAACCCGACCCCCAGGAGCCCGACGACGACCCCGTTCTCGGCGAAGAGCCGGAACCACTCCGAATGGGGCGCGTTTAGCGTCGTGTCGCCGAAGCCGGGCGCCACCTGCCGGTAGCTCCGATAGCCGTGGCCGATGAGCGGCGAATCGAGGAACATCCGCCAGGAGGTCGCCCAGGCGTTGAGCCGGGCGAGGTCGCTCGCCACGATCGGCGCCCCCGGCTGGACCGCCCCCGAGCCGCCGACGGCCTCGGCCCGGAGCTGGAGGTAGGTCGGGAGGGCGAGGGCCCCGCCGACGAGGCCGACGACGAGGACGGCGACCCCGAAGGCCCGCCGGATCCGCCAGGCGACGACGACGGCGAGGGCGAAGAGGCCGAGGAAGACTGCCCGGTTGTACGTGAAGTACGCCGTCGCCAGGAGCGGGACCGCGAGGAGGAGCGCCCCGAGCCGAAGCAGCCACCCCCGACCGAGGGCGGCGAGGGCGAGGTACACGGTCGCCGGGACCATGACGAGGGCCGCCGTCGAGACCCAGGATCGGATGACCCCGGTCAAGCGCCCCGCCACGTACGGCCCCTGGAGGACCCAGTCGAGCGGCGAATCGCGGAGGAGCGTCGGCGCCTGGTAGTCGACGAGGCTCAGGATCCCGGCGAGCGTCGCCGAACCGAGGGCGACGACGAGCGGCCGGAGGGCACCGTCACGGCTGACCCAGAAGGCGATGCCGAGGGCCGCGAAGGCGGTGAAGGGCCCCTGGAACCAGAGCTCGAAGGCGTCGAGGGCGAAGTCGATCCCGTAGCGCTCGGCGGAGACGACGAGCCCCAGGCCGGTCCCGAGGACGACCCCGGCCCCGAGGAGGAGCGGCCAGCCGGGGCGGACCCGGGCCCGCCGGTCGACGACGACCCGCGCTCCGATCGCGACGAGGAGGATCGTCGCGAGGACCGGCTTCAAGCCGACGTCCCGGGTGAAGAGGAGCCCCTCGGGGAACGGGGCGATGGCGGCGAGGATGACGAAGCCCGACCGCGGCGCCGCGACGCCGACGACGGCGACGACGAGCGCCCAGATGGCCATCGGAAGGCGCCCGACGTCGGCGCTCCGGAGGAGGACCCAGGCGACGACGAGGGCGGCTTCGACCCAGAGGGCAAGCCGCAGCCGCCGGGCCGTCTCGGACGCGGCGACCCAGAGGGCCCGGTAGAAGTCGAGGATCCCTACCGCAGCCACGTCCGGACCAGGGCGCGGAGGAAACCGATCCCGTAGCGGAGGTTCGTCCCCTTTTTCGTCGTCCCCGCCGTCCGCCGCCGGATCGTGACCGGGACCTCCTCGACCCGGAGCCCCGCCCGGACCGCACCGAGGAGGAGCTCGGGGTTGTGGAACTGGTCCTCGGTGAAGGCGATCTCGGCGATCCGCGCCGCCCGGATCGCCCGGTAGCCGTTGGCGATGTCGGTGATCTGCGTCCCGCCGAGGAGGTTGAGGAGCCGGGTGTAGAGGCGGACGCCGAGCCGTCGAGCCAGGGAATCGGCCTCGTAGGCGCCGAGCCGCCGCGACCCGACGACGAAGTCCGCCCGCCCCTCGACGATCGGCGCGACGAGCCGCTCCATCTCGCCCGGGTCGTGCTGCCCGTCGGCGTCGAGGGTCACGACGACGTCGACCCCGAGCCGCTCGGCGACGAGGTAGCCGGTCTGGAGCGCCGCCCCTTGACCGCTGTTCACCGGATGGGAGACGACCATCGCCCCGGCCTCGGCGGCGACCCGGGCCGTCGCGTCCCGCGAGCCGTCGTCGACGACGAGGACGTGGGTCGGCAGGCCGGCCACCGTCGGCGGGATCTCGGCGAGGACGCCGGGCAGGCTCGCCGCCTCGTCGTAGGCCGGCACGACGACGAGGACCCCGCCGAGCCGCTCGCCGTGCCGGTCGGCCTCGATCTGGGCCGCCGAGAGAGCCCGGACGAGGCGGCTCAGCCGCTGGTTCGCCCGGTCGGCCCGCCCGAGGGCGTAAAAGAGCAGCAGGTAGGCGACGGCGACGGAGACGACGAGGACGGTGACGAGCCGCCCGAGGGGTTCGCCTTCCAGGCCGAGGACGTTCTGGAGGGGCCGGACGAGATCGGGGGCGGCGGCCACGACGCCGAGGGCCGCCCCGGCAAGGAGGACGACGAGGCCGGGGACCCGGCTCCCGGTACCGGCCCGGCGGAGGCGCCGCCAGCCGACGGCGAGGAGGGCGACGGCGAGGACGAGACCCGCGAGGCGAAGGAGGCTGATCGGCATGCCCTTCCCAGTGGTTCCCAGATGCGCGGCCGCGAGGCCGACCCCGCCCGCCGTCGCGGCGGGAGGCGAGCCCGATCGGGGCTCGGCGGAGAGTGTAACCGTCCGTCGTCGGCCCGGGTCGCCGATCGAGCCGATTCGCGGCGGAGCGCGCGGGTCGGTCGTCCGCCGTCGGCGCGGGCCGTAGACTGGCGCCGGTCATGGCCCGTTGGCTCCGTCATCCCGCGGTCTGGGTCCCGATCTCGGCGATCCTTCTCGTCGCCGTCGTCTGGCGCTCCGAGCTGTGGACGGCCGGCGATCGGCTCGGGCGGCTCGACCCAGCGCCCCTCGTCGCCGCCGTCCTCGTCGGGGTGCTCGTCCTCTGGCTCTGGGCGGTCCGCTCGGCCGACCTCCTGGCCGGGGCCGGTCGCCCGGTCGGTGTCGTCCCCCTCGTCCCGATGACCGCCTTCGCGAACACGATCAACAACCTCACGCCCGGCTCGATGGGCGAGCTCGTCCGGATGTACCTCCTCCGGGCCCACCACGGCGTCGACTACACGATCGGGGCGGCGGTCATCCTCATCGAGCGGGTCGTCGCCGTCGGGTACCTGACCCTCAGCGCGCTCCTCCTCTGGCTCGCGGCGACGGGCACGATCCCGGGCGGGCTGGCGGTGGTCCTCGTCGGCGTCCTCGTCGCCGGACCGTTCGTCGTCTATCGTCTCGGCGTCCGGCCGAGCCGGCTCCTCACCGGCCTGCCGCTGGCTCATCTGGGGGGTGCCCGCTGGGCCCGGGTGTCGCGGATCCTTGACCGGATCGACGAGACGGTCGCCGGCCTCCTCGGCCACCCGGTCCGGGTCTCGACATTCGCGGCGACGACGGCCGGAGTGTTCGCCGTGAACACGGCCCAGCTCGTCCTCGTCGGGCGGGCCCTCGGGGTCGCCTTGGACCCCGTGGCGGCCTGGGGCGCCCTGGGGCTCTCGATCACGGTCGGGGTCCTCTCGCTCCTCCCCTTCGGCCTCGGCTCGAGCGACCTCGCCCTCGTGGCGCTCCTCGGGGCCCTGGGGCTCGATCCGGCGGTCGCGGCGGCGATCGCCTTCGGCTACCGGCTCGTGGCGACGCTGCCGTACGCCCTGGCGGGGATCGCCTCGTATGCCTTCCTCTCGGCGCGGCTGCCGGAGCTCGAGGGGGTCGGGGTCGCGGCGGCAGCACGGTCCGTCGACGCGGCCCTGGACGAGCCGGACGGGCCCTGAGGGGGTCGATGGACGCGGCGAGCCCGACGGCCGCTTCGGTCGCCCTGGGGGCGGCCGTCGTCCTTTGCAGCGCGTTCCTCCTCGGTGCCCTCGTCGCGGCCGAGGTCGGGCGGCGAACGCGGCTCGGCCTGGCCCATCCGGCGGTCGTCTGGCTCGGGCTGGAGGCGGTCTTCTTCGGCCCGGGGTCGATCGCCCTCGCGCTCGTCGACGGCCGCCCGGGGCCGGCGATCTACGTGGCAGGGGCGATCGTGGCGGTTGGGGCGGGGGCGGGGGGTTCGGCATGGCTGGCCGCGCGGCGGGTGGGCAGGGCCGAGCGTGGCGCCACGGCCGAGGTCCCTGGCACGGCCGAGGCTCTGGGCACGGCCGACGTCCCGGGCACCCTCGCGGCCCGCGCCACGGCCGAGGTCCCTGGCACGGCCGGCTCTCCCGCCACGGCCGAGGCTCCGGGCACGACCGAGGTCCCCGGCACGGCCGTCTCTGCCGGCATGGCCGAGGCTCTGGGCACGGCCGACGTCCCCGCCACGGCCGGCTCTGCCGGCATGGCCGAGCCCACACCCCGGCTCGAGCCGACCGCGCCGTCCCCAACCGCGCCGAGCCGCCGCCCGGTCGTCGTCGGTCTCCTCCTCGCCGGCCTCGGCCTCGCCGCCATCGCACCCGACCTCATCGAACACGGGCTCCCGCTCCTCGTCACCGACATCACCGGGGCCCGGGTCGAGCTCTCCGGGCTCGCCGTCCAGCCGCTCCGCGTCGCCTGGCCGGCCCTCGCAGCCCTCTGCCTCTTCGGGGCCGCCGCACCCGCATCGCGGCTCCGGCGCCTCGCCGGGCTCGTTGGCCTCGGGGTCGTCGTCGGCGCCGAGACGCTCCTGGCGAGCCGCTACCTCCTCGCCGAGCTCGTCCTCACCCTCCTCCTCGCCTGGTGGATCGCCGGTCGGCGCCTGCCCCGTCGGGTCGCCCTGGGCCTCGTCCTCGTCGGGCTGGCGGTCTTCGTTGGTCTGGGGGCTGTTCGGATCGTCGGGACGGTGCCCGGCCGGGAGCTCGAGGTCACCGTCGAGCGGACGGTCAGTCGTCTCCTCCTCGTCCAGCCGCGAACGCTCGCCGCCCTCCAGGATGCGATCCCGGCCGAGACGGACTACTTCGGCGGACTGACGTGGCTGCGACGGCTCGGGCCGCTCCTCGGCCGCGACGACATCCCGAACCTCGGTTACTGGATCTACCCCCGGGTCGTGCCGGAGCCGCAGCCGGTCCCGGGCTACGCGGCGCCGGGGCTCCTCGGGGAGGGGTGGGCGAACTTTGGGCCGGCCGGCCTCGGGCTGTTCGTGCTCCTCGGCGTCGGGGTCGAGCGGCTCGGAGCGCTCGTGGCACTCGTGCGGCGGCGGGGCGGCTCGGTGGCCGACCTGGTCGCCGCAAGCCTCGTCATCCTCTTCGTCGCCCGAACCCACGCCCTCGGGCTGAACGGGCTCGCCGTCCTCCTCGCCCTTGTCGTCCTGTGGCGGCTCCTCGCCGACGCACCGCGCGGTCTCGCGGGCGACGTGGCGGCGGTCCTGCGCTGGCGAGCCTGACGGGGGTCGTGCGTCCCGCCTGGGCATTGGCACTTCCGCCGCAACGATGCCGCGGCCACGCCCCTAGTCCGCGCTCCCCTGCCCGCGCCCGCCCGGCGGCCTTCAGTCCGTCGGCTGGGCGCCCACCACCGGCGGGAAGTGCTGCGCGATCCAGCGGCGACAGACGTCGAGCTTGAGGGCGAAGCTCGACCCCCCTCGACCGTCCGCGTACGTCCGGGGCCCGAAGACCACCCGCTCGGCGCTCGTGAGGTCGGCCGCCGCCACGACCTCGAAGAGGCGAGGCGCCTGGTCGAGCGGCAGATCGGTCTTGACGGTCTTCGCCGCGATGGAGAGCAGCTTCGGCAGGACGCCAGGCCCGAGCGAGCGGACCTTCTCGAGGGTCGCCATGACGAGGAGCTGCTGGCGGCGCGCCCGCTCGAAATCGTTGTCCCCCTTGCGCGACCGGGCGAGGATGAGGGCGTTCGCGCCGTCGAGGTGGCTGGTCCCGGCGGGCAGCCCCCAACCCTGCTTCTTGCTCGTCACCCAGTAGTAGGGGTCGTAGTAGGCGCGCTCGAGGGTGATGTCGACGCCGCCGATGGCGTCGACGAGCTGGCGGACGCCCGCGAAGCCGATGACGGCGTACCAGTCGACTTCGATGCTGAACGCCTCCCCGACGGCCTGCTTCATCGCCGCGCCGCCGTCCGGGGTCGTCGAGAGGAGATGCTGATAGAGGCCGTTCACCTTCGGGGTGTAGACACCGCCACCCGGGAGCGGAAACTCCACGGTGTCGCGCGGGATGCTGAAGGCGGCCGTCTTGCCGCTCGTCGGCTCGACGCTGACGACCATGATCGCGTCGGTCCGGTTGCCGGGATGGGCCGGGCGGTAGTCCGAGCCGATGAGGAGGACGGTGAAGCGGCCGTCGGTCCCGAGGAGGGGGTCGGCACCGGGCGGCGAAGGCGACGGGGACGGGAGCGGCGAGGCGGTCGGCTCGGGGGACGGCGACGGGGCGAGGGGCAGTGGGGTCTGGGCCGGGACGAGGGGCTCGTTCGCCTGGCCGCTCAGGCCGCTGCCGAGCGGGGCGAGGAGGCCGGCGGCCACCGCGGCCGCGCCGCCGACCACGACGACGAGGGCGACGATCCCGGCCACGGCGAGGGCACGGGTGGTCGTGGACATGGCCCGCCAGGCGCTACGGATGGAGCTCATGGGATCCTCTGCGCAAGCTGTTCAGCTGATCGCTCACGGCTCGGAACCGTACCAGACCGCACCTCGAGGCACACCGGTACGATGGTCCCGGGCACGGATCGGCGTCAGCGGCGTCTGGCGGCATGGGTTGGGCCCGCGTTCCGACTCGTCCCAGCCTCTCGTGACGCCGTACCTGGACATTTCGAGCATCTCGGGTCCGCCCGGTCGTCCCGTGACGCCGTAGCTGGACACTTCACGCAGCCCGGGGCCGCCCCTCGTTCCCGTGACGCCGTAGCTTGACATCTCGCGCCCGGTGGCCCCACCCGGGACGGTCATGACGCCGTAGCTTGACACTTCGCGCCTGGCGGCCGCGTCGGACGTTCCCGTGACGCCGTAGCTTGACACTTCGCGCCTGGCGGCCGCGTCGGACGTTCCCGTGACGCCGTAGCTGGACATTTCGCGCGCCCCAGCGCCGCCCCTCGTCCCCGTTGACGCCGTAGCTGGACATTTCGCGCGCCCCAGCGCCGCCCCTCGTCCCCGTGACGCCGTACTGGACATTTCGCGCCCGGTGGCCCCACCCGGGGCGCTCGTGACGCCGTAGCTTGACACTTCGCGCCTGGCGGCCGCGTCGGACGTTCCCGTGACGCCGTAGCTTGACACTTGCGCCGTGACGGCCGGCCAGCCCTCCGTCGTGACGGCCCTACTTGACATCTCGACGCCCGAGCCGCCCGAAGCTGCGAACTGTCCAGCCACGCCGTCACGAACGGCACCCGCCCAGCCCGCGCGGGGCAAGTGTCCAGCCACGCCGTCACCGGCGGCACCCGAGCTGGACCCGCGAGTCGGCCGGACCGCCCACCCTGTCCGGCACGTCGCCCTGCGCGGCCTCGCGCCGCGCCGCGCGGCGGACCCCTCTCGGCAGAACGCCCATTGCTGGACCCCTTTCGGGCACAACGCCCTCTGTGGACCCCTCCTGCGGATCCCCGGTCAAGCCGCACAACGTGCGCGCGCCGGCCCGGCGGCCCTAGGCGAGGCGCCGGCCCGGCGGCCCTAGACAAGCCACCGACCCCGCCCTAACGGCCCTGGAGCATCGCCGGGATCGTCCGAGCCATGATCTTCAGGTCGAGCCAGAGCGACCAGCGATCGATGTAGGCCAGGTCGAGCTCCACCCAGCGGTCAAAGTCCTCTTCGTGCCGCGCCGACACCTGCCACAAACCCGTGATCCCGGGCTTCATCGACAGCCGCCGCCGGTGCCAGAGGTCGTACGCCGCAACCTCGCGGGGCAGCGGCGGCCGCGGCCCGACGATGCTCATCTCACCGCGGAGGACGTTCCAGAACTGGGGAAGCTCGTCGAGGCTCGTCCGCCGGAGGAAGCGCCCGGTCCGCGTCAGGCGCGGGTCGTTCGAGAGCTTGAAGGCCTGGCCGTCGATCTCGTTCAGGGCGAGGACCTCGGACAGCCGAGCCTCGGCGTCGGGAACCATGGTCCGGAACTTGTAGAGCGTGAACGGCCGACCGTGGAGGCCGATCCGGGTTTGGCGGAAGAGGATCGGCGGCCCTTCGCGGAGGCGGACGAGAACGGCCACGCCGAGGAGGATCGGGCTCAGCGCGACGAGGGCGAAGACGGCCCCGAGGATGTCGAGGACACGCTTGAGGGCAAGACCGACGGCCCGGTCGGGCCCGTAGACGAGGGAGAGGATCGGGGTGCTGTCGAAGTCTTCGAGGCGACCGCCGGGGAGGGTAAAGCCGACGCCCTGGAGGGGGATCCGGACGATCTTCCCCTCCTCTTCGCAGAGGCGGGTCACTGGCTCGACGATCGGCCAGTCGGCGGCGGGCAGGCAGATGGCGACTTCGTCGATGACGTGGTCGTGGAGGATCGCCTGGATGGCGTCGAGGGTGCCGAGGATGGCCCGGCTGGGGACGAAGGCCGGCGGGGTTGCCGGATCGGCGGGGTCGGCCGCGGTTGCCGGCGCGGTTGCTGGATCACCGGGGGCGGCCGACTCGGCGGGGTCGGCCGCGGTTGCCGGCGGGGCGGACGGGTCGGCCGAGGCGATCGTCGCGTCGGACGGGTCGGGCGGATCCGACGCCCCGCCCGTCGAGGTCGCGCTCATCGGCGTGGTACCCACCGCGACTGCGCCTGGCCCCGCCGCTGCGCTCGCCGCCGCGACCGTCGCCGCCGCGACCGTCGCCGCCGCCCCGGCCGGGACGGCGACGTGCCCGACGACCCGAAGCCCGAGCTCCCGGCGGGCCTCGATCCGATTGGCAAAGCGCTCGGCCTCCCGGCCGGTCCCCACGATGAGGACGAACCGGGCGTTGTAGCCGCGGCTCCGGATCCATCGGAAGAAGGCCCGAAGGGCGAGCCGCGAGGCGAGGGTGACGCCACCCTGGGCGGCGAAGAGCAAGAGGAGGAAGAAGCGACTGACGTTCGGGAGCTTGAACCAGAAGAGGGCCGTGAAGGCGACGACGGCGACGAGGATCGTCGCCCGGGCGACGTCGAGGACGTCGCTCCGCCACGACCAGCGAGTCCGGAGACGGTAGAGCCCGAGGACCCAGAGGATCGTCGTCCAGGTCGCAGCGTAGGCTGCGGCGAGGAGCAACGGGTCGACGCCGACCTGAGTCCACGCCGCGTACCAGCGTTCCGTCCCGAAGCGGACGATGCTGACGAGGACGAACAGCGCGAGGGCGCTCGCCGCGTCGGCGGCCATGAGCGCCAGCCGGAGCGTCGTCGTGTGACGGCGGATCATCCCCCTCCTCTCCGCTGTCGGCGGTGGACGGCAAGGTCCGTCCATTCTAGACCGATGGAGAGGCAGCCGGACGGTCCTCTTCGCGTTGGCGGAAGCTCCGACGACGCCCACTGGAACCGACCTTCGGGGGTTGGGAGGCGCCCGAGATGCGCCCGAGAAGGAGATCCCGGTCATCGGCCGTCGTCCCGGCGTCGGAGCGGCTCGAGCCAGAGAATCCCGTTGCCGGGCCACGGCTCGTGGTCACCGGTCAGGGCGCGGCGAATGCTGGCCTCATCGGCTGGAAAGGCGGCGGCAATCGACGACCCCAATCCTCGGACGAGCTCGCGGTTGTACCGGGTTGGGGGCAGAACGAGGAGGATGTGGACGCGCCGATCCGGATGGGCCTCAGCGACCGCCCGTTGCTTGTCGTGCAGCTCGCGAAGGATCTCCTCCCAGCGTCGCAGGGCCGCTTCGACCTCACTCAGGACGATATCGAGGTCGGATTCGAGGCGGACGTCCGTCGAGCGCCGACCGGGGCCCGGAACGGGCGCTTCAAGGGTTGCCTTCCAGCGGCGATGCCGAATGGCGAGGAGGTGCTCGATGATCGCGCTGTGGCTCTGGTCGTAGAGGCGCGGCGTGCCGTCGGGGTAGGCGGGCAAGCGAAGGCGACAGCCGAGAACTTCCGCGATCCGGAACCGGGTTCGGAGGCCGACCCCAGGGTCGCCGCGCTCGACGGATGAGACCACGGTCCGGCTCGTCCCGATCGCCCGGGCGACGTCGGCCTGGGTAAGGCGAAGGCGGAGGCGCTGCTCGCGGAAGGCCTCGCCCTGGTTGCGAGCCTCGGTGCGCAGCAGGTGGTCTGCCTCGGCACGAACGGCCCGGCGGAGTCTGGGGTCGTTTCCGAGCGGTCGTCTCGTCATGTCGGACCCGATGAAAGCGCATCGCGCTTATCTGGCAATCATCGCGGGCGACGGGGGGCGGTGCGGCGCGGCGCTCGGGTGTCGCAGGTGAGGCGTGGCCGGACACTTGCCCGGTTCGGGCTGGGCGGGTGTCGTTCGTGACGGCGTGGCTGGACACTTGCCCGGTTCGGGCGGGTCGGGTGTCGTTCGTGACGGCGTGGCTGGACAGTTCG
>JBHORA010000033.1:0-24554 GCA_042408535.1 Chloroflexota bacterium | reverse complement strand
GGGGCCGTGGCAGCGGTCGTGACGTACGGCGTCGGGGCCCTCATCGGCGTCCGCGCCTAGCTCGTGGTGCGGTCGAGGCTTGCGGCCCGGCGGATTGTGGCTCGCTCGACGCCCGGCGAACAGGCAAGGCCCGCGTCGACGAGCCGACACCGACCCCGCCGGGATGCCATGATGTCTTTCATGACAGTCGAACCGCTCCCCGCCGATCGCCTCTTTCGAGCCTGCGAGCCGGCCTCCCTCGGCTTCGCCTCGACCGACGAGCTCGAACCCATCGAAGGGATCGTCGGTCAGGATCGGGCCGTCGAGGCTGTCGACTTCGCCATCCGCCTCGCCCACCAGGGCTACAACCTCTTCGCCCTCGGCCCCGAGGGCGTCGGGCGTTCGGCCCTCGTCCGAGGAGCCCTCGAGCGCCATGCCGCGACCCAGCCCGTTCCCGACGACTGGGCCTACGTCCACAACTTCGTCGAGCCCCAGAAGCCGCGAGCTCTCCGTCTCCCGGCCGGCCGCGGCGTCCGCCTCCGAGGAGCCATGGAGCGCCTCGTCAGCGAACTCCGGAGCGCCCTCCCGGCCGCCTTCGAGAGCGACGCCTATCGAGCCCGCCGCGAGGCCCTCGAGGAGGAGCTGCGGCGGCGGCGGGACCGCGCCCTCGCCGAGTTCGAGAAGCGGGCTCGCGAGCTCGACGTCGCCCTCCTTCGAACCCCGATGGGCCTCGGGCTGGCTATGGTCCGGGGCGACGAGGTCATCAGCCCCGAGCAGTTCCGGCAGCTCCCGCCCGAAGAGCAGGAGCGGCGTCGCCAGAACCTCAGTCGCCTCGAGGCCGAGCTCCAGATGCTCCTCCGCCACATCCCGTCCTGGGAGCGGGAGGGGCGCCAGCAGCTCCAGGCCCTGAATCGCGAGGTCATCCGCGCGACGGCCTCGCCGCTCATCGAGGCTGTCCGGTCCGCCTTCGCCGACCTGCCGGCGGTCGTCGACTATCTCAACCAGGTCGAGGCCGACGTCATCGCCCACGCCGAGGACTTCCTCGCCGCGGCGACGGCGACGGACACAACGGCCCCGCCCGCCCTCCGTGCCCTCGCCGCCGAAGAGGTCGCCTCCCTCCGCCGCTACACCGTCAACCTCATCGTCGATCACGATGGCCGGACCGGGGCCCCGGTCGTCTACGAGGACAATCCAACCTTCGCCAACCTCGTCGGTCGGATCGAGCACATCAGCCAGCTCGGCGCCCTCGTCACGAACTTCACCCTCATCAAGCCCGGCGCCCTCCATCGGGCGAACGGCGGCTACCTCATCCTCGACGCTCGCAAGGTCCTCCTCGAACCCTATGCCTGGGAGGGGCTGAAGCGAGCCCTGCGGGCCCAGGAGCTGCGGATCGAATCCCTCGGCCAGGCCCTTTCCCTCGTCTCGACCGTCTCCCTCGAGCCCGAGCCGATCCCCCTCTCGGTGAAGGTCGCCCTCATCGGCGACCGCCTCCTCTACTACCTCCTCGCTGCCCGGGACCCCGACTTCTTGGAGCTCTTCAAGGTGCCGGCCGACTTCAGCGAGGACGTCGATCGGACGCCCGAGACGGACCGCATCTATGCTCGCCTCATCGCTGGCCTCGCCCGCCGGGAGGGCCTACGCCCCTTCGACGCCAGCGGCGTCGCCCGGGTCATCGAGGCCGCCGCCCGCGATGCCGGCGATGCCGAGAAGGTCTCGACCCACATGCGGAGCCTGAACGACCTCCTCGTCGAGGCCGACTACTTCGCCGGTCGAGCCGGCCGATCGGTCGTGACGGCCGTCGACGTCCAGGCCGCCATCGAGGCCAAGATCCGCCGGGTCGGCCGCCTCCGGGAGCGGCTCGGCGAGCAGTTCCGGCGGGGCATCCTCCTCGTCGACACCGTTGGCTCGGCCGTCGGCCAGGTGAACGGCCTCTCGGTCTACGAGCTCGGGGAGGACGCCTTCGGCTGGCCGACCCGGATCACGGCCCGGGTCCGGCTCGGATCGGGAGAGGTCGTCGACATCGAGCGGGAGGTCGACCTCGGTGGGCCGATCCACAGCAAGGGAGTCCTGATCCTGGCCGGCTTCCTCGGCGGCCGGTACGCCACGGGCCGACCCTTGTCGCTTCGGGCTTCCCTCGTCTTCGAGCAGAGCTACGGGGGCGTCGAGGGTGACAGCGCCTCCCTCGCCGAGCTCTGCGCCCTCCTTTCGGCCATCGGCGAGATCCCCCTCCGCCAGGGGATTGCCCTCACCGGCTCGGTGAACCAGCACGGTGCCGTCCAGGCGATTGGCGGCGTGAACGAGAAGATCGAGGGCTTCTTCGACGTCTGTGCGTCCCGGGGTCTGACCGGCGATCAGGGCGTCGTCATCCCGGCTGCCAACGTCTCCCACCTCATGCTCCGGGCCGACGTCGTGGCTGCCGCCGCCGAGGGTCGCTTCCACATCTGGCCGGTCACGACCGTCGACGAGGCCCTCGAGCTCTTGACCGGGCTCCCGGCCGGCGAGCGCGGCCCCGATGGCCTCTGGCCAGAAGGGACGGTGAACGCCATCGTCGATGCCCGCCTCGAGGAGTTCGCCCGGACCGCTCGCGAGTACGGCCGGGGCGAGGAGGAGGCGCCCGCCGCGGCGCCCGAAGCGGAGACCGAGACGGGCGAGGAGCCCGAGGAGGGCGGACCGCCGCCCGAACCCGGGGGTCCGCCGCCCCCGAGCGGTCCGCCACCGGAGCCCGGTCGGCCGGGGCCCGAACCGGGCGGACCGCCGACCGACGGGCCGCGCGGTGATGGCGGCGGGCCCCCAACGGACCCGGAGGGCGACGAAGACCCGACGTCCGGCTAGTAGCCGCCCTCCTCGACGACGACCTTGCCCCAGACGGTGCGGTAGACGTAGGCCGTGTAGGCAAGGACGAGGGGCATCCCGATGAGGGCGATGGCGAGCATGACCGTGAGGGTCAGCTCCGACGAAGCCGCGTTCGTCACCGTCAGGGAGGCACCGGGCCCGGTCGACGGGACGAGATCCGGGTAGAGGGCGAGCCCGACGAGGCCGAGCTCGGCGGCGATGGCGAGCCCCGAGGCAATGAAGGCCCATCCGAATCGTCCCGCCCGAAGGGCGATCCCGAGCCCGGCGAAGGCGAGCCCGAGGGTGGCCGGCACGAGCCAGGCGACTGGATTCGCGAAGCCGGCGAAGCGATCGGGGATCTCGAGGGCGGCAAGGGCGGTCAAGGCGAGGGCCCCGATCCCGAAGGCGAGCCATCCCCCGACCGCCGCCCGGCGGGCCCGAGCCTGGAGGGCGCCGTTCGTTCGCAGGGCGAGCCAGACGGCGCCGTGCAGGACGAACATGGCCAGGCCGACGAGGCCGGTCAGGAGCGAGAAGGGGTTGAGGAGGCCGACGAGGCCGCCTTCGTACGTCCCATCGTCGGTCAAGGGAAGGCCACGGACGACGTTGCCGAGGGCGACGCCGAGGAGGAGGGCCGGCAGGAAGGAGCCGACGAAGAAGGCGGCATCCCACGCCGTCCGCCAGCCGGGTCCTTCCTCCCGGTCCCGGAACTCGAGGGCGACCGCCCGCAGGATGAGCCCGACGAGGAGGAGGACCATGGCCAGGTAGAAGCCCGAGAAAACGGTCGCGTAGACCCGCGGGAAGGCGGCGAAGAGGGCGCCCCCGGCCGTCAGGAGCCAGACCTCGTTGCCGTCCCAGACCGGACCGATGGTGGCCATCGCCGTTCGCCGCTCTCGGTCAGTCCGGGCGACGAAGGGGTGGAGGACGCCGACCCCGAGGTCGAAGCCGTCGAGGAGGGCGTAGCCGAGGATGAGGACGCCGATGAGGAGGAACCAGATGGTCGGCAGGTCAGGCATGGCGTCCCTCCCGTCGGCTCCCAACGGTATCGACGAGCCGTGGCACGATCCGGCGGGCCGCTCGTCCAGCGCTCGGGCCCGCCGCCGGCGCCGCGGTCGCCGACGCTCCTTCGCCACCGGGGCCGTGCTGGATCTCCCGGACGAGGACGTAGAGCCAGAGGGCGCCGAGGACGAGGTAGAGGAACCCGAAGACGACGATCGAGAGCAGGAGCTCTTCGGCCCGCACGACCGGCGACGCCGCCTCGGCCGTCCGCATCAGCCCGTAAACGATCCACGGCTGGCGCCCCACCTCGGCCGTCACCCAGCCGAGCTGGACGGCGATGAGCGGGAGGGGAATGGCGAGGACGGCGAGCCGCAGCCAGGTCCGCGAGCTCGTCAGCCGACCGCGCCACCAGACCCAGAGGCCGCCAGCCATGACGAGGAGCATGAGGGTGCCGAGGATGACCATGTTGTGGTAGGCGAGGAAGGTGGGCGCGATGGGCGCCCAGTCCTCCACGGGGAAAGCGTCGAGCCCCTTGATCGGTGCCTGGAAGCTGCCGAAGGCGAGGAACGAGAGGAGCCGGGCGACCTGGATCTCGGGGCCTTGGGGGGCGTGCTCGGGATCCTGGCTCGGCGGGAGGGCGAAGACGGTGAGCGGGACGCCCTCGGCCGTCCGGTAGAGGGCGTTCATGGCCGCGAATTTCGCCTCCTGGGTATGGGCGACCTGGCGGGCGTGGGCGTCCCCGGTGACGAACATGAGGGCCGAGCCGGCAACGGCGACGACCAGACCGAGCTTGAGGCTCGCCGTGGCGACCTCGAGGCTCCGCGACCGGAGGACGTACCAGGCCGCGACACCGGTCATGAAGAAGGCGCCGACGGTCTAGCAGGCGGCGAGGGTGTGGGCGTAGCGGGGCAGGGTGGAGGGGTTGAAGACGGCCGCCCAGAAGTCGACGAGGACGGCCCGGTCGCCGATGACCTCGAAGCCGGCCGGGGTCTGCATCCAGCTGTCGGCGACGATGATCCAGAAGGCCGACAGCGACGAGCCGAGGGCGACCATCCAGGCCGCGAAGGCCCGACCGCCGGCCGACAGCCGGGAGCGGCCGAAAAGGAGGAGACCAAGGAAGGTCGACTCCAAGAAGAAGGCGAAGACGGCTTCGGCGGCGAGGGGTGCTCCGAAGATGTCGCCGACGAAGGCGGCGTAGCGGCTCCAGTTCGTCCCAAACTGGAACTCCATGACGATGCCACTGGCGACCCCGACGGCGAAGGAGACGGCGAAGAGCTTCGTCCAGAAGTCGACGGCCCGACTCCAGGTCGGGCGGCCCGTTCGCCAGGCAATGGTGGCGGCGAGGGCGATGAGGAGGGCGAGCCCGATGGTGATGGCCGGGAAGATGAAATGGAAGGCGACGGTGAGGGCGAACTGGAGGCGGGCGAGGAGAATCGGATCCATGGTCCCTCCGAGCGGACTGGACGACTGCGAAACGACGTGGCCCTCGACCGCCTCACCGACGGAGGGCGAGTGAGGGCGGGTGATCGATGTCGCCGGGCGGCGGCGGCCGACGCTCGTCGTCGACGTTCCACTCGACGCTCACCTCGACGTCGACGACCCCCTCCACCCTCCGGACGAGCTCCTCCAAGATCCGGGCGTCCGAGCGCCGGTCGACCCGGCCACTGATCCGGACGACACCGTTCTCGACCGCGACTCGAAGGAGGTGGGGGTCGAGCCACATCGCCCGGAGGATGACCCCCTCGACGACCTCCCGCTCGAGCTCGGCATCGCTCCGGACGAAGGTGCGGACGATGTCGGCTCGGGTGACGATCCCGACGAGGCGACCCTCCTCGACGACGGGCAGCCGGTTCACCTGGCGCTCGACCATGAGGGCGGCAGCGGCTCGAACCGGGGCTCCGGGCTCGATGGTGATGGCCGGTGCCGTCATGGCATCGCCGGCGGTCCGGGCCTCGACCTTGCCGAGCGCTGCCTTCGCCCGGTTCCCCCCGAGGAGGGCGTCGAGGAGGCGCGGTCGCTCGCCTTCGGTGCCGCGTTCCTTGACGACGAGGTCGCCCTCGGAGACGACCCCGAGGACCCGGCCTTCCTCGTCGACCACCGGCAGCCCGCTGATCCGGTGCTCGACCAGGAGGCGGGCGACCTCTTTGAGCGGCGTCTCGGGACGGACGCTGATGACGTCCAGCCGCATGATGTCCTGGACCTTCACGGCCTTGACCTCCGAACAGCGCTCCGATGGGGTCGACGACTCCGGCGAGCCCCATCGCCTCGGTGAGAGCGTCGATCGAGGAAGGGCTACCAGCAAGGGCCGAAGGTCAGCTGGAGGTCTGCCGCCCGGCCGCCAAATGGCGCGTCTCCAGGCACCCTTCGGCCCGCGCCGGAGGAACGGTCGAGATGGAGACTCGAGGCATGAACCGACCCTCGATGGAGGCGCAGGCTGCCAAGGTCGTTGTCGACGGGACGGCCGGACCCTCCGGCGTGCTGGCCGGCGCGGTCAGGGACCGACTGGCGTCGCTCTTGCGGGAGGTCATCCTCGGCGGCCAGGACGGCCTCGTGAACGTCCTTGGCCTCGTCCTCGGGATGGCCGCCGCGACGGGCGATAGCCGACTCGTCGTCACCGCCGGCCTGGCGGCTCTCATGGCCGAGTCGATCGCCATGGCCGGTGTCCCCTACACCTCGACGGGGGCCGAGCGCGCCTGGCTCGCCGGGCAAAGCGACCGCTTCCGGGCCCTCGCCGCGCGGCGCGCGAACGACCGACGTCGAGGGCGAGTGGAGGCGCTCCGCCGGGAGGGCTGGCCGACCGCGGTCGTCGACCTCGCCTGCCAGATCGTCGACGACGAGCGGGCGGCCTGGCTGGCGGAGCTCGAAGCGGCTCGACGGGCCCTGGCGCCCGTCCGCGAGGCCCGGCCGGCCGTGGCGGCCCTCGTCGTCGGCCTCTCGACGGCGACCGGATCGGCGGTGCCCCTCCTTCCCTTCCTCTTCCTCCCGCCTCTGACGGCAACCTCGGTCGCCGTCGCCGCCGGCGGGGTGGTGCTCTTCGTGGCCGGAGCTGTCCGGGCACGGACGGTCGGCGGTAGCGTGCGACGCGCGGGGGCGGAGATGGTCCTCATCGGCCTCGCCTCGGCCGCCGCCGGCTACGTCATCGGGCTCGTCCTCCGTGCCCCGACGGTCGCCTGAGCCAGCTAGCCCCGCGGCCCAGCGGCGTCGAGATCGACCGCCTCGAGGGGGACGTCCCAGTGGGCGTCGAGGAGCTCGAAGCGCCGAGCCTCCTCAGCCCGGAACCGCTCCTGATCGGGGTAGAGCCGCTCGACGAGCTCCCGTGGGGCGTGGCCCTCGACGGCGGCCCAGTCTCGGTAGACGATCGTGACGAGGACGTTCCAGTCGGCCCGACCGTCGCCGTGGAAGCGGGGGACGTGGACGCTGAGATCGAGGAAGCGGCCCGCCTCCAGCTGGGCTCGGAGGAGCGGCCAGTGGTTGCGGCGGAAGAGATCGAGCCATTCCTCGAGGTGGCCCCAGCGGACCCGATAGAAGGAGTCGACGCGGACCGGCCGGGATTCCCCGGTCGGTCGAGTTGGCGGCAGTTCGACCATGCTTTAGCCTCCTCGTTCGAGTTCGAAGCGATCGATCGCCTCCCCGGCCAGAACCCGCCCGATGGCGAGGCTCGCCGTGGCGGCGGGGGAGGGCGCGTTCCGGACGTGGAGGATGCGCCGCGAGCCGCCGAGGCGGAAGTCGTCGACGAGCCTGCCATCGGGATCGACGGCCTGGGCTCGAACCCCGGACGGCCCGAAGACGAGGTCGCCCTCGCGAAGCTCGGGGATGAAGCGGCGAAGCTCGGCGAGGTAGGCCCGTTTCGAGAGATCGCGCCACAGCTCGAGGAGCCCGGCCCGCCAGTGGCGCGCCGCGAGGCGGAGGAAGCCCGGGTAGGTGAGGACGGAGGCGATGTCGCCGAGATCGACGTCGCGGCGCCGGTACCCGGCCCGGGCGAAGGCGAGGACCGCGTTCGGCCCCGCCCAGACGGAGCCGTCGATGCGGCGGGTGAAGTGGACCCCGAGGAACGGGAAGCGCGGATCGGGAACCGGGTAGATGAGGCCCCGAACGAGGTGGCGTGCCTCGCCGACGAGGGTGTAGTAGTCGCCCCGAAAGGGAACGATCCGCTCCTTCGGCCGCTCCCCCGTGAGGGCGGCGAGACGGTCCGCCCAGAGCCCAGCGCAGACGACGACCGCCGAGGCGACGAGGGGACCCCGCGAGGTCGCCACGACGACCTCTCGCGCTCCCTCGGCCAGGCCGGTCACCGCCCGGCGGGTCTCGATCGTCGCCCCTCGGTGCTGGATCGCCGTAGCGAGGGCAAGGGCGACGGCCCGAAAGTCAACGATGCCCGTCGTCGGCGACCAGATCGCCCGGCGCCCGCGGACGTGCGGCTCGATCTCCCGAATCCGCTCGGGACCGACGAGCTCGATCCCCGGCACGCCGTTCGCCGAGGCCCGCTCGAAGAGGGCCTGGAGTCGCGGCAGCTCCGCCTCGTCGACGGCCACGACGAGCTTCCCGACCCGCTCGTGGGGGATGCCGTGCTCGGCGGCGAAGGCTTCGAGCTCGGCCTTGCCCTCCCGGCAGAGCTGGGCCTTGAGGGAGCCGGGAGCGTAGTAGAGGCCGGCGTGGAGGACGCCGCTGTTGTGGCCGGTCTGGTGGAGGGCGAGGTCGGGTTCGCGCTCGAGGAGGACGAGTCGGAGGTCGGGTCGCCGCTCGAGGAGGCGGTAGGCGGTGGCGAGTCCGAGGATGCCGCCCCCGACGACGACGACGTCGGCTCGGTCGGTCGGTGGCGTCGACGGTTGCCGACGATCGTGCCGCTCCTCGCCCCCGGGTTGCATCTTCCTCCTCTCGGCGGGATTGGTGCCGTCCGGGCGCGCAGCGTCTCCGTCGGGCTCGACGGAAGCATGGCGATCAGGCACGATGGCGGCCTCGAAGTCGCGCGATGTCCAATGCAACCTGGCTCGCAGTCCCTCGGGAGCCGGGCACAACGATGGCTGGCGGGGAAGGATTCGAACCTTCGATCTGCTGATCCAGAGTCAGCTGCCTTACCGCTTGGCCACCCGCCAGCGCCGTGCTCCATTCTAGCGAAGGGGGTCGAGGGGAGGTGGCCGAGAGGATCGACGGGTCGGGGATCCGGCGGGCACCGGTCGGCCGGAGCGAGGGGCTGTTCGATTCGGGCCAAATGGCCCTCGCCCCGCCTGCAGGCTGCTCCGTATGCTCCTGGATCCATGACCCATCGACCGTCTCGTTGCCTACCCACTGCGCGGCCGGGATGTGCCCTGCGCCAGGGACCCGCCGGCGCGAAGCGAAAACCGCCGAGCACCGGCCGCGTTTCCCGCTCCGCTCGGGTTGGGAGGAGTCCGGCTGCGAGCCGGCCCTCGGGGCGATGAGCCAAGCTGAGGCAACCGGCGCGGTGCGGACGGTGGGCGTCACCCGGCTCGCCGTCGACCTCCCGGGTCGCATCGACCTCGCCGAAGCACGCCACCGCCTCGGGGACGTCGACTGGCTGGGAACGGCCACCGATCCACCGGCCGATCGACCGGGGGTCCGGCGGTACCTGACCGACCTCGTCCTGCCGCTCTCGGCCGGGAGTCGGCCCCTCGAGTTCCGAAAGGCCGCCCTCGTCGATCTGGGGCCGGTCGTCGACCGCGGCACGAGCCTCGAGGTCGAGATCGGCTGGCAGTCGGCGACGATGGCGCCTCTCTTCCCCGTCTTCGCTGGGCTTCTCCTCGTCACACCGGCGGGCCTCGTCTTGGAGGGCGCCTACGCACCGCCCTTCGGGGAGGCTGGGATGCTCATCGACCGGGCTGCCCTCCACTTCGTCGCCCGCCGAACGGCGCGTTGGTTCCTGGGAAGGGTCGGCGCCGAGCTCGGTTTGGAGCCGATGTCGCTCGGCCTCGAGCCGCCGCCCGACGACTGAGCCGAGTCGCTACCGAGATCGGGGGCGGGACCGGGATCCGGCACCCGCGTCGGGGTCCGCCACCCGGCTCGGGGTGCGGTACCCGGCTCGGCATCCGGCACCCGCGTCGGGGTGCGCCGCCGGCTCGGGGTCCGCCGCCGGCTATCCTCGGTCCGTGATCGCTCGAGGTGCCGAGCCGCCGATGCCACCCGCCTCGCCCCGATGGAGCCTGCCCTCGTCGCCACCGACGATCGCCCGGTGGAGCCCGGCCGGCGGCCGCTTCTTGCCCGATTGCGGGGAGCGCGATCCCCGCTGGAACCTCGCCCTCGACGAAGCCATCGCCCGCTCGACCGGGCCCCATCCGACCCTCCGCCTCTGGCGAAACCGGCGGGCGGTCGTCGTCGGTCGCTTCCAGCTCGCCAGGGCCGAGGTCGATCTCGACCTCGCCCGCGCCACCGACACGCCGGTCCTTCGACGGTTCACCGGCGGGGGCGCGGTCTACCACGACCCGGGCAACCTGAACGTCTCCCTCGTCCTCGACCGGACCCGCCCGCCCCTCGCCGAGCAGCCCGAGCTCGCTCGGCTCCCGGCCCTCTACGGCCTCGTCCTCGAACCTCTGGCCCGGGCGATCGAGGAGCTCGGGCTGTCGGTTGAGCGGACCGAGCGGGACCTCCTCGTTGCCGGTCGGAAGGTGAGCGGGGTCGCGGCCTGGCTCGGCCGCGAGCGGGTCCTCGTCCACGCGACGCTGCTCGTGGCAGCCGATCTCGATCTCCTCGGTCGACTGCTCGCCGGCCCCGGCGATCCTGGCAACCCTCGCTGGGAACGGACGAAGAGCCGGCGGATGGCGGTCACGTCCCTCGCCGAAGCACTCGGTTGGGTGCCCGAGGCGGGGGTGCTCGATCCGGCGATTGCCGCCGCTTTCGGGTTCGACCTCCAGACTGCCGATCCAACCGCCGCCGAGCTGGCCCTCGCGTCGCGACTCCTGAAGGAGCGGTACGGCGATCCAACCTGGCACGGGGACTGAGCCGCCCCTACCATTGGGGATCGAGGGGTCCGTCGCGGGCTGCCAGCGCCGCTGTGATGGAGCCGCCCCCACCATTGGGGACCGAGGACCCGGGTCGGCGGGCGGCGGGTTCGGGTTCGGGTCGCGGCGGGGCCCAGCCACTCCGTCGGGTCGGAGACCGCTCCCAGGATCAGCGACGACCCTGAGCGTACCGCTCCATGAGCTCCGCCACCGCTGCCCTCGCCTCCGCCCACTCGGGCTGGTCGGCGGGGAGATGGGCCTCGCGCCCCCAGCGGGCGAGCTGGGCCATGGCAGTGACGAGGGCGTTGTGGGCAGCCGCTCGGGCTCGACCGCCCTCGACGAGGCCCGTCACCAGATAGCGCCGGACGAGCTCGAAGGGAGCCGTCCAGCGGCCGACGACGATCCGATCACCGCGGCGGAGGGACTCGAGGTACTCGTCGTCGCCGACGGGGAACTGCTCGTGCTCGGCGATGTGGTCAGGGAGGGCGAGGCGTCGCCCGGGGTGGGCGCGGGACTCGAAGCGTCCGTCGTCGTCGCTCGTCCGGTAGCAGACGGGGCAGCTCGGGAGGGCGGCGCCGGCCCTCGGCGGCTCGCCGATGGGCAGCCCGCAGCGCCGGCACACGGCGGCCTCGGGGCGGCTCGCCGGCAGGCCGCACTGGAGGCAGACCCGCAGATTCAGGGTCTCGCCGGGCGAGGAACGGGCCCGTCCGCCGGGGGAGCGAGCCGGCGCGGGCCGGGATGAGGCACGCATCATGACCTAGCCTACCGGGCGCGGGTCCCGGGCCGGGATGAGACGTCAGTCCTGCCCGGGGCGGGCCGGCTGGGGGACGGAGGGGTCCTGCAGCCTAGGTGAGCGGGCCTCCGCTGACGCGGACCGGACCCTCGGCAGAGTCGGAGCGGTACGGTCCCCGCCGCCGGTGGTTCTCAGCGACAATGGCGTCGCAGCCAGCTGGAGGACAGGATGCCGATCCCCGAACACTTCCGCGCCTTTGTCGTCGAGCGGACCGACGGCGGCCTCGAACGCGCCGTCCGCGAGCTCACCCCGGCCGATCTCCCGCCGGGCGAGGTCGTCGTCCGGGTCGAGTGGTCGAGCGTCAACTACAAGGACGGCCTCGCCGCCCAGCCCGGCGGCCGCGTCGCCCGGATCAGCCCCCTCGTGCCGGGCATCGACCTCGCCGGGACCGTCATCGAGAGCGACGACCCGGCCTTCGCTCCAGGCAGCCCGGTCCTCGCCCACGGCTACGAGCTCGGCGCCTCCCACCACGGCGGCTACGCCGAGGTCGCCCGCCTGCCAGCCGTCTGGGTCGTCCCGATGCCGGCCGGGCTGACCGCCCGCGAGGCGATGGCGATCGGGACGGCCGGCTACACGGCCGCGATGTCCGTCGTCGTCCTCGAAGCTCGCGGCCTCCGTCCGGGCGATGGGCCGGTCCTCGTCACCGGTGCCTCCGGCGGCCTCGGCCGACACGCGGTCGGCATCCTCGCCGCTCGCGGCTACGAGGTCTGGGCGGCGACGGGTAAACCCGAGGAGGCCGAGCGGCTCCGGGCCCTCGGTGCGGCCGGCATCCTGTCCCGCGACGAGGTGACGGCCCCGAGCGAGCGGCCCCTCGACTCGGGTCGCTGGGCGGGGGCGATCGACGCCGTCGGCGGGCCGACGCTGCCGTACATCCTCCGGACCCTACGGCCGAAGGCGGCGGTGGCTGCCTGCGGCAACGCCGGCGGGGCGGCCTTCGCGACGACCGTCTTCCCCTTCATCCTCCGCGGGGTCGCCCTCCTCGGGATGGATTCGGCGAACGTCCCGATCGAGGAGCGGCGGGCGCTCTGGGAGCGGCTTGCCACGGACCTGCGGCCGCCTCGTCTCGACGAGGGGCTGACCGAGATCGGCCTCGACGAGCTCGCCGCCGCCCTGGACGCCATCGTCGCCGGACAGGCCCGGGGTCGCTGGATCGTCCGGCTCGGCTAGGACCGCGCCCGGCGTCGGATCGAGGCGACGACGGGGCCCCGCAACTCCCGGTGCCCCTGGGCGACGGGGTTTGGTGCGCCTCGCGAACCGCGGCGTACCCTACCGATCGCGGTCGATCGGACGGTTCGCTCCGACGCTTCACGGAGGGGCCGCCCGTCGGAGGACGATGGAGCACACGGACGCAGCGCAGGGTCTCCTGTCCATGGACCTCTTGACAAGCAGAGAGAGAGAGAGAGAGCGACAATTCGGCCGACGGTACGGGGAGATGCCCCGGGGGCTGGAGGATCGGCAGATGGGGATGCCGACCATCCGGGGGACTGGCGTGGCCGAGTCTGTCAGGCGGCTGTGGCGGGAGGTTCTGTCGGCGCTCGAGATGAGTCTTACCTTCGTCATCGGCGCCTTGGTCCTGGTCGGGGCTGCTGCCGCCGCCTCGAGCGCGGCGGCTCGGCTGGACGTGGACCTCGGCCAGGCTGGTCCTCCCGCCGGCCGAACCGAGGCGCTCCGGCCTGAGCCCTCCTGGGCCCATCGGCGCTACACTGGAGCCCGACAACCGAACATCGCCTCCGGGGAGCGCACGTCGCGCTGAGAGTGTGGTTCGACCACAGACCCGCGGAACCTGATCTGGTTCGTACCAGCGAAGGGAGCAGGCTCCTGACCGACGCCGTCCTCTCCGGAGGACGGCGTTTCGTTGTCTCGATGGCTTCGATGTCGGTCACTGCGGTGGCCGACGGCATCCGACACCCACGGAAGGAGGTCTTCGGGATGGCAACCACGGTCACGCAGGCAGGGGCGGCCGCCCTGCCCGAGATCCGCTGGCGGACGCGGGATATCGTCGTGACGGCGATCATCGGCGTCGCCTTCGGTGTCGTCTTCTGGGCCTGGGGACTCGCCTGGAGCGCGAGCGATCCGATCTTCGCCGTCGCGCCCTGGGCGAAGGACCTCTTCTACGCCGTCTGGCTCGTGCCGGCGGTCCTCGCCCCGCTCATCGTCCGCAAGCCGGGCGCTGCCCTCTTCGCCGAGATGGTCGGCGCGGGGGTGTCGACCCTCATCGGCAGCCAGTGGGGTCCGGACACGCTCCTCTCGGGCTTCGTCCAGGGCGCCGGGGCCGAGCTCGTCTTCGCCTTCACTCTCTACCGGCTCTGGGGCTTCCCAGTCCTCGCTGCGGCGTCCGTCGTCTCGGCGGCCGCTGCCTGGATCCACGACTGGGCCCTCTACTATGCCGATGTCGCCCTCGAGGTCCAGCTCGTCCGGGGCCTCATGATGGCGATCTCGGCTGTCGTCATCACCGCCTACGGGTCGGTCCTCCTCGTTCGGGCCCTCCGGCGGGCGGGGGTCCTGGAGGGCTTCCCGGCCAGCCGGGAAGGGTGAGGGCGCCGGGTCCGTCCGGCCCGGGCCGCGACGGATGACGGCCTCGCTCGCCGGCCAACCGCTGGCGATCGACGCCGACGGGGTCGGCTTCCGCTACGCCGGCCGGCGGCGGCCGGCCCTCGTCGACGTTTCCTTCCACCTCGACCCGGGGGAGTGCCTCCTCGTCGTCGGGCCCTCGGGGTCCGGCAAGAGCACCCTCGCCCTCGCCATCGCTGGCCTCGTGCCCCGGGAGCTCCCCGGGGAATGGACCGGCCGCTTGAGGCTGGGCGACCTCGATCCGGCGGCGGCCGCACGGACGGCCGTCGCCGCCCGGGTCGGGATCGTCTTCCAGGACCCGGCGAGCCAGCTCGTCATGGACCGGGTCGAGGATGACGTCGCCTTCGGTCTCGAGAACCTCGGCTGGCCGCCAGCCGCGATGCGGGCCCGGGTGCCGGAGGCCCTCGCCCTCGTCGGCCTCGCCGGCTTCGAGCGGCGCCGAACGACGGCCCTCTCAGGCGGCGAGCAGCAACGCCTCGCCCTCGCCGGCGTCCTCGCCCCCCGACCCGGCGTCCTCGTCCTCGACGAGCCGACAGCGAACCTCGACCCCCCCGGGGCGCGGGCCTTCGCCGAACGGCTGGCCGAGATCCGGCGGGCTCGGGCGGCGACGATCGTCCTCGTCGAGCACCGGGTCGAGCTCGCCTGGCCCCTCGCCGATTGGGTCCTGGCCCTCGGCGACGAAGGAGGACCGATCGAGTTCGGGCGGCCGGCCGAGGTGCTCGCCCGCTCCCGGGCCCGCCTCGAACGGGCCGGCATCTGGCTGCCCACCGTCGACGGGCTCGGCTCGGCCGATGCGCGGCTCGGCTCGGCTGGCGGGTGGCTCGGCACAACCGACGGGCGGTCCGGCTCGGCTGACGGGCGAGCCCAGGCCGGCGACGCGGCCGCATTCCCGACCTCGCTCGGTCCGGCCGGGTCGGACGGTCGGCTGCCCCGGCCGCCGCTCAGCGGCGACGGCGGTGGCTCGCCCGGGCCGGTGGAGCCGGCTGCGGACGATGGCGAGCGTCCGATCATCGCCGAGGCCCTCGATCTTGCCCACAGCTACGACGGGCGGTCGCCGACCCTGTGCGAGGTCTCCATCGCCCTCCGAGCCGGCGAGCGGGTCGCCCTCGTCGGGCCGAACGGGAGCGGGAAGTCGACCCTCGGTCGGCTCCTCGTCGGCCTCCTCCGGCCGATGCACGGCCGGGTTCGCCTCGCTGGCTTCGATCGAGCCCGCCAGCCGCCGGCCGATCCGGCCCGCCTCGCTGCTGCCGAGCTCGCCCGGCGGGCGGGTTACGTCTTCCAGGACCCCGAGCAGCAGTTCCTGACGACACGGGTCGGCGACGAAGTCATGGTCGGGCTGCGGCCGGCCGAGCGCCCCACCGCGGTCGAGCTCATGGAGCGGATCGGCCTCCCGCTCGGCGAATTCGGCGACCGGAGCCCGTACACCCTCTCCGGTGGGGAGCAGCGTCGCCTGTCCCTCGCCTGCGCTCTCGTCCGGCGGCCAGCCCTCCTCGTCCTCGACGAGCCGACCTTCGGCCAGGACCGGCGTGGCTACGAGGAGCTCCTCGCGATCCTCGCTGAGCGAGTCGAGGCCGGCGCCGCCGTCCTGGCTGCGACCCACGACGAGCGCCTCGTGGCCGACTTCGCCCGCCGGGTCGTCCGCCTCGAGGCGGGTCGCATCGTCGATGACCGGCGGCTCGCCGAGACGGGCTCCCTCCGCCGGTCGGGCGGGCCGACACCCGTCACGGCCGAACGGGCGACGGCCGGGGCTCCTGGGGAGGACGACCCGTGATCGCCCTCGCCGCTCCCGGCGACGAGCAGCTCCGGAGCCCCCTCGGACAGACGAGTCCGCTCCTGAAGCTCGGGCTCGCGGTCACCTGGCTCGTCGGTCTCGTCCTCACCCTCGACCCCCGGCCGCCGCTCCTCTTGACAGCCCTCGTCCTCACCGCTGGGGTGAGCGCCGGGCGGATCCCGCTCCGTCGGCTGGCGACGGGGCTCTTCCCGCTTTGGAGCGTCGCCCTCGGGATCGGCTTCTTCAACGCCCTCTTCTCGGGGACGAACGTCGATCCGACCCTCCCCGAACTCGCCCGCCTCGGTCCGTTCCGGCTCACCGAGCAGGCGGTCGCGAACGGGGTCGGCGTCGCCCTCCGGATCGTCACCATTGCCGCCGTCGGAGTCGTCTTCGCCCTGACGACGGACTCGACCCGCCTCGTCGACGCCCTCGTCCAGCAGGGCCGCCTTCCCGAGCGGTTCGGCTATGGGGCGCTGGCCGCCTACCAGGCCATCCCGCGCCTGGCCGAGACCCTGACGACCCTCCAGCAGGCTCGCCGGATCCGCGGCCTCCGAACGAGCTGGCACCCGGCGATCCTCGTCGGCCTCCTCGTCCTGGCAATTCGCCACGGCGATCGGCTTGCCCTGGCCATGGACGCCCGCGCCTTCGGGGCAGGTCCGAGATCCCGCTACCGGGAGGTCCGCTGGACCGTCCTCGACGTCGTCGTCGGGGGTCTCGGTCTGGCGGCGCTCGTCGCTGTCCTCGCCTTCGTGGCCGGCTAGCTCCAGGAGCCCATCAGCGGGCTCGGCGTCGCGCCTCCCAGGATGGCGGTGTCACGCCTCCCAGGATGGCGGTGTCACGCCTCCCAGGATCGCGGTGTCGCGCCTCCAGGATCGCGTCGCGCCTACCGGATCGCAGCGCCGCGCACCCGGAGCCGGTGGCGCAGAATGAGACCCACCGGGCGCGAGGCGATGGCGTGCCGGATAGCGACGCGACCCGAGCCGTGCCGGACCCGACGACGAGGCGGGCGCTGCCTCCGACGGGCGACCCGGTCCCGAGGAGCCAGCCGGCGACCACTGGACGACCACTGGAGGACGAAGGCAATGACCGAGGTCAAGGAAACGATCACGACCCACCAGCAGTTCATCGGCGGGGAGTTCGTCGAGGCCGCGAGCGGCGAGCTCCTCGACGTCCTCAACCCAGCCACCGGCCAGGTCATCGCCCGCGTCCCGGCGAGCGGACCCGAGGACGTGGACAGGGCCGTCCAGGCGGCGGCCCGAGCTTTCGAGTCCTGGCAGCACTCGACGCCCCAGGACCGCAGCCTCATGCTCCTCAAGCTCGCCGACGCCATCGAGGCCCATGCCGAGGAGCTCGGCCGCCTCGAGGCGGCGAACGCGGGCAAGCCGGTCGGGGCGGCCATCGACGAGATGACGACCTCGGCCGACAACATCCGCTTCTTCGCGGGGGCCGCCCGGGTCATGGAGGGCAAGGCGGTCAACGAGTACCTCGCTGGTCACACCTCGCTCATCCGTCGCGAGCCGGTTGGCGTCGTCGCTTCCATCGCCCCCTGGAACTACCCCCTCTACATGGCCGGCTGGAAGATCGGTCCCGCCCTCGCTGCCGGGAACACGGTCGTTTTGAAGCCGTCGGCTCGAACGCCCCTGACGAGCCTCCGCCTGGCGGAGCTCGCCGCCGAGATCTTTCCGCCCGGCGTGCTGAACGTCATCACCGGGACGGGCGACGCCATCGGAGAACCCCTCGTTGCCCATCCGAAGGTGGCGATGATCTCCCTTACCGGCGACACCGCGACCGGGAAGCGCATCGCGAAGATCGCCGCCGACCGGGTGAAGCGGCTCCATCTCGAGCTCGGTGGCAAGGCACCGGTCATCGTCTTCGACGACGCCGATCTCGAGGCGGCTGCCGAGACGATCCGGATGGCCGGCTACTGGAACAGCGGCCAGGACTGCACCGCCGCCTGCCGCGTCCTCGCCGGACCGCAGGTCTACGACCGCTTCGTGGCGACCCTCGCCGACCAGGTCCGGACGATCAAGTGGGGCGACCCGGCCGAGGGCGACGACATCGAGATGGGATCGCTCATCGCCAAGTCCCAGGTCGAGAAGGTGGCCGGAATGGTCGAACGGGCGAAGGCGGGGGCGGAGCTCGTCCTCGGCGGCGAGGTCCCGGATCGGCCGGGCTTCTTCTACACGCCGACGATCCTCGCCGGTCCGGACCAGAAGAGCGAGATCGTCCAGGACGAAGTCTTCGGCCCCGTCGTCACCGTCCAGCGCTTCAGCGACGAGGAAACCGCGATCCGCTGGGCGAACGACACCCGCTATGGTCTGGCGGCCTCCGTCTTCACCTCGGACATCGGCCGGGCGATGCGGGTGGCGAAGGCGATCCAGTTCGGGACGGTCTGGATCAACGAGCACTTCACCCTCGTCTCGGAGATGCCCCACGGCGGCTTCAAGGAGTCGGGCTACGGCAAGGACCAGTCGATGTACGCCATCGAGGACTACACCGTCGTCAAGCACGTCATGATCAAGCTCTGAGGCGAGCCGCGTCTCCGACGGGGGTCGCGAGCAGGAGCGCCCGAGAGTCGACAGATCGCTGGGCGTCCAATATGCTTTTCTGCATGCGGACGACCCTCGATCTTGACGACGCCCTCCTCGTGGCGGCGAAGAAGCGGGCCGCCGAGCGCAGGGTCACCCTGACGCAGGTTATCGAGGACGCCCTCCGGGCCGCCCTGGAAACCGCGGCCGCGCCCCGGCGCCCGCTGCGCTGGGCCACCGTTCGGGGTGAGTGGCCGCCGGCGGTGGACGTCGCCGATCGCCGAGCGCTCTACGAGACGCTGGAGGACGGGCGCTGATCGCGGTCGACACGAACGTCCTCGTCTACGCCCACCGAGAGGAGTTCCCGGAGCATCCGCTCGCCCTGGAGCGCCTCCGCACGCTGGCCGAGGGTGACGAGGCGTGGGGCCTCCCGGTCTTCGTCGTCGGCGAGTTCCTCCGGGTCGTCACCCATCCCCGAATCCTGCGACCGCCGAGCTCGATCGAGGCGGCCCTCGACGCCCTCCGGGGCCTCTTCGAAAGCCCGAGCCTCCGGCTCCTACGGCCGGGCGAGGGGTACTGGCGTCTCCTCGACGAGGCGATCCACGACGCGCGAGCCGTCGGCAACCTCGTCGTCGAGGCCGAGATCGTCGCCGTCTGCCGGGAGCATGGCGCGACGACGATCCTCACCGAGGACCGGGACTTCCGACGCTTCCGGGGCATCACCGCCGTCCCGTTGCGGGGCGGTTCGCCGGGCCGGACCGGCGCCCGCTGAGCGGCGACCTCCCGACGGGGGAACTCGGGGCGCACCGGCGGCGAGCCGCGGGCGTCGTCAGCTAGCGGCCGCCGTGTGCTCGGGGCATTCCATCGCCGCCTCGGCAGCGGTCAGGTTCCGACGGAGAAGGGCACAGTGGTGGGGCCGAGCGCTTCCCGGGACGGCGTTGGGCCGGAAGTGGACGCAGCCTGCGCACGGGGCGGCGACGACGAGGCGCCCGGCCCGGACGAAGACAGCGACGAGGGCGCCGAGACCCGCCTCGATCTGCTCGAGGACGGCGGGCTCGAGGCTGATGAGGCTCGCTTCGAGATCGGCGGTGAGGCGCTCGAGGCGGTCGTAGAGCTCCTGCCCGGCGGGCGTGAGGGCGAGGACGGAGCGGCGCCGGTCGTGCGGGTGCGAGTCTCGAACGAGGAGGCCACGGCCGATGAGGGGCGCGACGATGCCGATCGCCGTCGGCGAGCGGACGCCGAGCAGCCGGGCGAGCTGACCTGGGGTTGCCATGTCCGGTCGGGTCCGGGCGGCGAACCGGAGTGCCTCGGCCTGGGCGGGGGTCAGACCGAGGTCGCCAGCGGCGGATCGGAGCTCGCCGGCGACGAGCCGGGAGAGGCGAAGGAGGGCGGCGACGACGCCGGCTCGGCGGGCGGCGAGGGGATCGGCCGGCGGGAGAGGGACGGGCGGATGCCGCTCTGATTCGTCCGGCGTGGCGGGGCGCCTGAGGGACGAACCGCTCGGAGTCGGCTGGCCGGCCTCCACCCGTCGATCGGCTCTTTCGTCTCGTGGCATGCGCATCTCCGTGGCGGGTTGACGAATGATACATCGGATCCCTATCATTCTGATCGATAGGCATCCTATGTATCGACCCGTCCCGACGGGCCGACAACGACGGAGGTGGAGCATGGCGACCGTTGCCATTCCCGGCTATCGGATGGGAGACCCGACCCTTCCTGGTCCAGCGACGAGCCAGGAGGAGGTGGCGAAGATCGAGGCCGCCCTTCTCCTCGGCGAGGACGACAAGGCCGCCCTCCGCGAGGCGAAGGGGATCCTTGCCCCCCGAGTCGAGGAGCTGCTCGACGTGTGGTATGGCTTCGTCGGGAGCCACGACTTCCTCCTTGGCTACTTTTCGACGCCGGCCGGTCCGAACGGGGACTACCTCGCCCGAGTCCGGGCTCGGTTCGGTCAGTGGGTCCTCGACACCTGCGACGCCGATTTCGGACCGAGCTGGGTCGCCTATGCCGAGGAGGTGGGCCGGCGTCACGCCGCTGGGAAGAACGCCACCGATGGGGTGGACGGGGCGCCGGAGGTCGTCCACTTCCGCTACGTCGTCGCCCTCGCCTACCCGATCTATGCCACGGTCCGTCCCTTTCTCGAGGCGGGTGCTCGCGACGCCGCTCACCTCGAGCGGATGCACCAGGCCTGGCTGAAGGCGGTGCTCCTGAACGTCGTCCTCTGGAGCCGGGCCTACGTTCGGGACGGGTGGTTCTAGACCCGAGACGACGGAATCTGTCTCCAGGTCGGCGGATCTGGCGGGCCGGCGCAACGGCGGCTAGCCGAGGGCGGCCCTGACCTCGGGCAGGCGCTCGATGGTTTCGGGGTCCCAGGGCGAGCGGAGGACCCAGATCGTGTGACGGACTCCGACACTGGCGTAGCGGCGGAGCCCCTCGGCGACGACCTCGGGCGGCCCGCCGAGGTCGAGGCCGGTTTCGTCGGGTTGCGGCTGGTGGCGGCGAACGATCTCCTCGTGCGCTCGCCGGGCGGCCGCGGCGGTCGAGCGGATGACGACGTTCAGGGTCGCCGTCCATTCGATCGTCGCGGGGTCACGGCCGATGGCCCGGCAGGCCTCGATGAGCCGGGCGCCGGCAGCGGCGATCGCCTCGGGCGTCCCGTAGGCGTTCCAGAGGTCCGCCTCGCGGGCGACGAGAGGGAGGGTCCGGCGGGGGCCGCTGCCGCCGATGAGGATCGGGAGGCGGGTTTGGAGGGGGACCGGGGCGATGGACGCGTCGCGGAGCTCGTAGAAGCGGCCGCGGTGGTCGAAGCGTTCGCCGCTCAGGAGGCGGCGGACGATGGCGACGGCTTCGCCGAGGCGCTCGATCCGTTCGCCCGGGCTCCGGCCGAAGTCGAGGCCGTACGTCGAGTGCTCGAGCTCGAACCAGCCGGCCCCGAGGCCGAGGATCGCCCGGCCGCCGCTGATGTGGTCGATGGTGGCGATCATCTTGGCCACGAGAACCGGGTGGCGGAAGGTGTTCGCCGCCACGAGGTGGCCGAGCCGGACCCGTCGGGTGAGAGCGGCCGTCGCTCCCAATACGGTGAAGCTCTCGAGCTTCGGGTCGCGGGGGTCGCCCTCGTCGCTCAGGAGGTGGTCGTCGACCCAGAGGTCGTCGAAGCCCGAGGCCTCGGCGGCTTCGATCGCCCGGCGGAGGGACGGCCAGTCCGTCCGCTGGAGCCAGAAGGCGGCGCCGATCCGGAGCTGGGCTGAGCGGTCGGGCGCCAAGTCGGCTGGCCTGCCGACGGCGGTTCGCTCGGGCGTCGAGAGATCCATGATGGAGAGGGTAGGGCGCGCGGTCGGCCGCCGCCCGGTCGGTCCGCCCCTTGCTACGCTCGGCGGCGTGGGCAACGACGGGCAGGAGACGACCATCGAGCTGGCTGCCGTTCGGGAGGCTGTCCTCCGGTGGGCGGCCAACCACCGGCGGCCCGTTGCTGTCCGCGATCGACGCGACCCCTATGCCGTCCTCGTCGCCGAGTTCATGGCCCAGCAGACCCAGATCGAACGGGTGGCGGAGGCGTGGCGGGCGTTCCTGGCGGCCTTCCCGAGCCCCAAGGCCTTGGCTCGCGCCCGCCCGGCCGACGTCCTTCGGGCTTGGGGCAACCTCGGCTACAACCGGCGTGCCCTCGCCCTCCTCCGGGCGGCGCGGGCGATCGTCGCCGACCACGCCGGCGTGGTCCCCGCGGACCCAGCGACGCTCGAACGGCTCCCGGGGGTCGGTCCGTACACGGCTCGGGCGGTCGCTGCCATCGCCTACGGCCGCCCCGTCGGTCCCGTCGACACGAACGTGCGCCGGGTCCTCGGCCGCCTCGTCGCCGTCGAGGGTCGAGCGCCGAGGTCGTCGGTGCAGGTTCTCGCCGACGCCCTCGCCGCAGGGGTCCCGGACCCAGCGGCCTGGACGTACGCCCTCATGGACTTGGGGGCGACGGTCTGTCGGCCGGAGCCGCTCTGCGATGCCTGTCCCCTCGTCCACTCCTGTGCCTACGCCACGGGCCGACGGGCAGGGCCCGCTGGCCGGTCGGAGGCGAGCGGTGGGATCCGCTCGTTCATGGTGCCTCGCGGGGCGCGGCCTCGCGGGAAGGGCGAGGGGTCGAGGGCGCCGAGGGCCGAGCGTCGCTCTTCGCGTCTTGGCTCTTCGCGTCCTGCCCCGCCGCCTCCTGGCTCGCCGCCTCCCGGGACGAACGAAGGGTGGAGCCCGGTCGGACGGGTGAGCCCCGATCGGCTGCCCTTCCCGGCGACCCGGCGATGGCTGCGGGGGCGGATCATGGAGCGCCTCCGGGCCGCGCCCGGCGAGGAGTGGGTCCGGATCGAAGGGTCCATCGGGATCCACGCTCCTGCAGCCGTCGAGGCCGTCCTGGCGGCGCTCGAGCAAGAGGGGCTCCTCGAGCGAGATCCGACCGATCCGACCCGGGCCCGCCTTCCGGTCGCCTGAGCTGGACTCGCTCCTGGTCGGTCTCGCGGGGTCGGGTTTCGCTCGTGCCGGGGCTCAGAGCGTGCGCTCACTTCGTGCCCGAGCCCCGCGGGCGGCTATCCTCGGGTTCGCTCGGGAGCTCGTCGCTCGTTTGAGCTGGGCTCAACGGTCGCCTGGGTTGGCCGCTCGGCTCGGCCTGGACACTGGCTCGCTTCGGGCGGGGCTCGGTCGCACCGTGGAGCGGGGCCTCCGGGCCCCAAGGCGGTAGGCTTGATGCCATGGCCGATCCCCTCGCCGGGCCTCGCCCGCACCCTCGGCGCATGCCGGCCGCGGTTCCGCTCCCGGCCGACGATCCGCAGCTCTTCGAGCTCGATCTCGATGGGCTCGCGTCGCGGTGGGCGGCAGCGGCCGCTCGGGCGCCGATCGGCGCCGAGGCGATGACCGGAGCCGACCGTCGCGCCCAGGCCCTCGGTGTGTCGGGCATCCGACTCATGGAGCAGGCGGGAGCGGCCGTGGCTGCCGCGGCCCGCGCGCTGGCGGCCGAACGGGGCCGCCTCGCTTCGGGCCCCGTCCTCGTCCTGGCCGGACCCGGCAACAACGGCGGCGACGGATTCGTCGCGGCTCGCTACCTCGCCCGGCTCGGCCTGCCGGTCGTCGTCGCCCTCGTTGCCGCTGAGTCACGGCCGCGCACGTCGGACGCCGCCCGGAACTGGGACCGGCTCGACCCGATCGAGGGCGTGACGCGTCTCCACGCCGCGGTTCCGCGGGACGTGGCCATCCTCGGTCACGGGGTCGAGCGGGCGGCGGTCATCGTCGACGCCCTTCTCGGGACCGGGGTCCGAGGGCCTCTTCGGGAGCCGATCCGATCGGCGGTCGAACTCGCCCGGTCGGCCCGGGGGAAGGGGGTGCCCATCCTCGCCGTCGACACGCCGACGGCCGTCGACTTGACATCGGGGGATCCGTCGGAGCCGGTCGTCGAGGCCGACGTCACGGTCACCTTCCATCGACCGAAGCTCGGTCTCCTCAGCCGCCGGGGGGCGGCCCTGGCCGGGCGCGTCCTCGTCGCCCCGATCGGGATCCCGCCAGAGGCCGACCGTGACTGAGGAGCGGCCGCCGGAGGTGGCGCGTTCGGGTCCCGGGACGGGGGAGGGGAGCGTCGTCCGCCAGGCCGGGCTCCGCGAGGTCCTCCTCGTCGGGGCGGCCGTCGTGCTGACCGTTCTCGCCGCAGCCGCCGCCACGAGCTTGCTCCCGGCGGAGGCTCGTTCGGTGGTCACGGACACCCCGCTCGCCATCGTCGTCCTCGTCGTCGTCACGGTGCTCGTCCTCGTCCGGGTGGCCCGCAGCAGCCAGAGGTAGGGCCGGGCGAACGCCTCCCCGTCTGTTCTCGGTCGGGAGTCCGTTCGTGCCATCGCACAGGTGCCAGATAGCGGAGAGCACGCCTCCCGGTCTGTTCTCGGAACCGCCGTCCCTGGCGGCGATCGCCCCTCGAGCGGGCAAGGAGGCATCCTCAGCGAGGAGGCTTGCAAAGCGGCACCGATGACGTACACTTCAGGGGCACGTCGCGGCGGGGCCGCGGCGGAACAGGTTTCAGACGCTCGGCCACAGACCTCGGACTCCTCTCACGGTTGCCGCGAGAACGGTCGGGATCGCGGCGAGCTGAGAGGAGTTTTGGTTTCGTGTACGCCGACAAGATG
>JBHORA010000198.1:0-7970 GCA_042408535.1 Chloroflexota bacterium | reverse complement strand
CGGGACGAGAGGTCTGGCAGGGCGAGATCTTCAGCGGCGTCGGGACCCGGGTCTACGACGTCCCTGCCCTCCCGGCCGGGACGTACGGCTTCGTCTGCACCGTCCACCCGAACATGACGGGCACCCTCATCGTCGAGTAGGAGCAAGCGAAGGGACATCGGCATGGCCACGACCGCGATCCCCCGAGTCGCCACCCCGACCTATCGGAGCGCGATCTATGAGTGGGTGACGACAACCGACCACAAGAAGATCGGGATCCTCTACGTCGTCAACTCCTTCGTCTTCTTCCTCCTCGGCGGCCTCTTCGCCCTCGGCGTCCGGGCCGAGCTCGCCCAGCCCGGCCTCCAGTTCTTCAGCGAGGCGACGTACAACCAGCTGTTCACGCTCCACGCCTCGCTCATGCTCTTTCTCTTCATCATCCCGATGCTCGCCGGGTTCGGGAACTACGCCGTGCCGCTCATGATCGGGGCCCCTGACATGGCCTTCCCGCGGATCAACGCCCTGTCCTTCTGGATGCTGCCCCTCGGCGGCATCCTCATGCTCTCCGGCCTCTTCGTCGAGGGCGGGGCCGCCGCCGCCGGCTGGACTTCCTACCCGCCCCTCGCGGGGGCCGCCTTCTCGGGCCGGGGCGTCGATCTCTGGCTGGTCGCGGTGACCCTCATCGGCACGAGCTCGATTCTCGGGGCCATCAACTTCCTCGTCACGATCTTCAAGATGCGAGCTCCAGGGATGACCCTCTTCCGGATGCCGATCTTCGTCTGGACGGTCCTCGTCACGAGCGTCCTCGTCCTCATGGCGACCCCAGTCCTGACGAGCGGGCTCATCATGCTCTTCATCGACCGGAACTACGGTGGCAACTTCTTCGACCCGGCGACCGGTGGCCAGGCCGTCCTCTGGCAGAACATTTTCTGGTTCTACTCGCATCCGGCCGTCTACATCATGGTGCTGCCGGCCATGGGGATCATCAGCGAGGTCCTGCCGGTCTTCTCTCGCAAGCCGCTCTTCGGTTACAAGGCCTTCGTCTTCGCCACGGCGGCCATCGGCGCCCTCGGCTTCTCGGTCTGGGCCCACCACATGTTCACGACCGGCCAGGTCTTCCTGCCCTTCTTCTCGTTCATGACCTTCCTCATCGCCGTCCCGACGGGCGTCAAGATGTTCAACTGGATCGCGACCCTCTTCAAGGGCCAGCTCACCTTCAAGACCCCCCTCATCTACGCCCTCGGCTTCCTGTCGATGTTCCTCATCGGCGGCATCAACGGCGCCTTCCACGCCGTCGTGCCGGTCGACTTCGCCCTCCACGACACGTACTTCGTCGTCGCCCACATCCACTACGTCCTCTTCGGTGGCTCGGCCTTCGGGGTCTTCGCCGGGATCTACTACTGGTTCCCGAAAATGACGGGCCGCATGCTCGACGAGACCCTTGGCAAGCTCCAGTTCGCCCTCATGTTCGTCGGCTTCAACCTCACCTTCTTCCCGATGCACCAGCTCGGCCTGGCCGGGATGCCGCGCCGGATCGCCGACTACAGCGCGAACGCTGGCTGGACGGACCTCAACCTCGTCGCCACGATCGGTGGCTTCCTCATCGCCGCCTCGATCCTGCCCTTCCTCTGGAACGTCTTCGTCTCCCTCCGGAGCGGGCAACCGGCCGGCAACGATCCCTGGGAGGCGAACACCCTCGAGTGGGCGACGACGTCGCCGCCGCCACCCTACAACTTCGAGCACCTGCCGCCGATCCGATCCGAGCGGCCGCTCTTCGACCTCCGCCACGGGCTGACGAAGGACGAGGGTGCCCCGACCTGGGCGGGTCAGCTGCCGCCGGCCCCGACCGCGGCTGGCCACTGAGCGAGGAGGGAACGCACGATGAGCGCCGACTCGAGAGCCATCGCCCAGGTCGAGCACAGCCCGGTGGCCGGCCTCGCCCACGACACCCGGGGCGGGATCAGCAACCCGGTCCTCGGGATGATCCTCTTCATCACCTCCGAGGTGATGTTCTTCGCCGGCCTCTTCGCCGCCTACTTCAACATCCGAGCCCAGACGCCCGAATGGCCGCCGGCCGAGCTCGCCCACGTCCTCCAGATCTTCCCCCTCGTCGGCCCAGCGACGGTCCTTCTCATCAGCTCGTCCTTTACCTGCCAGTTCGCCATCTCGGCGATCCGCCGCAACGACCGGACGGCCTTCCTCCGGAACATCGCCGTCACCTTCGTCCTCGGCATCGTCTTCCTCATCCTCCAGGCGATCGACTACACGATCCTCTACAGCGAGGGGATGACCCTCGACGCGGGGCCCTTCGGGACGACCTACTTCACCCTCACCGGCTTCCACGGGGCCCACGTCTTCGGCGGTGTCGTCATGCTCGGGGTCGTCCTCTACCGGGGGATGGCGGGCCAGTTCTCGGCTCGTCACCACGACGCCGTCGAAGCGGTCTCGCTCTACTGGCACTTCGTCGACGTCGTCTGGATCGTCCTCTTCTCGACCCTCTACCTCCTGCCCGGCCATGGTGGAGCCTGAGCCGATGCACCCACTCCGCCATCCACGGAACGCGGTTCTCATCGGCGTCCTCTTCATTGCCATCGCCGTCGTCTACTGGTTCGTGCCTTCCTTCGGGAGCGGCCACGTCGACTTTGCCGGGATGACGATGCTCGCCGCCCTCGGCATCGCCATGAGCGTCATGGCCTACGTCCTCATCGCCGGCTCGCCGCGCGAGTAGGCTCGGATCGAGATCGCAGGTCGGATCGCTGCGACGACCATGGAATCCGTCGGCCAGCGCCTCCAGGAGCTCTGGCAGGGCATCCTCGACGTCACGGCCCAGCTCGTCACGCCGGATTGGGCAGCCCTGGTCGCCCTCATCCCCGTCGGTCTCGCCGTCCTCGTCGCCCTCTTCTTCGGCTGGCTCCTCCGCCAGTTCCTCAGGGCCGGGCCGAGCCGGCGGCGACCGCGACGCCGGACACCCCTTCCCCCGCCGGGAACCCATGCCCCCGGTCCGTCGTGGGCGCCCCTCCTCGGCGCCGTCGGCCTCTTCGCCGTCTTCTTCGGCCTCGTCTTCGGGGGGCCCTGGCTCGTCCTCGGCATCGCCGTCCTCGTCGCCGCCCTCCTCTACTGGCTCCGGGAGGGGATGCGCGATTACGACCGCCTCCAGCGAGCCGACACGGCGGAGGGGACCGCTGCCCTGCCAGTTCCAGCCGAGCCGCCGCCACCGCCGCCGGGTGTCCACCTCCCGGCGCCGTCCTTCCGACCGATCCTCGCCGCGGGCGCCCTCATGGTCGTCTTCTATGGCCTCGTCTTCGGGGGCTGGCTCCTCCCCGCCGGAATCGCCGTCCTGGTCATCGTCCTGGCTGGTTGGCTTCGGGATGCCCGCCGCGAGTACCTCGCCGTCGAGGCGGCTGACCACGGCGAGCACCTCGAACCGGGGCCGCCGCCGGGCTACCCAACGATGACGATCGCCGTCTCGCTCCTCATCGTCGCCGCGGCCGTGGTCGTCGATGCCGGGATCCTCCCGCCCCGGAGCGCGGTCGGCGGCGAGCCCGGCGCTTCCCCGGCACCGAGCGCCGCGCCCGCTGGTGGTCCGTCGAACCCGGGGGCCTCGCCGGGACCGGGGGCCTCGCCGGGACCGGGCGCCCTCCCCTCCATCCCAGCCGCCGACGTCACGATCACTGCCCAGGGCATCCAGTTCCTCGATCGCCAGGTCGTGGCCCCGGCCGGGCGACCCTTCACGATCGCCTTCGTCAACCTCGACAGCGGGGTTCCGCACAACGTCGACATCCGGAGCGCGGCCGGCGACAATCTCTTCGTCGGCGAGATCTTCAACGGCGTCGACGTTCGGGTCTACGAGGTCCCGGCCCTCGCCGCCGGGGAGTACCCGTTCGCCTGCACCGTCCATCCGAACATGACGGGCACGATCACGGCCCGCTAGGCACGACGACGACGAGAATCCTCCGAGCACGCTTCCTTCGAACCGAGGGGCGACGGTGGAGCCGGCCGCTTCGGCAGGCGACTTCGCCCATCGCCCTCGTCCTCGCCTCCCTCGTCCTCGTCGCGTCCTGCGCCAGCCCCGTCGCCCGGACCGGGGAGCCCGCCCCGCCCCTCGCCGGGGATACCCTCGACGGCGGTCGCCTCGACCTCGCCGAGCTCCGCGGGCGACCGGTCATCGTCAACTTCTGGGCCTCGTGGTGCGTCCCCTGCCGGGAGGAATTCCCGCTCCTCGCCGCCGCCCTCCGCGACCACGCCGAGGATGGACTCGCCATCGTCGGCGTCCTCTTCAAGGACGAAGCCGAGCCCGCCCGCCGCTTCGTCACCGAAGAGGGTGCCGGCTGGCCGACCGTCCTCGATCCCGACGGCCGCCTCGCCGCCGCCTACCGGGTCGTCGCCCCGCCCCAGACGTACTTCATCGATCGATCGGGGATCGTCCGCTCGATTCAGATCGGCGAGCTTCTCGAGGTCGATCTCGAGCGGCAGCTGCCGGCCATCCTCGCCCGATGACCGACCACCGATCGAGCGGCCGATCGAGCGGCCGGGTCCCGCCTGGGGCTGCGATCGAGGTGAGCGGGCTCGTCAAGCGCTACGACGGCCGGACCGTCCTCCGCGGCGTCTCGTTCTCCTGTCGCCCCGGGACGATCCACGCCCTCCTCGGCCCGAATGGGGCCGGCAAGACGACGACCGTCGAGATCGTCGAGGGTTACCGGCGTCCCGACGGGGGGATCGTTCGCGTCCTCGGCGTGGAGCCGGGGAGCGGCGGACGCCTCCTCCGGGCGAGAGTCGGGATCATGCTCCAGGGCGGCGGCTTCCCGCCCCTCGCCCGCCCGACGGAGATCCTCGATCTCTACGCCGGGCTCTTCCGAGCGCCGGAGCCGCCACGCTCCCTCTTGGAGCGACTCGACCTCGTATCGGTGGCTCAAACACCGTACCGGGCCCTCTCGGGTGGTGAGCGGCAGCGACTCGCCCTCGCCGTCGCCCTCGTCGGTCGGCCCGAGCTCCTCGTCCTCGACGAGCCGACGGCCGGCATGGATCCCGCCGCCAAGGCCAGTGTCCGCGCCCTCCTCGACGACCTCCGACGGGGCGGGACGACGATCCTCATGACGACCCACGAGCTCGCCGACGTCGAGCGCCTCGCCGACTGGATCACCGTCCTCGACCGAGGACGGATCGTCGCCGACGGAGCGCGGGCCGAGCTCCTCGTCGCGAGCGCCCCGATCCTCCGCTTCCGAATCCCCGGTCTCGACGAGACCGAGCTGGCGGACCTCTCGGCCCAGCTCGGTGGCCGCGTCGAGGCCGACGGCGGTCCCGACCGGTATCGTCTCGCCGGACCGACCGCCACGCCCGAGCTCGTCGCCCGCCTAGCCGCCTGGGCCGCAGCTCGCGACCGCCTCCTCGCGGAGGTTCGGGCGGGGGCCGAAGGTCTGGAAACCTGGTACCTCGACCTCCTCGCTCGGGAGGAAACGGAGCTGGAGGATGGTGTGGCATGACGGAGCGGCCGTCCGCCGTCGACGGAATGCCATCCGGCGCAGCGCCGTCTGGGGCGGCGCCGTCTGGGGCAGCGGCTTCCGGGGCAGCGCCATCTGGGGCGGCGCCGTCTGGGGCAGCGCCATCCGGGGCGGCGCCATCCGGGGCAGCGGCTTCCGGGGCAGCGCCATCCGAGCCGGCCTCCTTCGTCCGCTCCGTCGCCGCCCTCCTCGCCATGGAGCTCCGCCTGACGGCTCGCCGCTACGAGAACCTGCTCGTCATGTTCGGGCTGCCGCCTGTCCTCCTCGTCTTCCTGGCGGCCGTCCCGATCCGAAGCGCTGCGGGCGGCGGAGCCTCCGAAGCGACCGTCGCGGCACTCCTCGGACCCGTCGTCGCCATCGCCGTCGCCGCGGCTGGCTTTGTGAACCTCGGCATCGCCACCGCCTACGAGCGCGCCTACGGGGTCCTCAAGCGGCTCGGCGGATCACCGGCGCCGGTCGGCGGGCTCGTCGTCGCCAAGATTGGCGCCGTCGGGATCGTCGGCCTCGGCCAGGTCGTCCTCCTCGTCGCGGTTGCCCTGGGCCTCGGCTGGCGGCCAGAACCCGAGGCTTCGCCGGCCCTCCTCGTGGCTGGCCTTCTGCTCGGCCTCCTCGCTTTCGCCGGCCTCGGGCTGCTCTTCGGCGGGACGCTCCGGGCCGAGGCGGCCCTCGCCATCGTTAACGGCCTCTTCCTCGGCTTCCTGCTCTTGGGCGGGATCCTCGTTCCGGTCGAAGCGCTCCCGGGCGCCCTGCGGAACCTGGCCGAGCTCACCCCGGTGACCGCCCTGGCCCGGATCGTGGCAGCGGGCCTCGGGGCGACCGGGGGCGCCGGCAGCGAGGCCGCGGGGCGCGTCGGGCAGGACCTCGGGGCCCTCCTTGTCTGGGCCGCCGGCAGCGGTCTGGCGGCGCGGCGCTGGTTCCGGTGGGAGTGAGCCGAGGGAGCTACACGGTTAAGCGCTACCGCAGCACCAAGGCCGCCGACGCCGAGGGATGGCGTCACGTGGAGGTCCGCCTCGAGCCCGTGAACCCGGCGTTCGAGCCGATCGTCCTCCGCGAGCGCGACGAGGGGGAGGTGCGCGTCGTGGCCGAGTTCGTGGAGGTCCTGTAGGGCCCGCCCGACCCTACCGGGCTCGGCCCGGGGTGCGACACTACGAGCGCTTACGGCGCGTTGCCGTATCGACCGGTACGGCCGATGTGAGCCGAGCACTCAGCAAGGCTTGCATTGCTGTAAGGAGCGCCTTACCGTAATGTTATCATGCGTTCTGGAAGGAGCCGGGCTGTGGAAGCGGTCGCCAAAGTCACCGCCAAGGGCCAGACGACGATCCCCAAGGAGATCCGCGACGCCCTCGGGATCGCGCCCGGTGACCTGATCGTCTGGGAGGTCGCCCCGGACAGGAGGGCCGTCGTCCGCCGAGCGCAGCCGTGGGACCTCGAGTACCTGCGCGCAGTGGAAGGGACGCTCTCCGAGTGGGCGAGCCCGGCCGACGAAGAGGCGTACCGTGACCTTTGAGCGTTTCACGGTCGTGCGGGTGCCGTTCCCGTTCACCGATCGCGAGGCCACCAAGAACCGGCCCGCCCTGGTCCTCTCCGATCCCGATGCCTTCAACACCCCTGCCGGCCACTCGGTCATGGCCATGATCACGTCGGCGGCCAATCCGCCCTGGCCGCTCGACTGCCCGATCGCCGACCTGGGTGCCGCCGGGCTCCCGGCACCGTCCAAGGTGCGCTTCAAGCTCTTCACCTTGGACCACCGCCTGGTGCGCGGCCGCCTCGGCCGCCTGAGCGCCGACGACGAAGCCCGGGTCTGCCAAGGACTCGCCCGGCTTCTGGGACTGTCCGCCGAAGGGCGCCCGAATGAGAAGGAGGGGGGCAAGAGCGCGCGATGACGCTCGCCGGCAGCCCAATCCAGAGCAGGGGCCCGACATGACGACGCCCGAGGAATTCCGCGCGCTTCTGGACCGCCCGGAGGGAAGCCGCGAAACAAAACATCCTGTGGGAGCACAACCCTCCAATCGCCGCAGCGCCGAGGTTCTGGGCAAGCTGGGACTCGTCGAGTGGGCGTAGGCTGTTCGCCCGCAGCCCATTGCCGGACCGTCTGACCGGCCAAGGGGGTGACCGCCGGATGAAGAACCAGTACTTCGGCGACATGAACGACTCCCGCAAGTACGGCCTGTTGCGCGCCTTGCAGTCCAGTGGTGACGGCAGGCTGCTCGTCGTCTGGATGCTGACGCCGGACGACGGCAGCCGGGACGGAGGATTCCGCTCCTATCTTCGTGATCGCGACACCTGCCCGAAGCACGATCCCGAACTCTTCGCCGGCCTGGCTGGTCTGCTGCGTTCAGCACCGGAGCCTTCCGTGTCACTCATCGAAAGGTCGGAGCTGTTGCCCCGGGCGCACGACTACGCCGCGCTGGTCCCTGACGGGCGCCTGGAGCGTGACGCGTGGCGGAGTAACCTGCTTCGCACAGCCTCGGGCATCGATCTCGTGTTCCTCGA
>JBHORA010000197.1:0-22366 GCA_042408535.1 Chloroflexota bacterium | reverse complement strand
GAGCGGCCGACGAGGCGACCGGGCCTGGCGAGGACCGAGGGGGCGAGGCCCCGAGCGTGGCGTTGCCGGTGACCGGCTTCCAGCTCCGCTGCGACCGCCTCAGGCTGGCCCCCCGCCAAGCGCGACAGCCCGCTCACGGCTCGATGCGCTCGCTTCGCGTCAGGTCGGCTGGGAGCCCGAAGGCAGCCGGCCCGCCGAGCCGGTCGATGGCGGCCCGAACGAAGCGATCGTCGACGAGCTCGCCATGGACCGCCGCCGGATCGAGGCGGTCGAGGAAGCTCCGATCGCCCTCGACCAGGGTCTCGCCCAGGAGGCGAACGAGGGACTCGGTGTACGACGGGAAGGGGAAGGGCTGGAAGCCGATCCGCCCGGTCGGCCAGTCGGGGTGGCGGATGGCGCCCGTCGGCCCGTACTCGGCCGGATCGTAGTGGGTGAGCGCCCGCTCGATCGCCGCCCGCGGTTGGGGGAGGTAGTTGTCGCCATCGGCGGAGAGCAGCCGCGCCGCTTCGGTCCGGTTGTCGCGGGCCCAGAGCTGGGCCTTGGCGACGGCCGTGACGACCCGCTCGACGACATCCGGAGCGCCGGCGGCGGCGCCCTCGCCGACGGTGACGACGCAGCAGGCATGGTCGAGCCAGACGTCGCCGGTGAAGCGCCCGATCCGGCCGATGTCGTTCACCTCGGCGACGGCGTTGAAGGGGTCGGCGACGATGAAGCCGGCGATGGAGCCGTTGGCGAGGGCAGGCGGCATATCGGGCGGGGCCATGACGACGAGCTTGACGGTCCCGTCCGTCGCCGACGGCTCGCCCGAGGTGACCGGGCGGAGGCCCACGGTCCGAAGGAGGAGCTGGAGGACAACGTTGTGGATCGAGTACCAGAAGGGGACGGCGACCGTCGTCCCGGCCAGGTCCTCGAGGCGCTCCACGGCCGGCGCCACCGTGAGCGCCGAGCCGCCGGTGTGGTCCCAGGCAACGACCTTGAGCGGCACCTGGCTGCCGAAGCGGAGCCAGACGGTCATCGGCATGAGGAGATGGACGACGTCGACCTGCCCGGCCTGGAAGGCCTCGGCGATCTGGGACCAACCCCGAAAGAGGGTCGGGCGGTCGACCGTCAGCCCCTCCTCGGCGTAGAGCCCCCGCGCGTGGGCGAGGAGGAGCGGTGCGGCATCGGTGATCGGCAGGTAGCCGATCCGGACGCGGCCGTCGGCGAAGGCCGTTCCGGGGGTCGGGCTGGCTGCCCCACCCGGGGTCGGGCTCGAGACGGCCGACGGACTCCCGCCGGCCGACGGGTTCGCGCCACCGGGCAGGCAGCCGGCGATGGCGGCAGGGCCGGCGATGGCGGCGAGGACGCCGAGTCGAAGAAGCTCGCGGCGGGAGACGAGAGGGCCCGAGGTGGCCTCGGCGCGGGCGACGGATGCGGCGCGGCCGCGACCCCCTCGCTCGGGGGCCGCTCCGCGATCCGGGGACGCAGGCATCAGTGATCTCCTGTCGTGTCGAGGATGGCGGTCGGGGGTACGTCGGCCCGTTGGACGGGTTCGTCGGCTCGATAGGCGGCCACGATCTCGTCCCGAAGAGCACCGAGGGGCCCACCGTCCTCCGGCAGCCACGTCCGGCGAATCCGACCGGGCCGGCCGGCCATGAGGACGATCCGGTCGCCGAGGGCGATGGCCTCGTCGACGTCGTGGGTGACGAGGAGCGCCGCCAGCCGGTGGGCTCGAACGAGGCGGACGAGCCAGCCCTGGAGGTCCGCCCGGGTGGCCGGGTCGAGGGCAGCGAAGGGTTCGTCGAGAAGGAGGATCGGCCGGCCGGTGAGGACGACCCGAGCGACGTTGACCCGCTGGGCCTGGCCGCCCGACAGCTGGTCGGGTCGGGCGTCGGCGAGGTCGGCGAGGCCGAGCTCGGCGAGGAGCGCCGCCACCCGGTTCGGCCCGGCCGTCGGCAGCCGCCCCCGGTTGGCTGCGAAGCGAAGGCCGAGGGCGACGTTCTCGGCGACCGTGAGCCAGGGCAGGAGGCTCGGCTCCTGGAAGGCGATCCCGACCTCGTGGCCGAGCCCCGACGAGGGACGCTGTGCGGCACCGCCGCGAATGCCAGCCTGCTCCCCATCCACCCGGCCGGGGACGGGCATCGGACCGAGTCCCGGCCCGAGCTCGAGCCGCCCCCGGTCGAGAGGTTCGAGGCCGGCCAGGGTCCGGAGGAGGGTCGACTTCCCGCAGCCCGAGGGCCCGAGGAGGACGACGATCTCGTCCCGCCCGAGCTCGAGGTCGACGTCGGCGAAGACGGGGATCCGTCGCCGACCCCGCTCGTACGACTTCGTCCCGCCGACGAGCCGGAGGGCGGGGGCCGGTGGCGCCGCGGGAAGCGACGCCGCCGTCTCCGTCGGCCGGTCCGTTACGAGCGAGCCCGTCACGACTCCCGGGAGAGAAGCCATCGCAGGAGGACCTCCGTCGGTGACTGGATCGGCAGGAAGGCGGCCTCGCGGAGCCGGCGCTCCGTCGGGTGGCCGCGGACGTAGGCCCGCCCGCCGACGGCGGCGAGCTCGAGCCGGACGGCCTCTCCGGCGACCCGAGCGGCCTGGAGGCGGAGCTCGAGGAGCGCACGACGAGCGATCGCCGTCCGATCGATCGAGGCCCGCCGCGCCAGGGCCGCGAGCTGCCGGGCGAGCTGGTCGTGGTCGCGCCGGGTCCCGTCGAGATCGGGCCGAAGGGGCGCCCCGAGGGGTCCGAGGGCCATCTCCGCCTCCTCGAGGGCGCGTTCGGCGAGGCCGAGACAGAAGGCCGACTGGACGAGGAGGAAGGGGGCGAGGATCCGGCCGACGAAGGCAGCGAGGTCGGTGGCGAGGACGGCCTCCCCGTCGACGGCGACGCCGTCGAGGCGGATCGACGAGCTGCCCGTGGCGCCGAGGGCGAGGAGGTCGGGATACGGGTCGACCTGGAGCTGCGGCGTCTCGCTCGTCAGGGCGACGACGATCGTCTGGTCGGTCTCGTCGCGGGCCGCGGCCGTGACGACGAGGAACGGCGGCAGAAGGTTCGAGGCCCAGGCGATTCGGCCCCGGAGCTCGAGCCGGCCGTCGGCAGGCGCGGCGGTGACGGGGAGCGGCGAGCCGGCGAGGACGTGGGCCGTGCCGGCCGCCATGGCCGTCGCGCCGATCCGTCGCCCCGTCCGGAGCTCGTCGAGCCAGCGCCTCGTGGTCGTGCTCGCCCGACCGGCCTGGAGGTACTCGACGACCATCCGATGGGCCCAGGCCGAGAAGGCCGAGGCGAGATCGTGGCGGGCGACCCGAGCGACGATGGCCACCGCCTCGGAGAGATCGGCCTCGAAGGCGCCGAGGCGGGCGAGCTCGACGATCCCCTCGCGGACGGAGGCTCGCCCAGCCTCCACGTCTCCGGCCCGGGGACCGAAGAAGTCGTCGATGGCGCGGCCGACCGCGTCGGGGAGGACGAGTGCCCCCTTCGGCCTCGGCGCAGGGTCGACCGAGTCTGCGGCGGTATCTTCGGCGGTCGCCTCGCTCACCGGACCGGCGGTCTCGCCCGTCACCCCGACCGGCTCGGCGACGGCGGTCCGGCGACGCTCAGACGCGGGCATGTCGGTCCACCTCGCTGATTCGGGTCAGGCGGTCGACGGGTGCCCGCACCGCCTCCCGAGCTCGACGGACGGCCGCCTCGTCAGGGGCCCGGTAGAAGCAGAGGCACTTCGACATGTCGATGCAGACGTAGGTTCGGAGGAAGGTCGTCTCGGGGACGTCGGCGTAGCGAGGGGCGTTCGCCCGCTTTCGCTCGAGGTAGGCCTCCATCGTCAAGCCGTTCGGGAGATCCCACTCGACGAGGTAGCCGGCCTGCCCCCGCGCCGCCTTCACCTCCTCGAGGGTCGGGCCGACGAGTCGGACCTCGACGACGCCGTCGGGGGCGAGTCCGGCCGCCCGAAGGCCCTCCTCCAGGGACCGGGCTGCGCCGGCTTCGACGATGGCGTAGAGCCGTCCGGCGTCGAGCCCGACCTGGAGCTCGACGAGCTCACCGCCGACGGCCGCGGCTGCATCGACGATGGCCTCGCCGAGGCGGGCGATCTCGGGATCGTCGGGCGCGTCGGTCGTGCTGTCGGACGAGCGAGGGAGCGGGAACTCGACGAGATAGAGGGCCACGGGCAGCGCTCCTTCTGGGCTGAGACAGGGGGAGGGGACGTCGCTCGGTTCGTGGCGGGTCGCCGTCGCGAGGCCCGGGGCGGTCGCCTGGTCGGGGGCGACGGGCTGCCCGGGCGCGACGTCTCAGGGAAGGGAGTGCGGAGGGCGAAGCAGCCGACCCGCCGAGGCCGAGGGAGTCAGGGAGCGGCGAGGGGCGACCGGCTCAGCCGAGCTGGCGCTCCGCGCACCGACACCGGCGGGCCGCCCCTCGCCGAGGACAGGAGCATCGGCCCGGGGTACGCGGTCCGAGGGTCCGCCGACGGGTCTCGCGGGGTGTCGCCATAGCCTGAGAATAGGGGCCCAAAGCCGATCTGTCCAATAGAATATCCAGATCATCGTGATCGGCGCTGCCGATCAGGTCGTTCCGCCCTGGCGACGTCGAGGATGTCACCCCCATGCTGTTCGAGCAACTCGAGGCCTTCGTCGAAGTCGCCCGCCGGACGAGCGTTCGATCGGCGGCGGCCGCCCTCCACCTGAGTCAGCCGGCCCTGTCGGGGCGGATCGCGGCCCTCGAGGCCGTCGTCGGTCACCCGCTCTTCGAACGAGGTCGGACCGGCATGACCCTGACCCTCGCCGGGCGGGCTCTCTTGCCGTACGCCGAGCGCGCCCTGGCCGCCCTCGAGGCGGGGATCGGCCACGCCCGTGACGCGGCGCACGGCACGAGCGAAGAGCTCGTTATCGGGGCTGCGCCGGCGGTGGCGACGTACGTCCTCCCCGAGCTCGTCGCCCGGCTCCGGCACCTGCGACCGACGCTTCGAGCCCTGGTCCGGACCGGCCACTCCGAGGACGTGGCCGGGCAGGTCGCGGCGGGCGAGATCGCCCTCGGTCTGGTCCGGGACGTGACCGACCCTCGCCTCGTCGTCGAGCCGCTCTACAGCGAGGCCCTCGTCCTCGTCGTCCGTCCCGACCACCCCTTCGCGTACGAGGGTCGAATCGGGGTCGAACGGCTGGCCGAGAGCGTCCTCATCCTCTTCGACCGGGGCTCGAGTGACCACGCCTCAACGCAGATCCTCGTTCGTGGGGCGGGTGTCGTGCCGCGGGGGACGATGGAGGTCGACAACGTCGAGACGGCGAAGCGGATGGCGATTCGGGGGCTGGGTGTCGCCTTTCTGCCCTCGACGGCGGTCGCCGAGGACGTTCGGGAGGGGACGCTGACCGAGGTGGACGTCGTCGGGGTGCGAGTTCCACGGCGGCGGATCGTTGCCGTTCGGCCCCGCCGGGAGGCCGCGCCGCTGCCTGCCGAACTCTGGGCTTTGCTCCACCGGATACCGGAGCTCATTCCGGGAGCCGAAGCGCCCGATCGGCCGGGCTGATCGGGGGCGAATCGGCCGACGGCGAGGCGGACTCGGGCTGGCGGCGAGGCGCACTCGGGCTGGCAGCGACGGGGCGCGCCTCGGCCGACGGCGACGGGGCGCCGTCACGAGGTCCGACCTAGGAGCCTGGCTCGTCGGCGAGGAGTGGGAGCTGGGCGACCGGGGTTCCTCGGGCTCGGGCTCGCCCGGCACCGAGCCGCCGTCGCGTCTCGACCTCCACCCCAGCCTCCGGGGCCTCCTGGGCCGGGTGCTCGACGAGGGCGACGACCCGGTTCGCCATGAATCGGCCGGTTCGGATGGGCGTCCCCGTCCGGGTCACCTCGCTCACCTCGATGACACCGCGAGCGCTCGTGATCTCGATCCGCCGCCCTGCCCGCGTGGCGACGATCTCGAAGGTCTGGGTGCCGTGGCCGGTATCGACGACGACCTCGACGCGATCACCCTTCATGGCCTCACGATACCCCCTCGGCGAACCTGGCGGAGGTCGGCAGGTTCGGACGGACAGGCCGGGGCGGGGACGGGAGGACGTGGCCCTAGGCCGAAGGGGCAGCCGGGGCGGCGATGGCAGCGCGTGACGGGAGGCGTCGGGCGGGGCGAGCCGAACCGGGCCGACGAGCCACCCCCTCAGGACGAGGGTGGGCAGCTCGGCCCCGACGGCAGGTCCTCCGGAGCCGGCCAGTCGGCAGTCGCGAAGACCCCCCGAACGACGGCCCGGATCCGAGCGATCGCCCGATCGTCGAGGTGCGATGGGTAGGCTGGCGGCACGAAGAGGACCCGCCGAACTGCCGAAGCGTCGACCCGGCCGGTGAGCTCGGCGAGCCCGGCGACGTCGTCCGGATTGAGGGTCGTCCAGAGGTTCTGGCCGGCGATCTCGAGGAGTTCGGGCAGCCGCGGCAGGAGCGCCACCGGGTCGAGCTGGCGACGGAGGGCGACGAGGACGGCCTGCTGGCGGGCCATCCGCCCGTAGTCGGAGTCCTGATGGCGGGACCGGGCATAGGCGAGGGCCATCCGGCCGTCGAGGTGACGGCAGCCGGGGCGGATGTCGACGGCGATGAGCCCGCTCCCGTCCTCGAGCGGGTAAAAGGCGTCATAGAGGCGCTCCGGAACCTGGATCCAGAGCCCACCCAGGGCATCGACGAGCCAAACGAAGCCGGCGAGGTTCACGACGACGGCCCCATCGAGGCGGACCCCGACGAGCTCCTGGACGGCTCCGGCGACGGCCCGGAAGCCCCGCGACTCCCCGCCCGGGAAGGCTCGGGGGTGACCCATCGCGTAGACGTAGAGGGCGTTCAGGAGACCCGGGAAGCGGCCGTCCGGGAAGGCCCCGGCACTCTCCGCGGGAAGCGGCACGCCGACGAGGTTCCGCGGGATGCCGAAGAGGGCGGCACGGCCCGTGGTGACGTCGACGGAGAGGACGATGAGCGTGTCGGTTCGCAGGCTCCAGCGGTCCGGGCCGGCGTCGGAGCCGATGAGGAGGAGGTCGAGGCGCCCGTCGCCGGCCCAGCCCGGGACCGGACTCGGGGAGGACGACGGCGATGGGGAGGGCCACGAGGTGGGCGACGAGGAGGGCGACGGCGTCGGCTCGGCGGAGGGCGAGGCGCTCGGGGTCGGGCTGGGGCTGGGACTCGGCCAGGCTGGCGGTGCCGGAGAGAGCTCGTACTCGGGCACCCGCCAGCCTGCGTCGCCGACGAAGACCGCGTCGAGCGTCCCGTAGGCCCTCACCCCGAGATAGCCCAGGCCAGCATGAACGACCCCGCTCGTCGCGAGCAGGAAGCCGAGACCGAACATCGACACCACCCGGGCTATGAACGATGCGGGCGGGCGCCGAGCGGCGGCGATCCGATAGGCATCGACGACAGCGAGGACTCGCTGGAGGAAGAGAAGGACATCGAGGACAAGGAGGGCGGCGATCGTCTCGGGTCGGACGATCGCTCCCAAGACGAGTCCGTTCGGGGCGGCGACGACGAGGCCGGCAAGGGCGACGATGCCGAGCTGCGGCAAAACGAAGACGAGCCCTCGAAGCCAGCGCCCAACAGACCACTGACCGAAGCCCGGGACGACAAACGAAAGGACCACTGCCCGGATGGAAACCATGGTCGACCCCCAGTGGCATGCGCTCGGTGGCGCAACGAGCCTATGACGGGCCGAGCCGCCAGAAAGTTGCGCTCGGCGGATCGGCGCTCGGCTCGGGCTTGCGCTGCCGGGACGGCCGACCCGAGACTCGACCTCGAGCCCACCCGAGCCAATGGATCGCGACGCTGGGTGGCGACATCGCCGCCGCCGGGGGACCCGACCGGGGGAGGCGTGCTTGTCAGGCCGCCTCGGAGGCCAGCCCCTCGCCCGTCGCTCCGTCCGCCCCTTCGGTTCCTTGCTGGGTGCCGGTGGTGGAGCCGCCTCGCCAGACGAGAGCGCGCGGCTCGAGCGACGGCTCCTCGATCGGGACGAGGGCGTGGAAGACAGCGACGGCGAGGCGCGCGATCGCTTCGAGCTGCCCCGGCTCGAAGGCGAGCCCGAGCTCGAGCGAACCGTCCGGCCGGGCGACGCGCCGCCGAACGGACACGACGAGCTCGACCGCTTCCGCCGTTGCGGGAAGCTCGAGCCGAAGCCGACCGCCGTCGACCCCGGACTCCGACTCGCTCCCTCCATCGGTCGCTGGAGGCGGGAGCACGACCCGCGCGCCGGTCACCGAGAGGTCGGCGACCCAGCCGCGGCGGCCCTCGAAGACGGCCGGGACCACCGTTTCGATCCGAGCGCTCGCCCGCCGGTTGCCCGAGAAGCGTGCCGCTCGAATCCGGCCAATGGCAGCGAGGAGGAAGCCGAGGTTGGCGGCCAGGAAGAAGGCAGCGCCGATGGCCGCCCACGGCACCTCGTAACGAAGCGGACCGAGACCGAGGAGGTTCGCCGTGAACCAGACGAGGGCGAAGCAGCTCGCTGCGGTCAGGATCGAGAGGAGCCTGGGGACCGGACCGCGGCGGTCGGCTCGTCCTCGGCGCCCCTTCGGCGTGACACTGAACCGCCGTCCGGCTCGTGGGCGGAAGACGGCGAGGGTGGCCGGAAGGACGGCCGGCATCCGGAGGATCTCGAAGAGGATCGACAGGATCGGCGGGTAGTGGCCGCGGGCGAGGAGGCGGAGGGCGACGAATTGGGAGCCGAGGGTGGCCAGGAAGAAGGGGCCGAAGACCTCGCCGGGGGCGGCGATGGGCACGGCTCCCGTCAGGACGACGACCATCGGGAGGACGATGTAGGCGAGAGCTCGCCACGAATCGAACCAGCCGAAGAGGGTCGTCGCGAAGGCGAGGCGCTGGGCGAGGGTGAGCCCCGGCCGGAAGAGCGGGTTCTCGAGCCGGAGGACCTGCATCGCCCCGAGGGCCCAGCGGTGGCGCTGGAGGAGGTAAGCCTCGGCATCCTCAGGAGCGAGACCACGGGCGAGGACCTCGTTGTGGTAGCGGCCCGTCCAGCCCGCTCGGTACATCCGGATCGTCGTGTGGATGTCCTCGGTCACGCTCTCCGTCGCCACTCCACCCACGGATCGGAGGGCCTCGACCCGGACGAGGGCGCAGGTCCCGCACCAGAAGGGCGCCGACCAGCGGTTCTTCGCCGGCGCGATGACGCGGTAGAAGACGGCCTCTTCGTTGAAGATCTGGCCGTTCCAGCGTCGCTGGTGCTCGAAGGAATCGAGGTTGTAGAAGTCCTGCGGGGTCTGGACGAAGGCGACCTTCGGGTCATCGAAGTACGGCAAGGTGGCGATCAGGAAGCGGGCCGTCGGGACGTGGTCGGCGTCGAGGACGGCGACGATGTCGGCGTCGATGACCCCGAGGGCGTGGTTCAGGTTGCCGGCCTTGGCGTGGCGGTTGTCGGGCCGCGTCAGATACTGGGCCCCGAGCTGTTCGGCGAGGTCCCGGATGGCCGGCCGACGGCCGTCGTCGAGGACCCAGGTCTCGTGTTCGGGCTCGAGGGCCACGGCAGCAGCGATGGTCGGCAGAAGGACCTCGGGCGGTTCGTTGTAGGTCGGGATGAGGACAGCGACCCGCCAGCGGCGGGAGGGCGTGGGGTTCGCGGGTGGATCGGGGTCGACGCTCCAGAGGGCGATCGTGTAGAGGACGAGCCCGGCGGCGTTGTGGAGCTCGACGGCGAACATCGGGATGGCGACCCACCAGAAGCCGAGGTGGATCGTGCTCGTGGCCCGCCAGACGAGGTAGACGGCCGTGATCGCCAGGGCGAGGAGGGCAGCGCCGCGGATGAGAAGCTTGCGGCGCGTCGACTCGGGCGGCGGGAGGCTGCCGTCCCGGAGCCGCGCGTAGGCCACCGGGCCGGATCCGGCGGGGGAGTCGGGAGCCATGCTCCGATCGTCGTCGGCGGTGCGCCGGCGCGCCATCCTCCGGGCGAGTCATCACCGGCGGTACGAAGGTCCCCCGAGCCGTTCACCCGGCTCCTCGATGGCCACGAACCCCCTCGCGGGCCACGAGCGAGCTCAAAGGGCGACGAGCGCCCCTGACGGCGACGAGGCCGCTCGACGGCCAGGAACTCCGTGGCCGACCGGCCCCAAACGGGCCGCTACCGAAGGGCGATGCCAGCCGCGCCGAGAACCTCGCGCGCCCGGGCGACGTCGTCGACGACGAAGGCCATCTCGGCGATCCCGGGCCGGCGACCGACGGTCAAGAGGCCGAGGATGTTCACGCCGGCCTGGCCGAGCCGCTCGGCTACCTCGGCGAGCCCGCCGGGGCGGTCCTCGACGTCGACGAGGATCGGTTCACCTTCGAGAACGTCGTAGCCGAGACCTCGGAGCACGGCCCGGGTCGCGTCGGCATCGTCGGTCGTCAAGAAGGCCGCCGCCAGTGGACCGGTTCCGGCACAGGAGATGTGGACGATGTCGATCCCCCGGGCGGCGAGGGCCCGTGCCAGGTGACCGAGCTCGCCCGGCCGGTTCGGAAGCTGGACAACGAACTGGCGTTCCAAATCTGCGACCTCCCTCAGCGGCGGCGCCCCGCCGGCTGCTCGTCGCCGGCGGCGGGCCGTCCAGTGGGTACTCTCGCCGATCGCCGTGACCCAGTCGAGTGCCGAAGCGACCGTCCCGCTGCTACCCTCGCAGGGTGCCTCCGGATCCGGCCTCGGCCCCGCTCGCGACGGCGAGCTCGGCGTTCGATCGGCTTCGCCGCTGGCTCGCCGCCGCCCCGCCCTACACGCCGTCCGACGCCGATCGGGCGGCCGTCGATCTGTTTGGCCTGCGGCTCCCCATCCGAGCGACGATCGCCACCCTCGTCGTCGTCACCGTCGTCGCCCTCGACTGGAACCGGGTCTTCATCCCCCAGCCGATCCTCGACCTCGGTCGTGCCGCCGAAGCGATGCGCTACCAGGCCGTCGTCCGCTTCGTCTTGACGGGCCTCGTGCCCCTCGCGGTCGTCGTCCTCGTCTTTCGGGATCGTCCCGAGGAGTACGGGCTCCGCCTCGGCGACTGGCGATTCGGGCTCGTCGCCGCTCTCGCCGGGATCGCGGTCATGACACCGATCGTCGTGGCCGTCGCCGGCCTAGCGGGGTTCCAGGCCTACTACCGACCGATGGTGGCGCCACCCGTCGAAGTCCTCGTCACGAACGTCGTCGAGCTGCCGGCCGCCGAATTCCTCTTCCGGGGCTTCCTGCTCTTTGTTCTTTTGCGGGCCATCGGGCCGCTTGCCGTCGTCGTCGCGACGATCCCCTTCGCCTTCGGGCACCTCGGCAAGCCCGAGCTCGAGCTCCTCTCGACGTTCTTCGGTGGTCTGGCCTACGGCTGGCTCGCTTGGCGAACGGGCTCGATCGTCTGGGGCGCCCTCGCCCACGTCGCCATCCTGACCGTCCTCGTCGTCGCCGTGGGTTGGGCGTCGAGCGGCTGAGATCGGCGGGTATCGGGTGTCGGCGGGATCGGCCCTCAGGCGCGATGCGACCGCCAGCGGGCGAGCTCGGCGTCGAGGTCGAGGGGGAGGACGACGACGCGGTTGGCGTACGGTCCCCAGGCCTCCCGGGGGACCATCCACATGATCTCGAACTCGTTCCCGTCGGGATCGCGGCCGTAGAGGGACTTCGTCGCACCGTGGTCGGAGGCGCCGACGAGGGCGTCCTCGGCGGCGAGGACCCGCGCTGCGGTGGCGAGGTCCTCGATAGTCGGCACCTCCCAGGCGAGGTGGTAGAGACCGGTGGAGCCGCGCGGCGGCCGCGGCGCGTTCGGCCCGACCGCGAGGAGGCCGAGGTCGTGGTGGTTCGTCGAACCGGCCGCCCGAAGGAAGGCCATCATGCCTCCCTCGCGGCCGATCTCCTCGAAGCCGAAGACCCGGCGGTAGAAGTCGACCGAGCGGTCGAGGTCGCGGACGAAGAGGACGGCGTGGTTGAGGCGGCTGACCCGGATGGGTCCGTCGCCGCTCCGGGGTTCGGGGCGCTCGTTCATGGCGGCATCATCGCACGCTGGCATCGGTGGTGGCATCGCCGGTGGGATCGGCGTCGGTTCGGGCTCGGCCCGCCAGCCAGTCGCCCCGCGCGTGGCCCAGTCGCTCCGCGTGGCCCAGTCGCCCCGCGCGTGGCCCAGTCGCTCCGGGTGCCGCCCAGTCGCTCCATCATGGCCGGGGTCGTAGCCGGCATCCCGGGCCGTAGAATCACCGGCGTGACGACACCACCGGCGCCCGCCGAGCGGCCACGCGCGCCCGAACCGCTCGGGCGGATCCTGCTCGCCACGGTGGTCGCCGTCACGGCCGGCAGCGTCCTCTTGCTCGTCGCGCCGGGGCTCCAGTTCGTGGTCGTCGCGCCGGGCCTTGACATCGTCCTGAATACGACGACGACGCTCGTCGCCGGGGCGGTCGCCGGCCTTGGCTGGATCCGGTTCCAGGAGCGACGCCGCCCGGGCGATCTGCTCGAGGCGGGGGCGTTCCTCGCCCTGTTCGCTTCCGGTGCCGTCTTCATCGCGGCGCCCATCCTGGGCTTCGGTCGGGCGCTCGGGATGTCGCTCGAGAGCCCCGGCCAGGCCCCGCTCTACGTCTGGGGGCTCGGCCGGCTCGTCGTCGCCGTCACGCTGGTCGTGGCTGCGTCCGGTCAGTGGGATCGGCTCCTTGCCGGCGCCCGGGCCACCCTCGTTGGCCTCGTCCCGCTCCTCGTATTCGGCGCACTAACGGTCCTCGTGGTCGGTGCCGGGTCCGGTCTGCCGGACCTCATCGGCCCGGAGGGCCTGGCGCGCCTGGAGGCCGACCCGGTCGTGCCCTCGGAGCTGCCCGGAGTCACGCTGCTCGGGGCCGGTCTGCAGCTGGTCGGGGCGGCCCTGTTCATCCTCGCGGCGGCGCTCAACGTCCGCCGCTACCGCGAGGACGGCCGGGTGGGACGAGCCTACCTCGCGGTCGGGCTCATCCTGGCGGCCTTCAGTCAGCTCCACAGCGCGATCTACCCGGGTATGTACGCCTCGCTGGTCACGACCGCGGACGTGCTCCGTCTCGCCTTCTACGCGCTCCTCCTGCTCGGCGTCCAGGCCGAGACCCGGGCCGACCTTCGCGCCCTGCGCCAGGCGAACCGCGAGCTCGAAACCCTGCGTGAGGCGGAGGCAGTCCGGGCAGCGCTCGAGGAGCGCGCCCGCCTGGCTCGCGAGATCCACGACGGGCTGGCCCAGGATCTCTGGTTCGCGAAGCTGAAGATCGAACGGCTGGCCCAGCTGCCGGGCCTCAACCGCGAGGCGGCCGCGCTCGTGGCGGAGGTGACGACGGCGGTCGACCGCGGGCTGGCCGACGCACGCCAGGCCGTGATCGCCATGCGCACCGACGTCGTCGGGGGCACGCTGGCCGACGTGCTCGGTCGCTATCTCGAGGAGTTCGGCGACAGCTCGGGGCTGCGGGTCGAGTTCAGCTGCGATGCCACCCTGCCAACGCTCTCCCCGCGCCGCCAGGCCGAGCTGCTCCGGATCGCCCAGGAGGCGCTCAACAACGTGCGCAAGCATGCCGACGCGACCGTCGTACGCGTCACCACGGTCTGCGCCGACGGCCGCCTGCGGATCTCGATCGCCGATAACGGCCGGGGCTTCCAGCCCGAGCTCGACGAGGCGCGCGGGTTCGGGCTGCGGAGCATGCGCGAGCGCGCCACCGCCATCGGCGGCCAATTCTCGGTCGCCTCGCGTCCGCAGGACGGGACGTCGGTGGTCGTGGATCTGCCCCTCGACGGGGCCGGTCTGGCATGACCAGCCTCCGTCGCGCGGCGCTCCGGGTCATGCTCGTGGACGATCACGCGCTCGTCCGCTCGGCGATCCGTCAGGCGATTAGCACGCCGGATCTCGAGGTCGTCGCCGAGACCTCGACGGGCGAGGAGGCGATCGAGCAGGCGCTGACCCTGCGGCCGGACGTCATCTTGCTCGACATCGACCTGCCCGGCGTTTCCGGCCTCGATGTGGTCCGCGAGCTCGCCCCGCGCCTGCCACGGACGAAGATCGTCATGCTCACCGTCTCGAGCGCCTCGCGCGACGTCTTCGAGGCGATCGACCTCTGCGCCGTCGGGTACCTCACCAAGGACCTCTCGCCCGACGCGCTCCTGCGGTCGGTCCGGGGGGTCGCCGACGGCGACCTGGCGATGCCGCGGCGGATGGCCGCCCAGGTCCTCCAGCATCTCGCCGCGACGGGGCGCCGTCCGCGGAACGGTGCCTCGCGGCTCGACCTGCTCAGCCCGCGCGAGCTCGAGGTCCTCCGTCTGCTCGCCGATGGCCTGACCGACCACGAGATCGGCGAGGTGCTGGCGATCTCACCGCGGACGGTCGAGACCCACGTCGGCAACATCCTGCGCAAGCTCGAGGCGCGCAACCGGGCGGCGGCGACACGCGCCTTCATCGAACGGTATCTGCGCGCACCGGGACCGACGATCGGGAGCCCGGACGACGGCGGGAACCCGTAGTCAACTCCGTACTTCCCCGGATGCGCGACGCGGGGAGCGCGCCGACAATAGGCCCAGCGCGTGGCACCGATGCCTTCCGGGGGCGTGTGTCGGATCGGCGCTGGTCGACGGCGCGGGAGACGGGGAAGCCCGTTCACTGCCCCGTTCTGACGCCGCGGCATGGCCATCGATGGAGTCCTGGAAGGGGAGGTACGCATGAAACGAGTCTTTACGTTGCTGGCGTCGGCGCTGCTGGTCGCGGCGGTGTTGCCGGCAAGTGTGGGCGCCATCGTCGCCGGCGCCGGCTTCACCACGGTGAACGAGAGCTCGGACGGCAGCGGCCATTGTCTCAACGGCAACCCCGCGGTCAACTGCAACATCTACGACGGCAAGCAGTTCGTGTGGCTGAACGGCGGGCCCACGACCGCCCAGATCTCGGACGGGACCTACTTCTTCGCGGTCCTACAGCCGGCCGGTCAGAATGATCCGAACGACGGTGGCGCCAACAACCTGTCGGACGACTTCGACGCCTACACGAACCGCACGTTCAGCAAGTCCGGCACGACGATCACCTACCTCGGTTCGCATGACTTCGACAACCCGAAGATCCGGCTCTTCCCGTACGCGGACACCGCAAATCCGGGCGGGGTCTACATCATGGCCATCTGTTCGCTGGCCACCGGCTATCCGGTGAATCCGAACCGGTGCAAGTACGACGCCTTCAAGGTCCAGGGTGAGGGCCCCGTCACCCCGTTCGGCGTTGTCAGCGGGACGAAGTACTACGACGCGAACACGAACGGCCAGTGGGACCCGGGCGAGCCGGGCATCGGCGGCTGGCCGATCGACTTCACCGACGGTGCTTCCGGGACGCTGACAACCGATTCTTCCGGGAACTTCAGCGCCTCCTTCGTCGCCGACACCTACACGTTCGCTGAGCGGGTCGCCGGCAGCCCGTGGATCCAGACCGGAAACCTGTTCGACCAGTCGTCGACGACTGGGGGCGCGTCGGTGACGCTCAACCCGGACAAGTCCTACACGGTCGTCGTCGTCGACGGGAGCACGGCGAGCGGACTGAACTTCGGGAACGTGTGCCTCGGCGCCGGCGGCGGGCATACGCTCGGGTTCTGGTCGAACAAGAACGGCCAGGCGACGATGAACGACGGTGGGACACTGCAGCCTGAGCTCGCGCTTCTGTCCGGCCTGAACCTCCGCAACGCGGATGGATCGAACTTCGATCCATCCACGTACCCGCAGTTCCGCACCTGGCTCCTCAACGCGACGGCCACGAACATGGCCTACATGCTCTCCGCCCAGCTCGCGGCGATGGAGCTCAACGTCGAGGCCGGCTTCGTGAACGGTAGCGCCCTTATCTACGCGCCAGGTACGACCTCGGCAAACGCGAACGGCTTTGCCACCGTCAACGCCGTCATGGCCGAGGCGAACACGGAGCTCGGGACACACGGCACTGCCAACAGCGGCGACGCCTGGCGGTCCTACCAGGAGGCGCTGAAGAACGCCCTCGACAACGCGAACAACAACCTGACCTTCGTCCAGCCCGGACCGGGAAGCTGCCCAACCCCAGTTTTCCCGTAACAGCGCGCTTCAGCGCCACAGAAGCGGCCCTGGCGACACGCCGGGGCCGCTTCATGTCCGAGCGTCGCTACGGAGTCGGGTCCTGGACGGTCAGCCTGAAGCTGACTTTCGTGCCGTCGTCGGGGACGACGCAGGTGTACGTGCCGCCGCCCTGACCGAGCCGGCGCTCGAACCGTCCCGGCCGAGGACCGTCAGGGCCATCTGCTGGTACACCAACCCTAGGGACATGACCTGCGGGTGCCGGCCAGCTGCTCCGGGCGTGCCCGGGACGACAGCAGCAGACCGGCGGCCACCCGAGAATCTCGGCATGGCCCATCAGGTGACGGTCTTCTTCGACTACCACTGCCCCTTCTGTTTCCGCGTCGAGCGCTGGCTGGCCGAACTCGGCCCCGACCACGTGGAGGTCGGCCACCGCTTCCTGTCGCTCGAGCAGCTGAATCGAGACCCCGAGGCGTCGAGCTGGCGGATCTGGGAACAACCCCTCGACTACGAGCACCACCGGGGGCGCCCCGATCGGCGCTCGCTGGCGGCCTTTCTCGCCACCGCCATGGCCGAGGGAGCGGGCGGCCCCTCCCTGGCACCCGACCTCGTTGACCGGCTCCGGATGGCGATCTTCGCCGCCCGCCACGAGGCGGGCCTCGACATCTCCCGGGTCGACGTCCTCGACCGGGTCGCCGTCGCCGCTGGGCTGGCGCCGGGCTGGCTGGCCAACCGGCTCGCCGACTCCGATGCCATCGCCGCCGCGAGGGCACGGATCGCCGGCGACTGGGACGCAGCCCGGTCGCCCGTCCGGCTCTTCGGGGTTCCGACCCTCGTCATCGACGACGCCCCGCCCTTCTACCTCCGCCTCGAGCGGGTTCCGACCGCGGCGGAGGGGCCGCGACTTCTGGAATGGCTGTGCGAGCGCTCGGACTCGCTCCCCTTCGTCCTCGAGCTGAAGCTGCCGCCCCGACCCGGCTCGGAGACCGGTGGTCGTCCAGGGACGCACGGAGGGCCGTCGACCCGCTAGACTTCGCCCCGTATTCCCCCTCCGCGGGCGCCTTGCCCCCGCCCGCCCTGCAGTGACCCACAGGTGGTGCCCATGAAGGTCGGTGTGGCCCGGGAGACGGCGCCCGGCGAACGGCGCGTCGCTCTCGTGCCCGAAGCCCTCGGTCGGCTCATCGCGGCCGGCCACGAGATCCTCGTCGAGGCCGGCGCCGGCGCCGGCTGCTTCCTGCCCGATCAGGCCTACGTCGACGCCGGCGCGACGGTCGTCGCCACAGACGAGCTCTACACCCGAGCCGAGATCGTCCTCCGCGTCCAGAAGCCAGCGCCCGAGGAGGCCGCCCGCCTTCGAAGCGGCCAGATCCTCATCGGCTTTCTCCAGCCGCTCCTCGATCCGGCGCTCATGGCGACCCTCGCCGAGCGCGGCGTGACGGCGATCAGCCTCGACCTCATCCCGCGGACCCTGTCGCGCGCGCAGTCGATGGACGCCCTCTCGTCCCAGGCGAACATCGGCGGCTACAAGGCCGTCCTCCTCGCCGCGAACGCCTTCGGTCGCTACTTCCCGCTCCTCACGACGGCCGCCGGGACGGCCAAGCCGGCGAACGTCCTCATCCTCGGCATCGGTGTCGCCGGCCTCCAGGCGATCGGGACAGCCCGCCGCCTCGGGGCGGTGGTCCGGGCCTACGACGTCCGGCCGGAGACGAAGGAGCAGGCCGAGTCCCTTGGCGCCCAGTTCGTGACCCTCAAGACGGCCATCGATGCGACGGGCGCCGGCGGCTACGCCCGCGAGCTGACGCCCGAGGAGCGGGCAGCCCAGCAGGCCGAGCTGAACGACGTCGTTGCCGCCCACGATGTCGTCATCACGACGGCGCAGGTGCCGGGCCGCAAGCCGCCGGTCCTGGTCACGGCCGCCGCGGTGGCGAAGATGAAGCCGGGTTCGGTCATCCTCGACATGGCGGCGAGTGCCCTCGGGGGGAACTGCGAGCTGAGCCGACCAGGCGAGACGATCGTGACCGAGAACGGGGTGACGATCCTCGCTCCGGAGAACCTGCCCGCCCAGATGCCGATGAGCGCCTCTCAGTTCTACGCCCGGAACATCTCGGCCCTCCTCCTCCACATGACGAAGGACGGAAGCGTGACGATCGACCTCTCCGACGAGATCACCGGCCCGGTGACGGTCACCCATGGGGGGGCGATCGTCTCCGAGGCGGTTCGAAAGCTCCTCGAGCCGGCCACCGCCAACCGGGGGACCGGGGCATGAACCAGGATCTCCTCTTCGCGATCGCCATCTTCGTCCTGGCGATCCTCGTCGGCTTCGAGGTTATCAGCAAGGTGCCAGCGACCCTCCACACGCCGCTCATGTCGGGCGCAAACTCGATTCACGGGATCGTCTTCGTCGGCGGGATTCTCATCGCGGCGGCGGCTGACACGCCGCTCAGCTACGCCCTCGCCTTCGTCGCCGTCGTCTTCGGGGCGATGAACGTCGTCGGCGGCTACGTCGTCACCGACCGGATGCTCCAGATGTTCCGTCGCCGACCGGCGGCGGCCCAGGCCGAAGGTGGCCGGAGCGGCTCAGGCGGCGCCGGCAGCGCCGGCGGCTCGACCCAGTAATCGGGGGCGCGATCGATGTCTCAGGAGTGGGTCTACACCCTCGTCTTCCTCGCCTGGCTGCTCGGGGCCTCTCTCTTCGTCGTCGGCCTCCACTTCATGAACTCGCCGGCCACCGCGCGGCGTGGCAACCGGATCAGCGCCACGGGCATGACGATCGCCGTCGTGGCGACCCTCGTCCACCTCGCGAGCCAGGGGGCGTTGTCGACGACAGCCCTCGCCATCATCGTCGCTGGCTTCGTCATCGGCGGCGGGGCCGGGCTGTGGCTCGCCCGCTCGGTAGCAATGACGGCGATGCCGCAGCTCGTCTCGCTCTTCAACGCCGTCGGCGGCGGGGCGGCGGCCCTCGTCGCCATCGACGACTACCTCCGGGTCCTTGGGACCGAGGAGGAGACGGTCTCGACGGCGGTCTTTGTCGTCCTCGGCGTCGTCATCGGCTGCGTGACCTTCACGGGCTCGCTCATCGCATCGGGCAAGCTCCAGGGCATCGTCTCGGGCAAGCCGATCCTCGTCCCGGGCGGCCGCCTCGTCACGATCGTCCTGGCCGCCCTCGCGGTCCTCGGCTTCGTCGGGCTCGTCTTCGGCGCCGGCGGCGCGTTGACCCTCGACGAGACGGCGAAGCTCGTCGTCCTTGGTCTCGTCGTCGCGGCCGCCCTCGTCTTCGGGGTGACGATGGTCCTCCCGATCGGCGGGGCTGACATGCCGGTCGTCATCAGCCTTCTCAACAGCTTCACCGGCACGGCCGCGGCGATGGCCGGCTTCGTCATCAACAACCCGGTCCTCATCGTCTCGGGCGCCCTCGTCGGCGCCGCCGGCGGGATCCTGACGAAGCTCATGGCCGACGCCATGAACCGCTCGCTCATGAACATCATCGCCGGCGGCTTCGGTGGCGGCGAAGGGACGGTGGCCGAGGCGGGCCCCGGCGGGACGGTTCGGGAGCTGACGGTCGACGACGCGGCGATCCAGCTCGCCTATGCGAACCTCGTCATCGTCGTCCCGGGCTACGGTCTCGCCGTCGCCCAGGCCCAGCACGCCCTCCGGGAGCTGGCGGACGTCCTCGAAGCGCGGGGCGTCGAGGTGAAGTACGCCATCCATCCGGTCGCCGGCCGGATGCCGGGGCACATGAACGTCCTCCTCGCTGAGGCGAACGTCCCCTACCCGCAGCTCAAGGAGATGGACGAGATCAATCCGGAGTTCGAGCGGGCGGACGTCGCCCTCGTCGTCGGCGCGAACGACGTCACGAACCCGGCCGCGCGCCGACCGGGGACGCCGATCTCGGGGATGCCGATCCTCGATGTCGACAAGGCGAAGTCGATCATTGTCATCAAGCGGTCCATGGGCCGCGGCTACGCGGGGATCGACAACGAGCTCTACACGAACCCGAAGACGGGGATGCTGTTCGCCGACGCCAAGAAGGGGCTGACGGAACTCACCGCCGCGGTGAAGGCGCTCTGAGTCCAGAGCTCGACCGGGGCGGTCGCCTCGCGCGGGCGGGCGGAGGATGGGGGGCTTGCGTGCGTCCGCCCTGGGCATAGGCGCGGCCTGGGTCGGCGGCCGCGGGCGGTGCGGTCACGCGGGCGGTGCGGCCGCGGGCGGTGCGGTCACGCGGGCGTCTGCGAGTCGTCGCCTCGCGCGAGCGGGCGGAGGATGGGGCGCCTGCCAGGGTGCCCCGCGCGGCCCTCGTCGGGCCCTACTCGTCGCCTGGGGCACGCCCTTTGAGGCGGTGCCGGACGATCCGGTCCTCGACCCAGTGGAGCGGCCAGAGGGAAAACAGGACGATGGCGGTCGCCACGACGCCGACGAGATGAGCGCCGGCACCGGCAGCCATGCCGAGCGCCGCCGTGGCCCAGAGGCTAGCCGCCGTCGTCAGACCCTTGATCGTGGCCCCCTCCTTCACGATCGCTCCAGCCCCGAGGAACCCGATGCCGGTCACGATCTGGGCCGCGATCCGCGTCGGGTCGACCGGGCCGTCCGGCACCGTCGGCCCAAACCCGTGCGCCGAAAGGACCGTGAAGAGGGCCGACCCGAGGGCGACGAGAAGGTGCGTCCGCATCCCGGCCGGATGGCCGTGGATCTCGCGCTCGAGACCGACGAGCGCTCCGACGCCGGCCGCGATGACGAGTCGGAGGGCGAGATCGAGCTGGAAGGTAATCGTCTCGGGCATGCCGTTCTCTCCGAAGTCGCCGGCGGAACGCCTCCGGGCGCGCCGTCCCGCCCGGTTCGGCACCGATGGTGGCGGAGGTGGCCCACGCCGACGCTCTGGCATCCTACCAGCGACGCCAGCCGCCGATCCCGGCCCGTCATCCGCACCTCGAGGCGGGTGGGGTCTCGCGGGCCGTTTCGATGCCCGAGGCCGGTGCCCGGACCCGTGCCGGCCGGGGATATCGAGGACGGGGCCTCGCCGACCGGAGCCTGCGGCCTACCCGGCCTCGACGAGGGCGATCCGGATCCGCTTGTTGATCCGGCCCTTCGATTCGTAGCCGGTGACCCGGATCCGACCCACCTCTCTCGTGTTCGCGACGTGGGTCCCGCCATCGGCCTGGAGATCGAGCCCGACGATCTCGATCGTTCGGACCTCGGTGATCCCCTCGGGCAGAAGGTTGACCTTCGTCCGGATGAGATCGGGGATCGAGAAGGCGACCTCGCGAGGCAGGACGTTGACCCGAACCTCGCGTCCGCGGGCGAGCTCCTCGTTCACCTTCGCCTCGATCGCATCGACGAGGTCGCCAGTCAGCCGCTCGAACTCGAAGTCCATCCGACCCGCGCCCGGCTCCATGTTGCCGCCGGTCACGAGGGCCCCGTAGTCGCGCCAGACGACTCCGCACAGGGCGTGGAGGGCGGTGTGGGTCCGCATGAGAAGGTAGCGGCGGGCCCAGTCCAGGTCGGCCACGACGAGGTCGCCCTCGCGGGGCGGTTCCTCGTCGGGCTCTAGCTCGTGGAGGACGTCGCCGCCGGATCGACGCACTGCCCGGACCTGCCAGCGCCGGCCGTCCTGGCTTCGAAGCAGCGTTCCGACGTCTGCCGGCTGACCGCCTCCACCAGGGTAGAACACGGTCCGGTCGAGGACGACGAGGGGCGCCCCGCCGTCACCGAAGGACACGCCGCGGACGCGGGCCTCGACCGTGCGGGCGTAGGCATCGCGGTACGGGATGATCTCGGTCATCGGCTCGCGATCAGGGGGTTCGTGGCCGGCGTCGCGCCCGAGGGCCATCCGTTGCGGCGTGAGTGCTCGGGGGCGTGAAGGTGGCTGGTGGCGGGGCGTTCGATCATCGGCGGCGGCTTCCGCTCTCGTGGCAGCTCGGTGAGGACTCCTCGAGCGTAGCGCACGGCGGCGAGGCGAGGGGTTCGCCGAGGCCCTGCCGGATCCTGGGCAGCACCGGGCCAACGTGCGCCCGGGTCCCATTTTGGCAGCCAGCCGAGGTTCTGGGGCGACGACCTCGTCGGATTCGTGAGTCCCCGACACGCTTCCATCCGTGGCTGGGTCCACACGGGCGGGTTCCTGCTCGATCCGTGCGTGGACGGAACGGGGGGACCGAAAGCCCGCCACCGGTGCCCGAACATGCGCGTGCCAGGCACGCCGCCGCCGGAGATGTGCGCCCGGGGAACGGATCCGACCTCGGAGTTCGGGAAGAGCCCGGTGCGGGGCTGGCCAGCTGGAGGCGCGCACCGGGGGACGGATCCGGCAGATCTCCTCCCCTACTCGACGATGAGGGTGCCCGTCATGTTCGGGTGGACGGTGCAGACGAAGCCGTACGTCCCGGCCGGGAGGGCAGGGACGTCGTAGACCCGGGTCCCGACGCCGCTGAAGATCTCGCCCTGCCAGACCTCTCGTCCCG
>JBHORA010000183.1:0-5265 GCA_042408535.1 Chloroflexota bacterium | reverse complement strand
CCTCCCGGTGACGGGGGTGGTCGAGACGCTGCGAACGCCGACCTCGGCGGTCCAGTCCATCGCTGGCCGACGGGTCCTCGTCATCCGCGGTCGGGTTGTGCCGCTCGAACGCCTCGAGCTGGTCCTCGGCTGGAGCGACGGAGCTGTCGCCGCCGACCGACACGAGCTCGACGTCGTCGTCGTCCGGAGCGGCGACCGCGAACTCGCCCTCGCCGTCGACGAGTTCCTCGGCAATCAGGAGATCGTGCTCAAGTCGCTCGGCACCTTCGTCGGTCGGCCGGTCGGCATCGCCGGCGCGACGATCATGGCCGACGGCTCGGTCGCTCTCGTCGTCGACATCCCAGCCCTCGTTGCCCGCTCCCGAAACTGGAGTCGCGTGGCGTAGTCCGCTCCGGCGACGCGATCCGGGGCGACCGGGGCTGCGATCATCCGCTGCTGGTCGCGCTGGAGCTCGCCCGCGTCCCCCGGCGACACTGCTGGCCGGCCCCGGGGGCAATTGCCCGTCGAGGCTCGACGATCACTGTCCGCCGCTGCGACATCGAGCGCCCATATCCCGTCCACGACGCACACGCCCCGCCGGGCTCCTACGTCGGTCTCGAGGTGAGTGACACGGGCCTCGGGATGGCAGACGAGGTGTGGGACCGGCTCGGGGAGCCCTTTTTCACGACCCGCTCCAACGGCAGCGGCCTCGGCCTCGCGACCGTCCGCGGCATCGTCAAGCAGTTCAGCGGTTACATCGCGGTCAGTTCGGAACCGGGTCACGGCTCGACATTCGAGACCCCTGTTCCCACGGACCGCCGCCCGTCTCGACATCGAGGCGCGCCCTCGGCGGCCGACGGGCTCGCTCGCCGGCACCGAGACCGTCCTCGTCGCGGAGGACGACCCGAGCGTCCGCCGACTCATCGGCGACGCCCTGCGGGTCTCGGCTACACCGTCCTCGTAGCCGGCGATGGTGGGGAAGCTGAGGAGCTCGCTCGACGGTCCGAGGAACCGATCGACCTCCTCGTCAGCGACGTCGTCCCGCCCGATCTCCGGGGCCCCGAGCTCGTCGAGCGGGTTGCTGCCACGCTCGACGCCCCCTCGGCCTGGACGACGAGCGAAGCGGGCGAGCCCCCGTAGCCGCAGCCCCACGACCGGAGGGCGGAGCAGACCGATCGTCAAACCACATTGCGGCCATTTCAGGGTGTTCCCCGATGGCCGGGCGGGAGGGCACCACCTACAACCCTGCCAGGCGCCGCCAGTCGGGCATCGGGCTCGACGGGCGCCAGCAGCCCGTGAGTACTTCGATGTCCGCTTCTCGCTTCCGCCTCGGTGTCCGAGCCAAGCTCCTCGGCACGACGAGCATGCTCGTCGTGTTCATGAGCGTCGTGGGCGTGACGGGGATCGTCAATCTCGGAGCCGTGAACGACGTGGCCTACTCGATGTACGCCGATCGGGCGGTGCCCATCGGACAGCTCGGTCGGATCCGGAACGCCCTCGTCGACGCGGAGCGTCTCGTACTGCGGAGCATCCTCTATGCCGGCGACCAAGCGGACTACGACAAGACCCGCTCGGCAATCGCCGAGGACGATCGCCAGATCAGCGAAGACCTCACTGCCTATAAGGCGACCGACCTGCTCGATTCTGAGAAGGCTGGTCTGGCCGACTTCGAGGCCGCTTATGCGGAGTACTTGCGGCTGCGTGACGAAGTCCTGAACCTGGCCCGGGCCGGTGACGCCAAGGGCGCCCTCGCTGCCAACGTCCCGTCGCTCGAGGCATGGAAGCGGGCCGATGCTGCCGTCACCAAGCTCGTTACCATCAACACCGACGAGGCCGATCGCCTCGCTGGGATCATCGCCGGGACGTTCGAGTCAGGGCGTCTCGTCACCCTCGTCGTCCTCGCCGTGGCTGCCGCCGCTGGCTTCGGCGTATCGCTCTGGATCAGCCGGGGAATCGTCAATGGCGTTCGCACCGTTCAGGCGACGGTGACCCGCCTCGCCGAGGATGGCGCGAGCCGCCTCAGCGAGGCGCTCGAGCACCTCGCCGCGAACGATCTGACCCACAGTCTCCGGGTCGAGGTACCCGCCATCGATCGGCTCAGCAGCGACGAGATCGGCGAGACGGCTCGCATGACGAACCTCCTCCGAGACCGTCTCCTGGCCGCCGTCGAGGCGTACAACCGCGCCCGCGTCGACCTCGCGGCCACCGTGGCTGAGGTCAAACGCGCCTCCGACGAGGTCGCCGCGACGGCGAAGAACCTGGACGCCGCAGCCGGCCAGTCGGGGGCCGCCGTGACCCAGGTCGCCACGACCATCGGTCAGGTCGCCGCCGGGGCGGCCGACCAGGCCCGGGCGGCGACGGAGACGAGCGCTGCCGTCGCCGAGCTCTCGAGCGTCATCGCCCGGGTCGGCGAGGGCGCCGCCGAGACGGCCCGGACCGTGGCCAGGGCCGCCTCGACGATCGAGCAGATGAGCGCCGCCATCGGCGACGCCTCGACCGCCTCGGCCGAGGTCGGCTCGATCGCGGGCCAGGCCGCGACGGCGGCCGAGAACGGAGCGGCCGCCGTCCGCGACACGGTGGCCGGGATGCAGCGGATCCGGGAGGCGGTCACGGCGAGCTCGGCGAAGGTGACCGAACTCGGCTCGAAGTCCGAGCAGATCGGGGCGATCGTCGAGACCATCGACGACATCGCCGAGCAGACGAACCTCCTCGCCCTCAACGCCGCCATCGAGGCTGCCCGGGCCGGCGAGATGGGGAAGGGCTTCGCCGTCGTCGCCGACGAGGTCCGCAAGCTCGCCGAGCGGAGCGGCCGAGCGACGAAGGAGATCGCTGGTCTCATCGAGGAGGTCCAGCGCGAGACGAGAGCGGCCGTCGAGGCGATGACGGCCGGAGCTACCGAGGTCGAGGCGGGAGCGGCCCTCGCCGCCCGCTCGGGCGCAGCCCTCGAGGAGATCGCCGCCGCGGTGAGCGCACCGACCGCCGCCGTCGGGCGCATCACCGGTGCCGTGGAGCGCCTCCAGGCAGCCGCCGCCGATGTCGTCAGCGCGACCGACGCGATCGCCCGGATCGCCGCCGAGAACGACGGCGCCGCAACGACGATGACGGCGAACGCCTCGACGGTGACCCGCGCCGTCGAGTCCATCGCCGCCGTGTCGGAAGAGAACAGCGCGGCCGCGGAAGAGGTTTCGGCGGCGACCGAGGAGATGAGCGCCCAGGTCGAGGAGATGGTCGCCGCGGCGAAGACGATGGCCGACATGGCGGCCCACCTCCACGAGCTCATGGGCCGCTTCCGGATCGAGGCGAGGGCCGAGTCGGTCCCCGAGGAGGGTCGGGTCATCCAGCGCCGGCGGGCGTCCGACTGGCGCCGCGATGCGGCCTGAGCCGGGCGGAGAGCGAGCCATGGGCCAGGACGAACTCCAGGTCGTCGTTTTCGAGCTCGGGGGCGAGCGCTACGGCCTCGACATCGGGGCGGTCTACGAGATCATCCGCCACCAACCGATCACCGCCGTCCCGAACGCACCGAGCTTCGTCGAGGGGATCATCAACCTCCGCGGCCGGATCATCCCGGTCGTCGATCTCCGGGGCCGCTTCGGGCTCACGGCCTCCGCCCCGACGAAGGCCTCGCGGATCGTCGTCTGCGAGGCGGCCGGGCACCGGGTCGGTCTCGTCGTCGATGCCGTGACCGAGGTCCTCATGATCCCGGCCGAGGCGATCGAGCAGACCCCGGATGTCGCCGGTGGCAGCGAGACCGACTACCTGCGGGGGATCGCCAAGCTCGGAGATCGCCTCATCATCCTCCTCGACCTCGAGGGCCTCTTCGGAGCTTCCGAGACCGACAGCCTCGGAACCGTCGCCGCCTGACGCCAGATTCGGTCGCCGAGCGGCGTCGCTCCGAGGTACACTAAAGATCGACCGATGCCTGGCGCAGCCCACCGCCTGCCGCTCATCCTCGTCATCGACGACGACGAGTACATTCATCCGCTCTTGGCGACGGCCCTCCGGCGCCTGCCGGCGGAGACCCTCTCTGCCCGGACCGGAAGCGAGGCACTCGCCATCGCCAGCCTGCGGCCGCTGGACCTCATTGTCCTCGACCTCGCCCTCCCGGACACCGATGGGATGACCCTCCTGGATGCCCTCCGACAGCGACGGCCGACGCGCGACGTCCCGGTCGTCATCCTGAGCGGCCTCGCGAGCCACCCGGCGGCGCGCTCCGCGCGTGTCGCTGCATTCGTCGAGAAACCCTTCCAATCTGCCGCCCTTCTCCGAGTCGTTCGGGCAGTCCTCGACGGTCAGAGCGACCGTCGCGTGGCTGATCCCCGGCCCCTTCCCGCCTGACCGCGACGGTCGGTGTTCGCCGAGTCCTCGCGGCGCGAAGCTCATCGCTCGCGACCAAGCTAGCTGTTGTCCCTCGCGACGTTGGTCACAACGTCAGGCGGCCTGTTTCTCGCGGAGCCGCTGGCGAGGCGTCCGGCCACCGATGCCAGGTGAGGGCGCACCCCGTTGGAGGAGCGGACAAAGCGCTCGAGGGCAAGCCGCCGTTCCGCAGAACGGCTGAAGACCTCGAGATCGAGCACTCGGCCAGGACGGTTCGGATCCAGCGCTCGCACTTGGCGTTCGTCTGGGGCCGGTAGGGGTCCGGGACTGCTTGAGGCCCAGCCGCCTGACAACCGCCCGGAGGGCGCGGCTGACGAACGGGCTGCCGTTGTCCGACAGGATTCGCTCCACGGCAATGCCCCGGGCGCGGCACCAACGGAGCGCCCGGACGAGGAAGCTGGCCGTCGTGCGGCCCTTCTCGTCGGCCAGGATCTCGGCGTCCACGAGGCGCGTCGCGTCGTCGATCGCGACGCGGAGGACCTCCCGGCCGACGCTGCGCTGCCGGCGCCGGCGAGCCCCGGTGGCGCGATGACCCCGAGCGCCGACGATCCGGCCGAGCTTCTCCGTGTCGGGGTGGACGAGGCTGCCCGGGGCAGCGTGCTCGGAGCAGACGACCGGGACCGGTGCAGGCTTGGGCCCCACGATGCTATGGCGGCCGAGGACCCGGTGGACCGTCGCGGCCGGGACGCCGACGAGCGCCGCCAGCCGGTCGGGGCCCCAGCCGAGCCGTCCTCGGAGGGCCACCAGCTCGGCCTCGGCGAGCGCGTCGAGGCGCTGCGGCGTCGAGCGGGGCCGGCTGGTCCGGTCAGCCAGGCCGCCGATATTCAGCCGCTCGCCAGCGCGGCAGCCAGGGGTAGTAGAAGCGTCGGCTGACCCGAGCCGCCAGGCAGGCCGCGGTGACCGTCATGCCCC
>JBHORA010000179.1:0-35155 GCA_042408535.1 Chloroflexota bacterium | reverse complement strand
GGGGCCGAGGGGGCCAGCCCTGCCGAGCCGCTCGGCTCGGCCGCCGCCGCTCCCAACGGCCAGCCGATCGGGCGGCTGCCGGCCCGCCTTGCCTACACTTCCTCTTTCGTGGCAGCTGCGAAGGATCCGCCCCGGGCGGCCGGTTGGCCCTGGGCGGCCGGTTGGCCCCGGGCGGCCGGTCGGCCCTGGGTAAAGCTCCCCGTCCTCGTCGTTCCCCTCGCTTTGATTGTGGTGGGCTCTTGCTCGGCGGAGCCCGTCGTCACCCCGCTCCCCTCGGCCGGACGCCCAGACGCCCCCCGCGAGGTCAACGTCATCGCCAAGGACTATGTCTTCGTGCCCGATCCCGTCGACGTCATCCCGGGCGAAACGGTCCTCATCCACTTCGTCAACGGCGGCCTCGTCCCCCACGAGCTCGTCATCGGCGACTCGACCGTCCAGGAGGCGTGGGAGCGAGCCTGGGCCGCGACGATCGGCGGGCCACCGGGCGCGACGCCGGTGCCGCCGCCGGGCGACGAAGCTGGCGTCCGGGTCCTCGCCGCGTCCGGCGAGCGGGTGGATCTCCTCTGGACGGTGCCTGACGACCCGGCCCTCCTGGCACGGACGCTCTTCGGTTGCCACCTCCCCGGTCACTGGCAGCAGGGGATGCGGGCCAGCCTCCGGATCGCCGGCGCTCGGTGAAGAGGCTGCCCGAAAGAAGCGGGCGGAAGCCGGCCGTCGGATCAGGGGGAGCCGCCAGCCCGTGGGCTCGCCAGCCGCCAGCCCGTGGGCTCGCCAGCCGCCTGTTCCGGAAGGCCGAACCGAGACCGGGTGGGAGGGCCCGAATCGACGCAGCCTGTCGGGCACGGGTGGTACGCTTGACGGGCTCGCGCCGGACCCCAGCGCCGAGGGGTCGCTCGCGAGCAGCGTCCCGCTCCGCCTCCAGCGTGGCAGTCCAGGAGAGAGTCGAATGGCCTACGTCATCGCCGAGCCGTGCATCGACGTGCTCGACCAGTCGTGCGTCGCGGTCTGCCCGGTCGACTGCATCCACTTCGAGGAGGGCGTCGATCGCAAGCTCTACATCGACCCGAACGAGTGCATCGACTGCGGCGCCTGCGAGCCCGAGTGCCCGGTGAACGCCATCTTCCCGGAGGAGTCGCTGCCGGCCGAGTGGGCGCAGTACGCCCAGATCGATGCCCTCTGGTACACGGACCGGGCCGCCGCTCGGGCCCAGGTCGATCAGCTCAAGGCGCCGGCCTGAGGCACCCGACCGTCGACCCCGCAGCGGGCCGGGGCGGCCGAGGGCCGCGGGCACGCCCGGAGGACTGACCGCCGGCGGGCGTCCGAACGGACGCTAACGAGGAGCCGAGCGTGCGGATCATTTCCCTCCTCCCATCGGCGACTGAAATCGTCTTCGCCCTCGGGCTCGGCGACCAGCTCGTCGGGGTCAGCCACGAGTGCGACTATCCGCCCGAGGCCCGGACGAAGCGGGTCGTCACCAGGGCGACGAACGACTTTTCGAGGCTCGGGTCGCGGGCGATCCACGAGCGGGTTCGCCACGCCATCCACGGCGGCAGCTCGCTCTACGCCCTCGACGAGGACGCCGTCGCCGAGCTGCGGCCGGATCTCGTCCTCACCCAGGAGCTGTGCGAGGTCTGCGCCGTCGGGTACCGCGACGTCCAGGCCGCCGTCCGGGCCCTCGACGGGCCGCCGGCGATCCTCTCCCTTGAGCCGACGTCCATCGAAGGGATCTTCAACACGATCATGGCCGTTGGCTCGATGGCTGGGGTCGAACGTCGAGCCCTTCGCCTCGTCCGGAGCCTCCGGAGCCGCCTGGCGGAGATCGATCGGACCGTCGCCGAACGTCGCGCCGCCGGCGTGCCACCGCCTCGGGTCGTCGCCCTCGAATGGCTCGACCCGCCGTTCGCGGCTGGGCACTGGGTTCCCGAACAGGTTCGCCGGGCCGGGGGCCGGGAGGTCCTCGGTCGCGAAGGCGAGCGGTCGGTGCGGACGACCTGGCGGGCGGTTCGCAAGGCTAAGCCGGAGATGCTCGTCCTCATGCCCTGCGGCTACCACCTGCGCGACGCCCTCGCCGAGTGGCGCCGCCTCCAGCGGCCCCCGTTCTGGGAGGAGATCCTGGCCGTCAAGAAGCGACAGGTCTTCGTCGTCGACGGCTCGGCCTACTTCTCCCGCCCGGGCCCCCGGGTCGTCGACGGGATCGCCATGCTGGCGGAGATCTTCGACCCCGACGCCTTCGTCGACATCGCCCCGCCCCAGGGCTGGACGCCGGTGGAAGACTGGGTCAGGGATCCGGAACCGCCGCCGGTTGCTTGACGACTGAGGGTCGGCCGTGGCCTTCCGAGCCAACTTCGACTGTCTCTGGTGCGGGCGACGGCACGCCGCCGCCGACTCCGACGACCTCGCCGGCTGGGCTCAGCTCTGTCCGAGCTGCCTCGATCGCGCCGGCACGAACCCCTTCCTTCGATATCGCCTCAGGCGTGCCATCGCCGACCGGCGTGCGGCGCGGGGAGCGGCGGCCGGGGCGCCACCGGGCCCGGGCACAGGCGCGGCCGGCCAGCGCGAACCTCGTACCGGGGCCGGGGGCGGGGAGCTCTGACCGAGGAGGGCCGGTCGGCCCCTCACCGAGGGCCGCAGGGCCCGATCCGCCTCTGTCGACCGGAGATCGGCCTTCGTTGACCCGAAATCGGCCAGATTATGACCGCCATCAGCGGGGCCGGACCGGCCTCCGCGGCGGCTTTCCTGCGGCTATACTCGGCGCCGATGTCCCCCCTCGCCAACCGAACGATCGCGACCGTCGGCTCTGGAGTCATGGCCGAGGCGATGATCGCCGGCCTCCTCCGCGGTCGCCTCGTCGAGCCGGACCAGGTCGTCGCCAGCCACCCGCGCGCCGAGCGGCGAGAGCAGCTCGCCCGAGCCTACGGGATCCGGGTCGTGGCCGGCAACCGCGAGGCCGTCGAGGGTGCCGACATCGTCCTCCTCGCCGTCAAGCCGCAGATGCTCATCCGGGTCGGTCGGGAGATCGCCCCGGCTCTCCGGCCTGGCCAGCTCGTCCTCTCCATCCTCGCCGGGGCGACGACGGCCGCCCTCACCGCCGTCCTCGGCCACGACCAGGTCGTCCGGGCGATGCCGAACACCCCCGCCCGGCTCGGTCGGGGGATGACGGTCTGGTACGCGACGCCGGCGACGACGCCCGACCAGCGCGCCCAGGCCTCGGCCCTCCTCGGCGCCCTCGGAGCCGAGCTCGAGGTCGACGACGAGAAGATGGTCGCCATGGCGACGGCCGTCTCGGGGACGGGGCCGACGTACGTCTTCCTCGTCATGGAGGCCCTCATCGACGCCGCCGTCCACCTCGGCTTCCCGCGTCACATCGCCCATGACCTCGTCATCGAGACCCTCGAAGGGAGCACGATCTTCGCCCGCCAGTCGGGGCTCCATCCGGCCGAGCTCCGGAACATGGTCACCTCCCCCGGCGGGACGAGCGCGGCGGCGCTCCACGAGCTCGAGTCCGGGCGGCTCCGGACGGTCCTCTCGGAGGCGGTCTGGGCTGCCTACCGGCGGACGATCGAGCTCGGGGACCAGCTCGAGCTGGCCGCGGGCATCACGCCCACCGACCCGCCACTCGGGGGTCCGACCCGTTCTCGGGGACGCTGAGAACGGGGTGGGAACCTTCGTGGAGCCAGGGGTGGCCACCTGCAAGCGGAAGATCACCCGGGAGGTACCGATGCCATGAGCCATGCCGCCGCACGTCACTCGAAGGCCGGGCCGGGGCGAACGGGACGCCAGCGAGCCACGCTCGACGACGCCGCGCGACCCCCCGAGGCTCGCCGGCCGGGCAGCCTCACCGTCGAGGAGATCGTCGCCGTCGAGTCGCCGCGGGACGTTCGCCTCTCGCCGACGGGCCGCTTCGTCTCCTTCACCCTCGAGGCGGCGGGCGCCCGCCAGCTCTTCGTCCTCGCCCTCCGCGGCGGGCCCGCCCGCCAGCTGACGGCCTCGGAGAAGGACGTCTCCGAGCCGGCCTGGTCGCCCGACGGCCGGCGGCTCGCCTTCGTCAGGGATCGGACGATCTGGATCATCGGTGTCGACGGCAGCCGGCCGACGGAGGTCAGCCCCCATCCCGCTGGCTCCTCGATGCCCCGCTGGTCGCCCGACGGCCGACGGCTCGCCTTCCTCTCCCGTCGCCGCGGTTGGTCACAGATCTGGGTCGTCGACGCCCCGATCCCGAGGCGAGGCCGCCCGCCCCGTCGGCCGAGCCCGCCCGAGCCGCGAGCCGTGACCCCGGCCGGGATCGACGTCGAGGACTACGCCTGGTCGCCCGACGGTCGGCGGATCGCCTACGCCGCCGGACGGTCGGCGGACCTCTCGACGTCCCAGATCTCGGTCGTCGACCTCGAGACTGGGAGCGACGTCGTCGTCGGCGGCGAGAGCTCGTGGGACACCGCGCCCCGCTGGGCGGGGGACGGCAGCCTCCTCTGGCTGACGGACGCCGACGGCTGGTTCCAGGTCGTCCGGCTCGCTCCGGACGGGAAGACCTGGACCGTCGTCACGACCGAACCACGCGAGCACGGCGAGCCGTCAGGCGGCGACGGGAGCGCCCCGCTCGCAGCACCGGACGGCTCCCTCGTTGCCCACGTCACGATCCACGACGGCCTCGTCGACCTCGTCGTTCGTCCCCTCGAGGCCGGGCCGCCGCCACGGCGTCGCGGCCGGCCGCCGAAGCGACCCCGGCCGTCCCCGAGCGCCGAGCCCGGCACGATCGTCAATCCCTGGCCGGGGGTCTGGCGGCCCGTCGGCTGGCTGCCCGACGGGACGGGCCTCGTCGCCGTCGGCGAGAGCGAGCGCCGACCGCCCGACATCTGGCTCCTCCCGGTGCCGGGCCGGGCGCCCGCCAACGTCCGGCCGCGGGCCCTCACCGAGTCCCTCCCCGTCGCCCTCGCGCCGGCCTTCGGCGAGCCCGCCTTCGTGCCAGGCGAGCGGGTCGCCCTCACCGCACGAGACGGGCTCCGCCTCGAAGGGACGCTCTGGCGACCGCGCGAGGCGACCGGCCGTCGGGGTGGTCGGCGGGTCCCGGCCGTCGTCTTTCCCCACGGCGGGCCGACTTGGCAGGCCTACCGGGGCTGGTACCCCTTCAAGCAGCTGCTCGTCCGAGAGGGATTCGCCATCCTCGACATCGACTTCCGGGGTTCGACCGGCTACGGGCGGGACTTCCGCCTGGCGAACCGGGGCGAGTGGGGCCACGCCGACGCTCACGACGTCATCGACGCCGCCCGGTGGCTCGAGGGTCAGCCCTGGTGCAACGGGCGCCTGGCGGCCTGGGGCGGCTCCTACGGCGGCTACCTCGTCCTCTGCGTCCTGACCGAGGAGCCGTCCCTGTGGCGGGCCGGGGTCGACCTCTACGGCGACTCGGAGATCGCCGAGTCCTACCGCCACGGCGACCGGGTCGGCCGGCTCGACCTCGAGCGGCAGATGGGCCGCCCCGACGATCCCGACCGGGCCGAACTCTACCGGCGCGGCTCGCCGGTCTATCGGGCCGAACGGATCGAGGCGCCGCTGCTCCTCCTCCACGGCCGGAAGGACAAGCGGGTCGTGCCGCTCATGACCGAGAAGATGGTCGAGGCCCTCGAGATCGAAGGCAAGTATTACGAGGTGCACTGGTACGACGACGAGGGGCACGGCTGGGAGAAGCGGGAGACCCGGCGCGACGCCTTCAGCCGCATCCTCGCCTTCCTCCGACGGCACGTCCTCGACGAGCCGTCAGCGAACGCCTGATCGAGGGGGAGCTCGGTCGTGGGCGGCCTCGCCGAGGTCCCCGAGCGAGCCCTCCGGAGCGTGCTCCTCACCCTCTCGCGGCGCCGATCGATCGGGCGCCTGGCGACCCACCTGCCGGTCACCCGGCCAATGGTCGCCCGCTTCGTCGCCGGTGCCGACCTCGCTGAAGCCCTCCCCGTCATCGAGAGTCTCCGAGGACGAGGCCTCCGCGCGACCGTCGACGTCCTCGGCGAGGCCGTGACCTCGGTGGAGCTCGCGGCTGCAGCGGCCGACCGCTACGTGCGGACCATCGAGGCCCTCGCCGAGCGTGGCCTCGAGGTGAACGTCTCCCTCAAGCTGAGCCAGATGGGCCTCCTCGTGGATCGCAACGCCTGCCGGGCGAACGTGGAACGGATCTTCGCCGCTGCCGCCGCCCGGGGTGGCTTCGTCCGCATCGACATGGAGGACCACACGATGGTCGAGGCGACCCTCGCCCTCTGGCGGGAGCTTCGAGCCGTGAATCCGTCGAGCGGGGTCGTCATCCAGGCCGCTCTCCGTCGGAGCGCGGCCGACGTCGAGGTCCTCATCGCGGAGGGGGCCCGGGTTCGGCTCTGCAAGGGAGCCTACAAGGAGCCGCCGAGCGTCGCCTTCGTCACCAAAGCCGAGGTCGACCGATCCTTCGCCGCGCTCATGGAGCGGCTCCTTCGAGCAGGTTCGTACCCGGCCATCGCGACCCACGACATCCGGCTCATCCAGCGGGCGATCGCCATCGCCCGAGAGCACGGGATCGGCCCCGATCGGTTCGAGTTCCAGATGCTCTACGGCGTCCGCCGCGATCTTCAGGAGTGGCTCGTCCGGGAGGGCTGGCGGGTTCGGGTCTATGTCCCTTACGGCACGGAGTGGTACCCCTACTTCATGCGCCGCCTCGCCGAACGGCCGGCAAACGTCCTCTTCCACCTCCGGAGCCTGGCTCGGGAGGCTCGGGCCGATCTGGGGGGAGGGAGGCGGTCCGGGGAGGGCTGAGGGCCCGTCGAGCCGGACCTTCGACCCAGCCCGGGGCGGCGGGCGGGCCCGGGCTGGCGAGCGGGCCCGGAGTGGCAAGCGAGGTCGGGGCGGCGGGGGTCTCGGCCGGCACGGCGGGGCGCGCGTCGTGGCGCCGGGAGCGTCGTGGCGCCGGGAATCGGTGGGGCGGCTGAACGGGGTCGGCAGCGCGCGAACCCCGGCGGAGGCGAGGACGCGACGAGCCGCCGGTGGGCCCCGGCGGCTCAGTCGATCGATCGGCGGCTCGGGCCGCCGCTCATATGGTGGGGGCGCGGGCGTGACCCTCGGCCCGCCCGCTCAGCTCGGGTTCGGCGAGACCCGTTCGGCTAGAACCAGCGCTTCCCGGCTTCGAGGACGAGGGCGGCGCCGGCGAGGGTCGTCAGCGCCATGAGGACCCGGAAAGTCTGGAGCTTGAGGAGCTTCATCGTTCGCGTTCTCCGTGTGGCGGCTTGCAGAAGGATCCCGCTCGTTCGCCCGGCGGCTTCGGCATCTCGGACCCTACGCTCGGACGCGGCCGCTGGGTATGGCTCACTCGTACTGGGGGCGGCTAGGACGATCCGGCTGTGCAGCGACGCACCAGGATTGCGACCGTGGGTGTCCGGAAGCGCAGCAAGAGCCGCGGGCCGGCTCCGGCCCGACGCGAAGTGCGGGAGCCAGCGGCGGGACTCCCGGCGCGAGGTGCCGGATTCGAGCGAGGTCGCGGACTCAGGCCCGGCGCGGAGCGTCCGACGAGAGATCGGTCGCTCGGTCGCTGCCTCGCATCCCGACGACGATGGCGGCGGCCACCCCGACGGCGATGGCGACGTCGCCGATGGAGAAGACGTTCGCCAGGGGGAGCCAGGCTGGGAGGGCGAAGATGTCGGTCAGGGGCTGCAGGACCGGGTCCGGGAGGACGACGCTGTTCGAATAGCCGCCACCGTCGCTCCGGCCGAGGCTGGCGACCGCTCCCGGATCGGCTGGCATGGAGCCGCCGTTGGCGACGATGGCGGCAAGGTTCGAGGCTGCCCCGAGGGCCACGAGGGGAAGGCCCGGCAGGGCGAGGTTGCGGAGGACGACGACGAAGACGAGCGCCGACGAGGCGACGTAGACGGCCGGCGCGGCTGCCCCGGCGAGCGCTGCCCCAGGCTCGCTGAAGAGGACGAGCTGGACGACGAGGCCGACGATGGCCGCCGGCGCCCAACGCACCCGGAGCGAGCCGAGGTTTTTCAGACGGCCGCCGAGGAGGCGGCCGACGAGGAGGCCGGCGGCGACGGCATAGAGGACGAACACGGTGACCATGATCGGGCCTCGGCGAGGTCCGTGTCGAGTCGCCGCATCGAGGTCTGAGTCGGTCGGGTCCGAGACGAGTCGGCAGCCGCATGCGGCTGCCCGATTCCGGCCCCGCGCGTACACTTGCAGCGATGAGCCGATCACCTTCCCGCCTCGACGAGGCGACCGAGCAGCCCGTCCTCGAACGGATCCCGTCGCTCCTCGACGCTGAGCTCATGCTCGTGAGCCGGCGCGAGCCGCTGACGGTCCCCCCGGGAACGAGCCTCGCCGAGTGCCTCCGACTCATCCGCCGCTCCGGGGTCGGTGATTCGGTCCTCGTCGCCGACGAGTCCGGCCGCCTCGTCGGCGTCCTCACCGAGCGCGACATCTTCGGCCGCCTCATCGGCACCGGGGCCGACCTCTCGGCCCCGGTCGAGACGCTCCTGACGACCGAACCGCACACGCTCCGCCTCACGGACACCGTTCGCGACGCGATGGCGCTCATGCAGACCGGTCGCTACCGGAACATCCCGATCGTCGACGACGAGCGACGCGTCGTCGGCATCGTCCGGCCCCAGGACATCCTCCGCTACCTCGCCGAGTCGTTCCCGGAGATGCTCCTCAATCTCCCGCCGCGGCCGCACCAGACGATGGACGAATCGGAGGGCGCGTGACCGACACGAAGGGCCGCCCGGTGCCCGCCCACGAGCTCGAGCGGGTCACGATCCGCTTCGCCGGTGACTCCGGTGACGGCATGCAGCTCGCTGGGATGCAGTTCACCCGGACGACTGCCGTCTTCGGCAACGACCTGAGCACCTATCCCGACTTCCCGGCCGAGATCCGCGCCCCGGCGGGTTCCCTGCCCGGGGTGTCCGGCTTCCAGATCAGCTTCGCCGCCTCCGACATCTACACCCCCGGCGACGAACCCGATGTCCTCGTGGCGATGAACCCGGCTGCTCTAAAGACGAATCTCCCCGATCTTCCTCCCGGGGCGGCCATCATCGTCAACTCGGACGCCTTCACGCCCCAGAATTTGGCGAAGGCCGCCTACACGAGCAACCCCCTCACCGACGGCTCGCTGAAGGCCTACCGCGTCTTCGAAGTCCCGATCAGCTCGATGAACGCTCGGGCCGTCGAGGGTCTCGGCCTCTCCGCAAAGCAGGTCGATCTGACGAAGAACTTCTTCGCCCTCGGCCTCATGTTCTGGCTCTACGACCGGAGCTTGGAGCTGACCCTCCAGTGGATCGACCGCAAGTTCGGCCACCGGCCCGAGATCGCCGAGGCGAACAAGCGGGCCCTGCGGGCGGGCTACAACTTCGGCGAAACGGCCGAGCTCTTCCACACCCGGTACCACGTCCCACCGGCCCGCCTCGCCCCCGGCCGCTACCGGAACATCACCGGCAACGAGGCGACCGCCCTCGGCTTCCTGACGGCGGCGAAGCTCGCCCGGCGCGATCTGTTCTACGCCTCGTACCCGATCACGCCGGCCTCGGACATCCTCCACGAGCTCTCGACGTACAAGCGGTTCGGGGTCCGGACCTTCCAGGCCGAAGACGAGATCGCGGCGATGAGCGCGGCCATCGGCGCCGCCTATGGTGGGGCCCTCGGGCTGACCGGGACCTCGGGCCCGGGAATGGCCTTGAAAAGCGAGGCCCTCAACCTCGCCGTCATGACCGAGCTCCCCGTCGTCGTCATCGATGTCCAGCGGGCTGGACCGTCGACGGGGATGCCGACGAAGACCGAGCAGTCGGATCTCCTCTTCGCCCTCTTCGGCCGGAACGCCGAGTCGCCGATGCCGGTCGTCGCCCCGGCGACGCCCGCCGAGTGCTTCGATTACGCCATCGAAGCGGTACGGATCGCCCTCAAGTACATGACCCCCGTCGTCTATCTGTCCGACGCCTTCCTGGCGACGGGGGCCGAGCCGTGGCGGATCCCGGACCTCGCCGACCTGCCGACCATCGGCCGGCCGAACCACACCGACCCGAAGAGCTTCGCCCCATACGCCCGGAATCCCGAGACCCTCGCCCGTCCGTGGGCGATCCCGGGGACGCCGGGGCTCGAGCACCGGATCGGCGGCCTGGAGAAGGCAGACGTCGTGGGGACCGTCAGCTACGACCCCGAGAACCACCATCGGATGACCCTTCTCCGGGCCGAGAAGGTCGCCCGGATCGCGAACGACATCCCCGATCTCCAGGTCCACGGGCCGCCCGAGGGCGATCTCCTCATCGTCGGCTGGGGCTCGACCTACGGTGCCATCCGGACCGCCGTCGACCGCCTCCTCGCCGCCGGCCAGCGGGTTGCCCACGCCCACCTCCGTCACCTCAACCCGTTCCCGCGGAACACCGGGGATGTCCTCCGGAGCTACCGCCGCGTCCTGGTGCCCGAGGTCAACCTCGGCCAGCTTCGCCTCCTCTTGCGGGCCCACTTCCTCGTCGATGCCGAGGGCTTCAACCTCGTCCGCGGCAAGCCCTTCAAGATCGCCGAAATCGAGGCCCGGGCGCTCGAGCTCCTCGGCCAGGCCCGGCCATCCCGCCGCTAACGGGAGGACGACCGACGATGACGACCGAAGCGACGCCGATCGAACCGACCACCCCCGCCCCTCGTCCGACGCTCACCCGGAAGGACTTCGTCTCCGACCAGGAGGTCCGCTGGTGCCCGGGCTGCGGCGACTACTCGATCCTCGCCCAGGCCCAGAAGGTCATGCCCGACTTCGGCGTCCCGCGGGAGAAGATCGTCTTCATCAGCGGGATCGGCTGCTCGGGCCGCTTCCCGTACTACATGAACACGTACGGCTTCCACGGCATCCACGGTCGGGCCCCGGCGATTGCGACCGGTCTCAAGGCCGTCCGCCCCGACCTCATGGTCTGGGTCGTGACCGGGGACGGCGACGCCCTCTCCATCGGCGGCAACCACATCCTCCACTCGATGCGGCGGAACGTCGACATCAAGGTCGTCATGCACAACAACCGGATCTACGGCCTGACGAAGGGCCAGGCGAGCCCGACCTCCGAGTTCGGAAAGCGGACGAAATCGTCGCCCTTCGGGACGATCGACCGGCCGATCCAGCCCCTCACCGTTGCCCTCGCCGCCGAGGCGACGTTCGTCGCCCGCTCCGTCGACACCCACACCGAGCACCTCCAGGCGACCCTCGAGCGAGCCGGCCGGCACCGGGGGTCGGCCTTCGTCGAAGTCCTCCAGAACTGCAACATCTTCAACGACGGAGCCTTCCGGGAGTTCACCGACCGCGATGTCCGCGACGACCGGATGCTCGTCCTCGAGCACGGCAAGCCGATGATCTTTGGTCGCGAGCGGAACAAGGGGATCCGCCTCCGGGGCCTCCATCCGGAGGTCGTGACGATCGGTGAGGACGGCGTTACCGAGGCGGACCTCCTCGTCCACGACGAACGGGCCGAGGATCCATACCTCGCCCTCATGCTGTCGCGGATGTGGTGGCCGGACTACCCGGTCCCCGTCGGTGTCTTCCGGGCCGTCGAGCGGCCGACCCACGATGCCCTCCTCCAGGCCCAGATCGACGAGGCGATCGCCCGCTCGGGCGAGGGCGATCTGGCCGCCCTCTTCAGCGCTGGCGACACCTGGACGGTGGGGTGAGAGGGATGCGCTGCCCGGCCTGCGGCACCGAGAACCTGCCTGGCGAGGACGTCTGCGCCAACTGCGGGGCCTCCCTTTGGGGGGTCGATACTCCGGAGCCCGTGTCGATCCAGGATCGGCTCCTCGGCGATCGGCTCGATGCCATCGGCCTCGCCGAGCCCGTCGTCGTCGAGGTCGACACACCGCTCGAGGTCGCCATCGAGAGGATGAAGGCGAGCGGGACCGACTGTCTCCTCGTCGTTCACGAGGGTCAGCTCGTCGGCATCTTCACCGAGCGGGACGCGGTCCTGAAAGCGGCCGGCCGCCAGCTCGGGGCCTTCGATGTCCGTGACTTCATGACCCGCGATCCGGTGACCCTCCGCCCCGACGACCCGCTCGCCCTCGCCATCCACAAGATGGCCGTCGGTGGCTTCCGACACATCCCCGTCGTCGCCGATGGGCGACCGGTCGGCGTCGTCGCGGCGAAGGACGTCTTCCGCCGGGTCCTTTCCTTCGCTGCCTGACTCCGGGGCGAGGGCGAGCATGCCTCCTCCCCGGATCGTCGTCGTCGCCGACGACCTCATCTGGGCCGAGCGGCTCGCCCGGGTCGTCCGGGCGGCTGGTGCCGAGGCCGTCATGGCCCGCGACCTCGACGGCCTCCAGCGCGCCCTCCCGATGGCCACGGCGGCGATCGTCGACCTCACGGCCCGTGCCTACGACGGTCTCGGCGCCGTCGGTGCCGCCGCGTCCGCCGGCCGGCGGGTTCTCGCCGTCGCCCAGCACGACGACCTCGACCTCCATCGCCGGGCCCGAGCGAGCGGCGCCGAGCGCGTCGTTGCCTATCGCCTCCTCCACGAGCGAGGCGCTGACGTCGTCGCCGCCTGGCTCGCCGGGCGGCCAGAAGCCGAGCGGGCGGGGCGAAGACCCGCCACGATCCCCGACCCGGACGACGCCGCGGCCCGATGAGCGCACCCAACGGTCCGTCCGGAGCGACGGCGGGAGGCGAGTCTGCTCGCTCGGGCTCTCCCTCGATCCCCCCGGCCCGCTACCGCGAGCGCCTGGAGCGAGCGGCTGCGGCGGCCGTCGAGGCTGGCTTCGATGCCGTCCTCGTCGGCTCGGGGCCCGACCTCCGCTACCTAACCGGATACGAGACGCTCCCCCTCGAGCGCCTCACCCTCCTCGTCCTCCCGGCGGACGGTGAGCCGACCCTCGTCGTGCCGCGTCTCGAACGACCGGCAGCGGAGGCGGGTCTCCGGGTCGAGGTCCCGATCGTCGCCTGGGACGAGACCGACGATCCATACGCGATCGTCGCTGGTCGGGTCGGCCGGCAGCTCGGCAGGACCCCGCGACTCGCCGTCTCCGACCGTCTGTGGGCCCTCCACCTCCTCCGCCTCGAAGCCGTCCTCCCGGCGGCCGAGTTCAGCCCGGCATCGATCGTCCTCCGCCGACTCCGGATGCGGAAGGACCCGGACGAGCTCCGCCTCCTCGCCGCGGCAGCGGCCGCTGCCGACCGGGTCGTGGACGCGGTCGCCCGCGGCCGACTCGTCGGCCGAACCGAGGCCGACGTCGCCCGGGAGGTCCGGGAGCGCCTCGTCGCCGAGGGCCACGAGACGGCCGAGTTCGCCATCGTCGGCTCCGGCCCGAACTCCGCCTCGCCCCATCACGAGGCGAGCGAGCGGCGGATCGGCCCGGGGGACCCCGTCGTCCTCGACATCGGCGGCACCCTCGGTGGCTACGGGTCCGACATCACCCGCACGATCTGGGTAACGGGGGGCGATCCGGGACGAGGGCCGGACGAGACGTTCCGAGCCATCTACCGGGCCGTCCAGGAAGCCCAGGCGGCGGCGGTCGCGGCGGTGCGCCCGGGGGTCCCGGCTGAGGCCCTCGACGCCGTCGCCCGCTCGGTCATCGAGGCCGCCGGCTACGGGGCTGCCTTCATCCACCGGACGGGCCACGGGATCGGGCTCGAGGGCCACGAAGACCCGTACCTCGTTGCCGGCAACCCGGAACCAATCGAGACCGGCATGGTCTTCAGCGTCGAGCCCGGCATCTACCTCGAGGGCCGCTACGGGGTCCGGATCGAGGACATCGTCGTCTGCGGCGAGGAGGGACCGATCGTCCTCAACGGCGTGCCACGGGAGCTCCTCGTCGTTCCGGGTTGAGGCCCAGGTTGGGGCCCGGGTCGGGGCGCGAGGCCGTGGGCCCGGCGGCGGAGGCCTGCCGAGGTGCCCCGGCGGGGTCGACTCGCCACCTGCGCTATGATCGGCCTGAGGCGGGCCCACGAGGGGCACGCGTAAGCCCACTGGCCTGGTTCGATGATCGATTCCTCCTCGCGACGCCTCGGCGTCGCTCAGCCGACCCGGATCGGACCCCGGGCGGATCGCCGCTCTCGCTGATGGGCCGACGCGGACGCGGTCGCGGCCGGCGTCCCAGCGGTCCGCGGCCGGCGGCCCGGCCTTTCGCGCTGGCCGACGGAGCACCCGTCCTCGGCCCGACCGAAGGCGGACGGTCTGCCGGCTGGTCGGGGGCGGTCCGTCCCGAGCGCCGCGAGCCCGTCGCCGGGGAGGCCGATCCACGCGGTGCCTCGCCGGTCGGGGACTCGCCGGCCGGTGTCTCGGCGGCCGGTGTCTCGGCGGCCGGTGTCTCGGCGGCCGGTGTCTCGGCGGCCGGTGTCTCGCCGGTCCACGAAACGGTGCGGACGCGCCGCCAGGAGCCGGCCGCCAGCGGGACGGGTCCGCACAACGATGGCTCCGGCGACGGGCGCGCCTCCCGGGCGGGCGGTGGGTCGCTCGTGGCGGTCTCGCCTGGTGGCGCGACGGGGAGTCGGCCGTCGAAGGAGGGCGGCTCAGCGCCGGCACAGAGCGGCGGGGCGGCCGCGGCCGGCGAGACGCGCCTGGAGGCGGACGCCGACGCGATGAACGTCGACCAGCCTCGACCTCGCGGGGGCCGTTCGCCGTCGTGCAGCCCGTCGCAGCTTCGCCGCTTCATCAAGAGCCGACCCTACGTCCCCCTCCACGAGCTCCGTCGCCGCTTTGCCATCGACGGGGCCGAGGACGAGGTCGCCCGGATCGACGTCGATGGCCGAGGCCTCTTTGTGGGCCTGCCGCACCGGGAGGCGGAGATGCTCCGCGAGCTCATCCGGTCCGGGGAGGTCGGCGTCGAGCTCCTCCTCGATCCCGAAAGCCCGGTCATCGTCGGGGTCTACCCGATGCGGCCGGTGCCGCGGAGCTGATAAGTCCAGCGCCGGTGGCGGGGTCCGCAGCCGCGCGGCTCGCCGGGTGCATCGAGCCCGATCGCCTCAACCTTGTTGCGGAGGCGACTGCGACGATATCAGCATCGTGAATTGAGTCCCGGTCAACGCGTCCGGTGGCCGAGTTCGCGAGAGATCGCTGCCGCAGCCTCGAGAAGGATGGGGGCCAACCGAGCGATATTATCGTCCGTCATCCGGGCGGCGGGAACGTTGATGCCGATGGCAGCCACCGTGCGTCCGCTCCCGTCCCGGATCGGGACAGCCATTCCTCCTGCTTCAGGGTTGTGCTCCCCGAGGTTCACGGCGTACCCAAACCGACGCACAGCATCAGCGCGGGCGTTGAACTCCTCGAGAGTGCCCGCCGTGAGGGGCGTGAAGCGCCGGAGCGCGGCCGGCAGTATCCGAGCCCGCTCCTCATGGGAGAGGTCGGCCATGAGAGCTTTGCCCATTGCGACGGCATGGGCGGGAACCCGCTCCCCGAGTTGCGTTGCCGCCCGGACTTCCCGAGTGCCCTCGATGACTTCGATGTAGACGATGTCGCTTCCATCGAGGACCGCCAGATCGCAGCTCTCGCCGGTTCGCTCGACGACCTCGCGCATGTAGGGACGGGCGATCTGGCGGACATCGAGATCGGCAATCGCTCGGGCACCGAGCTCCCAGAGTCGCATGCCGAGCCGATAGCGCTTGGTCCGAGGATCGTACTGGAGCCATCCCATTCGCCAAAGGGCCTGCGCTAGCCGATAGGCGGTACTTCGATCGATCGCCAGATGCGTAGCGATGTCGGATGCCGTCAGCGGACCCTCTCGTTCGAGGAGACCGAGGATCCGATCGACCTTGACGAGCGCTCCCGTGTAGCGCTGCGCCTCACGGTCCTCGATCGCCACGCCTCCGTCGCGGCCCATTTGCCTCCTTCGCATTCATACGCCGTCTGCTGCTGTGCAGTGCGCAGAAATAATGCCCCATGGCTGTCGACCCGGTCGGCGCGCGCAGCCCGTGGCCGACGCACCTCGGGCTTGACAGATACCGCGGCGCGGCCATAATGGCCCCGGCGTTGCCATGATGCCACGCAGGTTGCCTGCAAGGCAATTCAGCAGGAGTGGAAGAAGAGGAGGGTGCGGTGGACAGAAAGCGGATCATCCACAGCCTGGGATCAGCCGGCCTCGTCATCCTACTCGTCGGCTGCGGCGGTGGCTCGGGAGGCGGTGACTGGACGGCGCCGCCCGACGCCGAGCGAGCCAAGACGCAAGGTGAGACGATCACCACCTACGGGATGCCCGACGACTGGGCCAATTACGGCGAGCAGATCAAGACCTTCTGCGCCGACTATCAGATCAAGGGCTGCAACCACGTCGACACCGATATGACATCGGCGGAGGAGATCCAGCGCTATGACGCCGAGAAGAACAACCCGGTCGCGGTCTTCTCGGACATCGGCCTCGCCTACGGCCCCATCGCCTCGGCGAAGGGCGTCGTCCCACCGTACCTGCCGCCGAGTGCCGAGAAGCTGCCGGCTGAGCTGAAGGCCAAACCGGGCGAGGGTGGTTGGATCGCGACCTTCGTCGGGGTACCCTCGATCCTCGTCAACGTTGACGCCCTCCAGGCGAACGGTCTGACGCCGCCCCGCGACTGGGCCGACCTCGCCAAGCCCGAATACAAGGGCCTCATCGGGGTCCGACCGCCGGGTAAGGCCGGCGAGGGTGACGCCTTCTTCATGGCGCTCGTCGTCACGACCGGCGGTTCGTGGGGCAACTTCGACTCCGGCATCGCCCTGGCGAAGAAGATCGCTCTGAATCTTGCCGGCCAAGCGGGCAACGCCGAGCTGGCGGAGAAGGGCGAGATTCCGATCCAAATCAAGTACGACTTCAACAACATCGCCAACGCCAAGGCCCTTCGGGACAAGGGAATCAACGTCGAGGTCTTCATCCCCTCCTCGGGATCCATCTATGCTCCGTCGGGAATGATGGTGAACAAGTACAACACCAAGCAGATGGACCTCGCCAAGCTCTACATGGAGTATCTCCTCTCCGACAAGGCGCAGACGATCTTCGCCAAGTTCGGAGCACGACCGATCCTCTACGTTCTCGGCAAAGTCGACGTGCCGGCTGATGCCCGGGCGAATTGGCTGCCGGACGAGCAGTACGCGAACGTGAAGCAGATCGACTTCACGCAAGTCCAGCCGTCCGAGATCGGTAAGATCTGGGAGGAGCAGGTCCTCGCCCCATAGGGTGTTCGTCGAGGAGCGTGCGTGAGATGGCGCGGGTCGGGCTGACGACGGCAACGACGGTCCGGGCGGCCCGACCCGCTCGCCTCCGGCAGCTTCTCCACGACTGGCTGCCTGCCGTTCCTCTCATCGCCGTCCTGGTGGTGCTCATCGTGGCGCCGATCGTCGGCCTCGTCCTGTCGAGCGTTACCCGCGACGGGCAGCTCACCCTGGCGAACTGGATCGACGTCTTGAGTGGTCGTCGGGATCAGCAGGCGATCGTCAACACCCTGGTCCTGGCGGGCTGGTCGGCGACGATCTCGACCATCGTCGGAGCGCCGCTCGCCTGGCTCATCAGTCGGATGCTGCCCGTCGGCCGGGCCGCCTGGCTGAGTTTGCTCAACGTGGCCGCCAACATCGGGGGCATCGCCCTCGGCTTTGGCTTCCTGGCCGCCTTCGGAACCTTCGGCATGGTGACCCTCGTGTTGCACGGTCTCGGCATCGCGTGGCAGCCACCGGACACCACGTCGTTCGAGGGTTTGTTGCTCGGCTACCTGTACACGAACGTTCCTCTGTACGTGCTGCTGACCCTGCCGGCCATGGGCGTCCTCCGCGACGACTGGTGGGAGGCCGCCCAGGTGGCAGCGGCGACGCGCTGGACCTTCTGGCGTCGAGTCGGCCTGCCGATCCTGACGCCCTTCATCGCGGCGGGTTGGCTGTTGATCTTTACCTGGTCGATCGGGATCTATGCCCTCGCCTACGCCCTCGCCGGCACCGGCGGGGCGGAGCGGTTCCCCCTGATCACTCTCCGGATCGGCCGGATCATCCAAGGCGACGTCTTCACGCCGTGGCGCGGTCACGTCCTGGCGGTCGTCTTGATGGCCATTGCCGTCGTGGCCCTCTTCACCTATCGCGGGCTCCTGCGGCGAGCCCTCCGCTGGTTCTAGTGCCATGGCGCTTGCGGGCCGGTTCCTTCGGTTGTGTTTCTACACGAGCCTCCTCGCCTACTTCGTCATTCCGATCGTCGCCCTGCTCCTGTTCTCCCTCGCCAGCCGCTGGACGACGACGATCCTGCCCGATGGCTACACCCTCGCCCACTGGGAAGGTGCCTTCGGCGATCCGAGGCTCGTGGCGGCCTTCGGGCGTTCTTTCATCTTGGCGGCGGCTGCAGTCGTCCTCGACATCGTCCTCGTCGTGCCGGCTGCCTACTGGGCGCGGGTGCGGAACCCGCGGATTCGGACGATCGTCGAGGTCGCGGCGGCGATCCCCTTTGCCCTACCGTACGTCGTGATCGCCTTCGGCATCCTGGGGTTGTACGGTGCAACCACGGCTACGGCTCAGTTCGTCAATACCCCGGCCCTGCTCGCCCTCGTCCACGCCGCCATCCTCTTCCCCTTCATGTACTGGGCCGTCGACGGGGCGATGGCCGCGGCTGGGATCGAGCGGCTCTCGGAAGCGGCCGAGACGTGCGGAGCCTCCATCCTCACCATCATCCGGCGCATCATTCTCCCGAACATTCGGCCCGGGCTGGTGACCGGTTCCATCCTCGTCTTCGCGACGAGCTTCGGGGAGTTCGCCGCCGTCCAGGTCCTCGTGGGCGGAAACTTCGAGACGGTGCCCCTGTGGCAAGCCGACGCGCTCTATTCGGCGACGCCGCGCTTCGCCCAGCTCGCAGCGAGTAGTTTCGCGACCTTCGCCATCCTGTTCGCGCTGTCCAGCCTCGTGTCCTTTATGAACCGCGGTCGGATCACCCACATCGTTCCCACGGCACCCACCGCCGAGCCGAGGTCGGAATGAGCGGAGTCAGCCTCCAGAAGATCACCAAGCGCTTCGGTCACGTCGTCGCTCTCGATGGTGTGTCGCTCGACGTCGCGCCTGGCGAGATGGTCTGCCTGCTCGGACCGTCGGGCTGCGGCAAGACGACCTTGCTCCGGAGCGTGGCCGGTCTGGAGCAGCCTGATGCGGGTCAGATCCTCATCGGCGGGCGGGACGTTACGGCGGTCCCACCTCGGAACCGGCCGATCGGAATGGTCTTCCAGAGCTACGCCCTCTTTCCGAACTTGACCGTCCGCCAGAACATTGCCTTTCCCCTCGAGGTCCGTCGGCGACCGCCGGCCGAGATCCGCTCACGGGTCGACGAGCTGCTGGCCCTCGTCCATTTGACCGCCCAGGCCGACCGCTACCCGAACCAGATCAGCGGAGGCCAGGCCCAGCGGGCGGCCCTCGCCCGAGCCCTGGCCCCTCGCCCCGAGGTGCTCCTCCTCGACGAGCCGCTGTCGGCTCTCGACGCCCTCGTCCGCACCCGACTCCGCGACGAGATCCGGCGGATTCAGCAGGCGGTTCGTACGACCGCCCTGTACGTCACCCACGACCAGAGCGAGGCTATGGCCGTCGCCGATCGGGTGGCGGTCATGAACCACGGCCGCATCGAGCAGATCGCTCGACCGCACGATCTCTACGAAACGCCCGAGACGCCGTTTTCGGCGACCTTCGTCGGCAGCCGCAACGCGCTCGAGTTGCCTGTGGTCGACGGTTGGATCCGGCTCGGTGAGGCCTTCGCGGTCGCAGCGCCGCCGGGCGCCGGTGAGCGAGCCGTTGTCTTCTTCCGGCCCGAGGACGTGACGGTGACAACGAACGGCCCCGGCCAGCCGGCTCGCCTGGAGGTCAAGATCTTCCTCGGGGCACAGACCCGGCTCCATCTGGCCCTGGAGACGAACGGCTCGGTGGCTCGCCTCCACGCCGATCTGCCGTCCCGGCAGGCCCTCGAGCACGAGCCGGGCTCGATCCTTCGCGTTCGGGTCGATCCCGAACACCTCCGCATCTTCCCACTCGACCGCGTGCCCTAGTTCTGGGCTCCGCCGCTCCTGGGTTTCCGCCGCACCACGGCCGTCGCCCGAGGGCGAGGCCTCGAGTGTCTCCGAGGGGCCGCGGCCAGCCCCGCTCTTGACAGGGGCGAGAGAGGTGAGTACCGTTAGCGTTGTCAACACGACACTGCAGTTGGCATTTTGCCAACATGGAGGACTGGGCAATGACCCTCCTTGAAGCCACCACCGAGCAGCGTGAGGGCAGCGGGCCGATCCGGATGACGACCAGCGAGGCGTTCGTCGAGACCCTCGTTGCGGAGGGGGTACGGGTCGTTCCTGGAATCGTGGGCTCGGCCTACATGGACGCGCTCGACCTCTTTCCCCGGGCCGGGATTCGCTTCGTCTCCGTGGCCCACGAACAGAACGCTGCCCACATGGCTGACGGGTACGGTCGGGTGACGGGGCAACCAACGGTCTGCATCGGCCAGAACGGCCCCGGGATCACGAACTTCGTGACCGCCGTGGCCGCCGCGTACTGGGCCCACACGCCGATGGTCGTCGTCACCCCGTCGGTGGGATCGATGGGGGTGGGGCTCGGAGGCTTCCAGGAGACGGAGCAGCTGCCGATCTTCTCGAAGATCACGAAGTGGCAGGTTCAGGTCAACCGACCGGAGCGGATGGCGGAGCTGCTTCGCCGCGCGTTCTACATCGCTCGAACCGAGAACGGGCCGGTTCAGGTCGACATTCCCCGCGACTACTTCTACGGCGAGCTCGAAACGGAGATCTACTCGGCACCGACCGTCCGGCACGGCCCGGGGCCGGCCGCAGCGCTCGAGGCGGCGGCCGAGCGCCTCGCCGGCGCACGGTACCCGGTCATCGTTGCCGGGGGCGGCGTCATCCGGGCCGAGGCGGGCGATGCCGTGCGACGTCTCGCCGAGCTTCTGACGGCACCGGTCGCGACGACCTACCTCCACAACGACGCCTTCCCCTACTGGCACCCCCTCGGCGTCGGTCCCCTCGGGTACATGGGCTCTAAGGCAGCGATGCGGCTCATCAGCCGGGCCGATGTCGTGCTCGCCCTGGGGACGCGGCTCGGGCCCTTCGGGACCCTGCCCCAGTACGGCTTCGACTACTGGCCCCGGGAGGCCGAGATCATCCAGGTCGACGTCGATCACCGGGTGATCGGGCTCACGAAGCGGATCTCCCTCGGCATCGTCGCCGACGCCCGCGAGTTCGCCGAAGCGCTCCTGAATCGTCTCACCGACCGACTGCCCGCCCGGACCCCGGATGCGGCTCGCCTCGCCGAGATCGCCGCCGAGAAAGCCGCCTGGGACGCCGAACTCGAGCAGCTGAGCTCGCGGACGGGCGAGCCGATCAGCCCGCGGCGGGGCCTCAAGCTCGTGACCGAGGCGCTGCCCGACGACGCCATCGTGACGACCGACATCGGCAACATCAGTTCGGTCGCCAACAGCTACATCCGCCCCGCCGGGCCGCGTCAGTTCCTGGCCGCCATGATGTTCGGCAACTGCGGCTACAGCTACCCGACCGCGCTTGGCGCGAAGCTCGGGCGTCCCGAGCGGCCCGTCGTCGCCTTCGTCGGCGACGGTGCCTGGGGGATGAGCCTGGCCGAGGTCATGACGGCCGTCCGGGAGGACATCCCGGTCGTCGCCATCGTCTGGGACAACGCCCAGTGGGGTGCCGAGAAGAAGAACCAGATCGACTACTACGGCAATCGGTTCGTCGGGACGAACCTCCGGAACCCGGACTTCGCCGCCGTGGCCCGAGCCATGGGCGCTGATGGCTACCGGGTGGAGCGCGAGGCCGACATCGTCGACGCCGTGCGGACCGCCATCGCCGCGGAGCGCCCGGCTGTCATCGACCTCGTCGTCGACTCGGCCGAACTCGGCGAGCCCTTCCGGCGTGACGCCCTCCGAAAGCCGGTCCGGCTCTTGCCGAAGTACGCCGACCTCGTCGGCTGACCGGCTCTGCCTGCTCGACCGGAACGCTCGGGATCGAGGATGGTGCGATGACCGAGACGGTGGCCGCCGCCAGCCCTGTGGCGGAGCTCGACCAGGCCCACGTCATCGTGCCCTGGAAGCGCCAGGGCGCGCCGCGCGGGGCGTCGATCGTGCGGGCGGAGGGGGCGTTCTTCTGGGACGCCGAGGGCCGCCAGTACCTCGACTTCACGAGCCAGTTCGTCTTCGCCAACTTCGGGCATGGCGAGCGGCGCGTCGTCGAGGCGATTGCCCGGCAGGCGGCGGAGCTCCCGGTCATGGCCTCGAGCTTCGTCACGGAGGCTCGGGCCTTGGCGGCAGCCCGGATCGCCGCCGTCACTCCTGGAGACCTCAATCGGACCTTCTTCTCGACCTCGGGAGCCGAGGCGAACGAGGCGGCGATGAAGATGGCGCGAGATCTCACAGGGCGGCCCCTCCTCCTGTCGCGGTACCGCTCCTATCACGGCAGCACGATGGGGGCAATGACCCTCTCTCGGGACCCGAGGAGCTGGCCCTTCGAGCCGGGGGTGCCTGGCGTCATCTACGCCCCGGGCTGCGATCCATACCGATGCCCCTTCGCGCCACCCGCGGGTGTCTGCGAGGACTGCGCCGAGCATTGCGTCGCTGCCCTTGAGGCTGTCGTCCTCGCCCACGGGCCGGCCCGGGTGGCGGCGATCTTCGTCGAGCCGATCGTCGGGGCGAACGGAGTCGTCGTCCCTGCCGACGGGTATCTCGAGGGGCTCCGGGCGCTCTGCGACCGATGGGGAATCCTCCTCGTCGCCGACGAGGTCATGACCGGGTGGGGTCGAACCGGCCGCTGGTTCGCGGTCGACCACTGGGGCGTCGTCCCGGACATCCTGACGACGGCGAAGGGCTTGACCGGCGGCTACGTCCCCCTCGCCGCGACGGTCGTCCGCGAGTCGCTCGCCTCGGCCTGGGAGGGCCGCCCGTTCGTCCATGGCCATACCTACTCAGGCCACGCCCTCGGCTGCGCGGCCGCTGTGGCCGCCATCGATGTCTACGAAGCCGACGGGCTGATCGCTCGCTCGGCCGAACTCGGGGAGGTCCTCCTCGACGGGGCTCGAGCCCTCATGGAGCGCCATCCGTCCGTCGGGCACGTGCGCGGCAAGGGCCTCTTCGTCGGCCTCGAGCTCGTCCGGAACCGGCAGACGAAGGAGCCGATGGTCGCCCCCGAGCGACCGGGCACGGGGCCATCGCCGAAGGAGGCCGTGCTGGCGCGGTGCTGGTCGGAAGGCCTCTACATCATGCCGGGCCAGGGCAGCACGATCATCCTCGCGCCGCCGCTGTCGATCGAGCGGGCGCTCCTCGACGAGGGTCTGAGGCTCCTCGACCGCGCCCTGGCGCTCGCCGATGCCGCCGTCGTGAGCTGACGGCGACCGAGCTGCCGAGCGATGATCGAGGCGACGAGTCCCCACGCCGCGCTCCTTCGTCGCTGGGAGGCGATCGCCCGTGACGGGCGCGTCGTCCTCGCCGAGGGCCACGATCCGCGGGTCGTCGAAGCAGCGCGACGACTCCTCGACCGCGGACTCGGAGCGGTCCACCTCATCGTTCCGGACGACGACCGTGTCGATGCCCGGCTTCGCGACCGCTACCGCGGCCGGCTCGTCGTCGAGCGGATCGACGACCTCGCGGCTGACGTCGGCCTCTACTCCATCATCGAGACGGCCCTCGCCGACCGGCGGGTCGATGCCGAGACGGTCGCCCGGCTGCGTCGCGATCCCGTCATCCTCGCCGCAGCCATGGTCCGGGCCGGCGCCGCAGAGGCTGCCGTGGCGGGCGCGGCCACCGAATCGGCCGCCGTCGTCCGGGCCGCGATCAGGATTCTCGGACGGGCCGAAGGTCGATCGACGGTCTCGGGTGCCTTCGTCATGCTCCTGCCCGACGGGCGTCCCGTGACCTTCAGCGATTGTGCCGTCGTTCCGACGCCGTCGGCGAGCCAACTTGCCGAGATCGCCGCGGACGCCGCCATGCTCCACGAGCGGCTGACAGGGGAGGCGCCGGCGGTTGCGTTCCTGTCGTTCTCGACGCTCGGGAGCGCCCAGCACCCGAACGTCGACGTGGTCAGGGAGGCCGTAGCCCGGTTCCGCACCGCGCAGCCGGCAGTTGCTGCCGACGGCGAGCTCCAGTTCGACGCCGCCTTCGTACCGGCGGTCGCGGCCCGAAAGGCCCCCCAATCCGCGGTGGCAGGACGAGCGAACGTCTTCGTCTTCCCGAACCTCGATGCCGGCAACCTCGGCTACAAGATTGCGGAGCGGCTTGGCGGGGCGACGGCGATCGGGCCGATCCTCCTCGGCCTCAGCCGGCCAATGAACGATCTCTCCCGGGGTTGCAGCGTCGACGACATCGAGTCCGTCGCCCTCGTCTCGATCGTCCTCGGCCGGTCGGCCGGGGCACCGGCGATCGCCGCGGCTCGGACCGTTCCATCCAGGGCATCGGCATCCGGGGTCGCGGCCGTCCCAGGCTCGGGCGGGGCGCACGCGTGACGACCTTCGCCTGGGTCATCGATCAGACGAGCTGCATTGGCTGTCACGCCTGCACGACCGCTTGCAAGTCGGAGAACGACGTCCCCCTCGGTGTCAACCGGACCTGGGTGAAGTACGTCGAGACGGGCACCTTCCCGACCACTCGACGGCAGATGGCCGTGTTGCGCTGCAACCACTGTGCTGAACCGCCGTGCGTCGAGATCTGCCCGACGGGGGCGATGTTTCAGCGGCCCGACGGAATGGTGGACTTCGACACGGGGCGATGCATCGCCTGCAAGGCCTGTCTGCAGGCCTGCCCGTACGACGCCATCTACATTGATCCCGAAGACCACGTCGCCGAGAAGTGCAACTTCTGTTCCCATCGGGTCGACCGGGGCCTCTTGCCGGCCTGCGTCGTCGTCTGCCCCACCGAGTCCCTCGTCTTCGGGGACCTCGATGATCCGACGAGTCGGGCCAGTCGACTCGTCGCCACCCGACCCACGACCGTTCGGCGCCCGGAACAGGGAACCCGTCCCAAGACCTTCTACATCGGGGCGGGCGAGGCGGTCCTCGATCCCCTGGCAGCGCCGCACGCCGATCGCTACCTCTGGTCGGACCGGCGGTCCGGTGCCATCGCCGACGAGGTCTGGTCCCAGGCTCGCTGGCGGGCACCGGACGTCGATCCCGCTTCCAGCCATCGGCAGCTTCCCGTCCTACCGCCGGCGACTGTCCCTGACGCGCCGAGCCTGAACGCCGTCCGACGTCCGCCTGCCCAGTCGCTGCCCGTGGCGCCATCGGCGGTTCCCGGGCCGGTGTCGTTGTCCGCGGGCCCGGTGCCGACGTCAGCGGAGCCGACGACCCCGGGCTCCGGACTCGTCGCCCGGGTCGCCTACGACGTTCACCATCCCCGGCCGTGGGGGGCCGCCGTCGCGACGTACCTCTGGACGAAGGGGATCGGCAGCGGAGCCTTTGCCCTCCTCATGCTCGCCGGTCTCGGCGGCCCGACCGGGAGTCTGGCCGAACAGTTGGCGACCGGCGTCGTCTCGCTGATCGGGATCGGCATCACCGCCTTGCTCCTCGTGGCCGATCTCGGCCGACCCGAGCGCTTCTGGCGCATTCTCCTCGCGCCCCAACCCCGGAGCTGGCTGGCCATCGGCGCCTTTATCCTCGTCGGCTACTCGGGCCTTCTGGGCCTCTGGTTCCTCGGGGCGGCCTTCGGCCTCGACCGAGCCCTCCTCGAGCCCCTCGGTTGGCTCGCCTTCCTCGGTGCGATCTGGGCTGCCCTCTACACGGCCTTTCTCCTCGGCCAGTGCGAGGCCCGCGATCTCTGGCAGAGCCCGGTCGTGGGCCTCGCTCTTCTCGGTGAGGCAGCCCTCCTCGGCGGGGTCGCGCTCCTCGTCGTCGACATCCCGTTCGATGGGCCCGGGGCGCTCCTCGAGTTCGGACGCATGGCCATCGTCGTTGGCGGCGGCGTCCACTTCGTCGTCCTCCTGCTCGGCGAGATCCTGGCCAGTCATCAGACGCCGAACGCCCGAGCCGCCGCGCATCTGCTCGTCCGGGGACCCTACCGGTGGTCCTTCTGGCTCGGGGGCGTCGTCGGTGGCGGCCTCCTCCCGGTCGTGGCCGGTCTGGCCCTCGGTGACCAGCCGAGCGCCCTCCTCGCGATCGGCGTCGTCGCTGCCCTGGGCCTGCTCTGGTACGAACACGGTTTCGTCGCTGCCGGGCAGGCCGTCCCGATCAGCTAACGGAGGATCCGATGTCGACGACCGCCGACTCTGGTCGGGCATCCACGAGCCGCCACCCCGCTGATGGCGGAGCCATGCAGCCGGGACTGGCTGCCTTTCCGGATCCCCGGGCATGGGACGACTGGCGGGAGACGGATCCACGAGACGGCCGCGAGCACCGCTACCGGCTCGTCCCGACGGCCTGCTTCAACTGCGAAGCGGCGTGCGGTCTTCTCGCCTACGTCGACCGCGAGACCGGCGACGTCCGGAAGTTCGAGGGCAACCCGCTCCATCCAGGCAGCCGAGGCCGCAATTGCGCAAAGGGCCCCGCAACGAAGAATCAGATCGACGACCCTGAGCGCATTCTCCAGCCGCTCCGGCGGGTCGGGCGTCGCGGGGAGGGCCGCTGGGCGCCCTGTAGTTGGGACGAGGCCCTCGACGACATCGCCGGGCGCATCCGGGCCGCGATCGTCCGCGGCGAGCCGAACAAGGTCATGTACCACGTCGGTCGGCCGGGTGAAGACGGTTTCACCGAGCGGGTTCTCGCCGCCTGGGGCGTGGACGGCCACAATTCACATACGAACGTCTGCTCGTCCGGCGGTCGAGCGGGGTATGCCTTCTGGATGGGCTTCGATCGCCCGTCGCCGGACTACGAGCGAGCGAAGGTCATTCTCCTCATCTCGGCCCATCTGGAAAGCGGCCACTACTTCAACCCGCACGCCCAGCGGATCGTGGAGGGCAAACGGCGGGGCGCCAAGCTCATCGTCCTCGACCCACGACTCTCCAACACCGCCTCGGTGGCCGACCATTGGCTGCCGGTCTGGCCAGGCTCGGAACCGGCCGTCCTCCTCGCCATCGCTCGGGAGCTCATCGCAAGCGGGCGCTACGACCGGACCTTCGTGCGCCGGTGGGTGAACTGGGAGACGTACCTCCGGGCCGAGCGACCGGACCTTCCGCTGGACTACGAGGCGTTCGAGTCCGCCCTCCTCGACCTCTACGGCGGCTTCACCTTCGAGTATGCCGCTGCCGAGAGCGGTGTCTCGGCCGGTGCCATCGCCGCGGTCGCCGAGGTCATCGCCGGTGCCGGCAGCGCCCTGGCAGCCCACAACTGGCGGGCCTCGTCGGCGGGCGTCGTGGGCGGTTGGCAGACCGCGCGCTGCCTCTTCTTCCTGAACGTGCTGACCGGATCGGTCGGGACACCCGGCGGGACGAACCCGAACGCGTGGAACAAGTGGGTGCCTCGACCGCCGTACGTCCCACCGCATCCGAAGACGTGGAACGAGCTGACCTGGCCGCTCGAGTACCCGCTCGCCTTCTTCGAGATGAGCTACCTCCTTCCCCATTTCCTCCTCGATGGCCGCGGTACCCTCGACGTCTACTTCACCCGCGTCTACAACCCCGTCTGGACGAACCCGGACGGGATGGTCTGGATCGAGGCTCTTCGGGACGAGGGACGCATCGGCCTCCACGTCGCCTTGACCCCGGTCTGGAGCGAGACGGCCTGGTACGCCGACTACGTCCTGCCGATGGGGCTCGGGTCCGAGCGTCACGACCTCCACAGCTACGAAACCCACGCCGGGTCCTGGATCGGCTTTCGACAACCCGTCCGGCGCGTCGCCGCCGAGCGCGACGGGCGAAGCCTGCCTGACACCCGAGCGGCGAACCCGGGCGAGGTCTGGGAGGAGAACGAGTTCTGGATCGAGCTCTCGTGGCGGATCGACCCCGACGGGCAGCTCGGCATCCGGCGCTGGTTCGAGGCTCCCGACCGACCGGGCGAGAAGATGACCGTCGACGACTACTACGGCTGGATCTTCGAGCATTCGGTGCCGGGCCTCCCGGAGGCGGCCCGCGAGGCGGGCCAGACGCCCCTCGAGTACATGCGCCGGGTTGGCGCCTTCGAGGTCGAGCGGGATGTCCACGCCCGCTACGACGACCCGATCGACCTCACCGCCCCCGGCGTCGTTGTCGATCCGGCGAGCGGCCTCGTCTACGGTCCCCGACCGGCCGAGGCACCCCTGAACATCGTCCCGACGCCGGCCCTGCCGCCTGATCCGGAGGGCCGGATCCGACTCGGTGTCCTCATTGAGGGCGAGGGCCGACGGGGCTTCCCGACCCCGTCGGGTCGCCTCGAGTTCTACTCACCGACCCTCCGCGACTGGGGCTGGCCGGAGCTCGCCGTCCCAACGTACGTCACCAGCCAGGTCGCCCGGGAGCTTATGACCGGCCCGAACGACTTCTGCCTCCTTCCGACCTTCCGACTCCCCGTACTCATCCACACCCGCTCGGCGAACGCGAAGTGGCTGACCGAGATCGCCCATGCCAACCCGGTCTGGATCCATCCCTCGGACGCAGCCCGGCTGGGGATCGAGACGGGCGACCTCGTTCGCGTCGAGACCGAGTCCGGTTACCTCGTGAACCGGGCCTGGGTGACCGAGGGGATCCGGCCGGGCGTCGTCGCGATGAGCCACCACATGGGCCGCTGGCGCCTCTCCTCCGATGCCGGGACCGACCGCTGGGCGAGCGCCCATGTGGAGCTCCGTGAAGTTGCGCCGGGTCGGTACCTGATGCGGCGGCTCGCCGGCGTCGGCCCGTTCGCCTCGCAGGACCCCGACTCATCCCGGGTGTGGTGGCGCGATGCCGGTGTCCATCAGAACCTTATCTTCCCCGTCCATCCGGACCCCGTGTCGGGTCAGCACGCCTGGCACCAGAAGGTCGTCGTGCGACCCGCCGAGGCGTCCGACCGAGAGGGCGACATCTTCGTCGACACGGCCCGTTCGCGGGCTGTCTACCGACGCTGGCTCGCTCTCGCCCGGCCGGCCCCTGGACCGGACGGGCTCCGGCGTCCCGAGTGGCTCCTGCGGCCGCTCCGACCGAGTCCCGAGGCGTACCGATTCTCGTCGGGCGTCGACCGAGGCTGAGCGGCTGGGCCGCCGTGGCGTCCGTGGATTTCGTCGAATCGGCGGCATCCCGTCGCTTCGATGGCGGCCGCCTGCTCGGCCAAGCCTGGCTGCCGGTCGTCGCGGCGTGGCTCATCGCCGTCGTCCTGGCGGCCTCCCTCTCGCCGATCGTCGGCCTCCTGGCCACCCTCGGCTTCGGGGGTGCCTTCGTCGCCGGTCTCGTCGGGGTCGGCGGAGCGATCGTCATGATCCCGCTCCTGCTCTACGTGCCGCCGATCCTCGGCCTGCCGGCCCTCGGCATCCACACCGTGGCCGGGATCACCATCGTCCAGGTCGCGGCGGCGGCGCTCGCGGCCCTCGGAGGTCATCGCTCGCACCTCGATCGAGGACTGTTCCTGGCCGTCGGCGGCCCGATGATCGCCGGGTCGTTCGTCGGGGGCGTCCTGTCGGCGGCTCTCGAGCCGAGTGTCCTCCGCGCCATCTTCGCCAGTCTCGCCGTGGTCGCGGCGGCCGTCATGCTCGGGTTTCGAGGGCGGCTTCCCGAGGCGCCGAGTGGCCGGAGGGGCGACCGCTGGCGCTCGGCGGCGATCGGCGGGACCGTTGGCCTCCTCGCCGGCATCGTCGGTGCCGGTGGTGCGTTCGTCCTCGTGCCGCTCCTCGTCCACATCGCCCGGGTGCCGCTCCGCACCGTCATCGCCACTTCCCTCGGGGTCGTCGCCGCCGCCGCTCTAGCCGGCCTCGTTGGAAAGGCAGTCAGCGGTCAGATCGACTGGTGGTTGGCAGCTGGCCTCGTCGCCGGTGCCCTACCCGGGGGTCGTTTCGGCGCCTTCGTGTCGCGCCGGTCGAGGCCGCGGTGGCTCGCGACGTGGCTCGGACTGCTTACCGGAGCCGTCGCCCTTCGGATGTGGCTCGAGATCGCCGGGGTCGGCTGAAGGTCGCGGCCCGTCGACCCGGCTGACACCTGCGGGCCGGTCGGCCGGGCGGGGCGTCGTAGCCCGGGTCGCTCCTCGCCCGGCTAGATCCCGTCCAGACGGCGGAAGATGGCGACCGCGTTCTGGCCGCCGAAGCCGAAGCCATTCACCATGACCGTCTCGACCCGCGCTCGACGAGCGACGTTCGGGACGTAGTCGAGGTCGCACTCGGGGTCCGGGTTCTCGAGGTTGATCGTCGGGGGGATGATTTGGTCGCGGATCGCCCCGAGGGCGGCGAGGGCCGAGGCGATCCCCGCTGCCCCGACGAGGTGGCCGACCATCGACTTCGGCGAGCTGATGGCGACCCGCCGGGCGTGGTCGCCAAAGGCCGCCTTGATGGCCCGAGTTTCGGTCACGTCGTTCAACGGCGTCGACGTTCCGTGGGCAACGATGTAGTCGACCTCGTCGGGAGCGATCCCGGCGTTCGCCATGGCGAGGGTCATCGCCCGGGCGGCGCCGCGGCCCGACGGTTCGGGAGCGCTGATGTGGTAGGCGTCGGCGGTGAGGGCAGCGCCGATGATCTCGGCGATCGGGTGAGCGCCGCGCTCGAGGGCGTGGGCGAGGGATTCGACGACGACGACGCCACCGCCCTCGCCGAGGACGAAGCCGTCGCGATCGCGGTCGAAGGGCCGGGAGGCGCGCTCGGGCTCCTCGTTCCGCTTCGAGAGGGCGCCCATGTTCGCCAGGGCGGCGACGCCCATCGGCACGATCGGCGCCTCGGAGCCCCCGGCGAGGACGACGTCGCATTCGCCCGAGGCGATGAGGCGGAGCGCGTCGCCGAAGCAGATGACCGAGGTCGCGCAGGCGGCGACCTGGGTCATGACGGGGCCGGTGAGGCCGTACTTCATCGAGAGCATGCAGGCTGCCATCGAGCCCGAGAGGGCCGGGATGGCGAAGGCGGAGACGAAGCGGGGGCCCTTCGTGTCGTGGACGTGGGTGCCATCGATGATCTGCTCGATCCCGCCACCGCCGGTGTTGACGACGACCGCGACCCGGTCGCGCTCTTCTTCCGTCTTGGCGGCGAAGTCGATCCCGGCGTCGGCGACGGCCTCCTGCCCGGCGGCCATGGCGAAGTGGATGAAGCGGCTCATCCGGCGGGCCATGCGGGGCTCCATGGCGACCGTCGGGTCAAAGTCGAGGACTTCGGCCGCGATCCGGACCTCGAAGCCGGTCGTGTCGAAGCTCCGGATCGGGCGGACGCCGCTCACACCCGCGACGAGGTTTCGCCAGTAGGTCGGGAAGTCGTTCCCGATCGGCATGACCGCCCCGAGGCCGGTCACGACGGCTCGGCGGGCGGGGTCAGGGCTGGGTGGCACGGGTCAGCGATGGCGGCGGGCCGGGGCAGGCCCGACGGTTCGGTGAGTCAGAGCGCACATCGGCGGCGATCATAGCAGCGCCGCCGAGCCGGTCGCCGGGACGTCGGCCACGGCCCCGCGCGGCGCCGGAGCCCTCGGCCGACCGCGGGCCACGGGCCTCAGTCGCCGTCGTAGCGGGCGAAGACGACGGCCCCGTTGTGGCCGCCGAGGCCAATGTTGTTCGAGAGGGCGTACCGAATCCGCAGCGGCGTCGCCTCGGTCACGACCCAGAGGTCGCACTCGGGATCGAAGTCGCGGTAATTGATCGTCGGCGGGACGCACTGCTCGGCGACCGCCATGACCGTCGCGAAGGCCTCGAAGGCTCCAGCTGCCCCCATCATGTGGCCCGTCATCGACTTCGTGGCGCTGATGGCGATCTCCCGCCGGGCCGCGCTCGCCCGCTCGCCGAAGACGGTCCAGATGGCCTCGGCCTCCCGCTTGTCGCCGAGGGGCGTCGAGGTGCCGTGGGGGTTGATGAGATCGACCTCGTCGGCCGGTACGCCTCGCCGCTCGAGAGCCCAGCGCATCGCCCGGGCCGAGCCGGCTCCGCCCTCGACGGGCTGGATCATGTCCCAGCCGTCGGCCGAGGACGCGTAGCCGACGACCTCGGCGTAGATCCGGGCGCCACGGGCTTTCGCGACCTCGAGGTCCTCGAGGAAGAGGGCCGCCGCTCCCTCGCCGAGGACGAAGCCGTCCCGGGTCCTGTCGAAGGGCCGCGAGACGGTCGTGATCGGCTCACCGGGTCGCGGATTCCCGAGGCCGCGCATGTTCGCGAAGCCGGCGTGGGCGACTTCGAGGAGCGGCATCTCCGTCGAGCCGGCGATGATGGCGACAGCGTCGCCCCGGCGGATCGCCTCGGCCGCCTCACCGACGCAGGCTGTCCCGGTCGAGCAGGCGGTGACGACGCAGATGTTGAAGCCGATCGCCCCGGTCTCGATGGCGATCATCCCCGACGGTGAGTCGACGAGGCCGTTGGCGATGAAGGTCGGGGCGACCCGGGACGGACCCTTCTCCCGGAGGGTGGTCCAGTTGTCGATCATGAGGGTCTGGCCGCCCGCGCCCGAACCGAAGACGACGCCGACCTCGGTCCGATTGGCATCGGTGATCTCGAAGCCGGCATCGGCGAGGGCCTGCTTCGCTGCGGCGACACCGAACTGGAGGCTCCGCTCGCTCCGGCGGACGGCCTTCGGGTCGAGCCAGGCGGCCGGGTCGAAGTCCTTCACCTCGCCGGCGGCTCGTTGCTCGTAGGGCGAGGCGTCGAAGCGGGTGATCTCGCCGATCCCGGAGACGCCGTTGACGAGGTTTCGCCAGGCGGTGTCCTTGTCGTTCCCGACGGGGCTGATGACCCCGAGGCCGGTGACGACGACGCGGCGGGAGTAGTCGGGTCGGCGCATGGTCGGTGTTCCTCTCCGGTGGTGCTCAGGTCGCGACGCGTTCGAGGAAGGGGACGGCGAGGCCATCGGGGGCGCTCGGGTCGTCGGTGGCGAGAACGGTCGCCTCGGGGGCAATCCGGCGGATGAGACCCGAGAGGACTCGGCCGGGGCCGATCTCGACGAAGGTCGTCACGCCGTCCGCCGTCATCCGTTCCACGGCAGCGATCCAGTCGACGCCGGTCGTCAGGTGCTCGACGAGCTCGGTCCGGGCGCCGTCGGCGGTCGTGATCGGTCGCCCGTCGGCGTTCGCCAGGAGCGGTGGGTCGGGGTCCCGAACGGTGACGGTCGCGAGAGCTCGGCGCATCCCTTCGGCGGCCTCCGCCATGAGCGGCGAGTGGGCAGCGACCGAAACTGGAAGCTCGATCGCCCGCTTCGCCCCGAGCTCCCGGGCGATCGTGCAGGCCGCAGCGACGGCAGCCGCTTCGCCCGAGAGGACGAGCTGGCCGGGCGAGTTCCGATTGGCGACGCCGACGAGCCCGTGCTCGCCGGCTCGGGAGAGGAGCTCGAGGAGGCGGGCGTCGTCGAGGCCGATGATGGCCGCCATCCGTCCGGGTCGACCGTCCCCGGAGCGTTGCATGAGTCGCCCCCGTTCACGAACGAGGCGGACGGCGTCGGCGAGGTCGAGGGCGCCGGCGGCGACGAGAGCGCTGTACTGGCCCATCGAGTGGCCGGCGACGTAGGCCGGGGTCGGCGGCTCGATGCCGAGGCTCGCCCAGCGCTCCCGGAGGGCTTCGAGGAAGGCGATGGACGTGGCGAGGAGGGCGGGTTGGGCGTACTCGGTCTGGTTCAGGAGGTCTTCCGGACCCTCGCGGGCGATTCGGCTGATCGGCTCGCCGAGGGCGGCATCGGCGGCGGCGAAGACGGCTCGGGCCGCGGGGGACGCGGCGGCGAGGCGGGCTCCCATGCCGACGGCCTGGGAGCCCTGGCCGGGAAAGACGAAGGCGAGGCGGGACATCGCTCCGAAGGGTAGAGACACTGCGGGCGGTCACGCACGGATTGCATGCACCCGTGCAGGGATCCGCCCGCCGCACCGTCGTCTCCTCAACGGTCGTCGCCTTGTTTGCGTCGCCGACCCCGGGCAGCCCGTCCGGACGCGCCGGCGACGATCGGGTAGGCTTCTTCCGTGTCGCCTTTCGCCGCTCTCCATTCGCCCGGTCCCCGGGCATCGCTCGTCCGGCCCGCGTCCGTCGGGGGATCTCGGGCCCCCTGCCGGGTGCCAGGCGACGTGGCGACACGCGCGAGGAGGCCTCGATGAGCGACGAGCGACCGCTCTCCAGGGCCGATGAGGGATCTCGCCAAGCCGTGGCCGAGCCAGCAGGGGAGGCTGGCGTCTCGGTCCACTCATCCGCGGGTTCCGAGCGGCGGGCACTTGACCGCGTGGGCAGTCGCGCCCGGGACGGTCGACCCGCTGCCAGCCTTCGAGTCCGGTCGGGGACGATGGTCGGTCCGGCAGCGCGCCCCCGTCGGCGTCCCGCGCCGCGCTGGGTCATCGCCAGGGTCTTCGAGGCGGACCTGTCGGCGCCGGTCCTCGCCGCCGCCAATCGGATCAGCAACCCCCGCCAGATCTCGGAACGGATCGCCATGGGTCGGGCGCTCTGGCGGGAGCTCGTCCTCGGCTTCGCCGCCCAGCTCGCCGAGCTCCGGCTCAGCTTCTCTCAGCTCGCCGCCCTCTACATCCTGGCCGACGGTCGAACGCGGACGATCGCCGATCTCGCCGAAACCCTCGGTCGCTCGCCGTCGGCGACGAGCCGTCTCGTCGCCGGCCTCGTCCGGCGGCGGCTGACCGAGCGGCGGGTCGAGGAGGCCGACCGACGGCAGCGGACGGTCGCCCTCACCCAGCGGGGTCGTGCCCTCCTTCGGACCGTCGATCGCGCGAGAGCGGAGCAGTTCCTGCGGGCCGTTCGGACCCTGCCGCCGGCCGAGCGGGCCCTCATCGCCATGGGGGTGGCCGCGCTGGCGACCCACGCCATCTCGCCGCAGGGCCGCCTCGTCCGTTATCCCATGGAGTAAAGCTCGGGGGAGGGTCGGCAGGGTCGACCCGCACCGCTAGCCGCGGCGGCGCCGGACCCCGGCCGCCAGGGCTCCGGCGAGGGCGGCGACGAGAACGCCGAAAGCGACGATCCCGACGGGGGAGACAGTGGGAGCCGCGCCGGTCGGCCCTGCCGCCGGTTCGCCTTCGGGGAGCGTTGACGTCGGGGAGGAGGGAGGCGGCGTGGCCGGGCTGGGCGTGGGTGTGCTGTCCTGAGAGAACGGTGGGCCCGGGGAGAGGAACGGGCTCGGGCTCGGCGTCGGGCTCAGAACTGGCGTCGGGCTCAGAACTGGCGTCGGGCGACCCGTCGGGGAGGGCGGTGGCGGGAGGGTCGTTGTCGGGGTGGGGCCCAGCGTCGACTTCGGGGTCGGGGTCGGGGTTCGGCGTGGCGTCGGC
>JBHORA010000178.1:0-20750 GCA_042408535.1 Chloroflexota bacterium | reverse complement strand
AGGCTGTAGACGACGGAGGCGAGAAGGAGCCCCTCGAAGGTGAAGGCGAGCCGTCCCCCGCCGAGGGCCGACCAGGCGAGGCCGAGGGGTCCCGTGGGCCCCATGGCGAGGAGGAGGTAGAAGCCGAGGACCGTCGGCGGTAGGACGAGAGGGAGGGCGACGAGCGCCTCGACGAAGGGACGCCAGGGGACGGCCGTCCGGGCGAGCCACCAGGCGAAGGGCAGGCCGAGGACGACGAGGATCGCCGTCGTCGCCGCCGCCAGCCGAATGGAGAGCCCGACGGCCTCCCAGTCGATCATCGCTCACTTATCTCCCGCTTATCTCGCTCACTTATCTCCCTCTACGCCTCGCTCTCGGCGATCGGGATCGGTGGCGAGTCCGCCTGGAACTCATCGGCGAAGGCGTCAAAGACACCGTCTCCGGTGATACGGGCGAGCAATCGCAGTTGCTTGACGTGGATGGCGTGATACTTCGGGTTCTGAAAGCGGACCCGGAGATCGTAGGCGGACACGGAGCCTGGGTTCCGGAACGCCTCGGCATAGTGCTTGACCGTCGTCAAGCCGCCGCGAAGAACCTCGAGTGCTGTCGGTGACTCCGTCAGTTCGAAGTACTCGAAGACCCCGAAGAGGGCAAAGATGTGACCGTTCAGGACCTGCATCGGCGGGTTCTTCGCGTACTCTTCGAACCAGAGATAGCCCGCCGCGTCCACGAACACCGTCCACGGGCCGTCGTCGGATCTGGGGCGCGTGAAGGTGGCGAACGTCCGCTCGGCTGCCGTCTTCCATCGCTCGTCGCCCGTCACCTGGAACAACCTGACGAAGCTCGAGAGCGCTTGGCCCTCTGCCATCGCCGAGTAACAGGGTGCCACCATGAGATCGTTCGGGTTGCCTCCGAGTGCGAAGTCGAACAGGTAGGGGAAGTAGATCGCCCCGTCCACTTCGACGGCGATCGCCAGCAGGCGGTCGGCGTTCCGCATCGCCGCAGCCAGATAGGCGCTACCACCACCGGACGAGAACGAGTCGAGCAACCGCAGGATCTCCTGGGCCGTATTCACCGGATGGTCATACAGCCGGCCGTCGGCCGCTCGGTACTGTCGAATACCCTCGGCGTCGGTGGGTGGCTTGGCCTGGAGTGGGGTCACTCGGCCGGTGACGTACGGCAGTTCGACGGGCGGTAGCTGGTGGATCGTGAACGGCTCCGCGACGAAGTCGAACCCGATGGGGCGTGGGCCTGATCCGGCCGGTTTGGGCGAAAACGGAGGCGATGAATGGCGGCTCGGCGAGCGCGCCGGAAGATCCGGCACGGCCGTGGCCATCTCGCCGTCCGGGCCGATACGTTCGCCCTGCCTGCCACTGTCAGCTGCGGATCCTGGCCCGCAAGCAGCGACCATCAGGAGGGCGACGAGCGCACCGAGGAAGCGACGGCGCGGGCGGTCCGGGCACGACTCGGGCACCATGGCCGAATGGTAGCCCTCGGCATCCCGGAATCGTCCACGCTCGCCCGGCCGGCACACCCGGTCACGGCGCGAGATAGCCGAACGAATCGAGGATCGCACGGCCTTCGGAGCCCAAGACGAAATCGAGGAAGGCTCGCGCCTCGGCCGGCTGATCCGTTCCCGCCAGCACGACCGCGCCCTGTTCGAGGCGAGGGTAGAGGTCCCTCGGGACGATCGCGTAGCGGCCCCGCCCGGCGAGCGTCGGCCCCTTCGCCAGCGAGAGAGGGATGATCCCGACGTCGGCGTTGCCCGACTCGACGAACTGGGCCGCCTGCTCGACGTTGTCGCCGAGGACGAGCTTCGGCTTGGCCAAGGCCGCGAGGCCGGCCTTCTCGAGGGCTGCCACCGCCGCCCGGCCGTACGGAGCATGCTCCGGATTCGCGATGGCAACCTTCTGGACCGACGGGTCGCGGATGACCTCCAGGCCCTTCTGTTCGACGTCAAGGCCCGAGTTCGCCGACACCCAGACGACGAGCTGGCCGACCGCGTACGGCCGGAGGGTCGATCCGTCGGCCAGCCCGGCCTCCACGAGCTGGCGCGGGTAGTCCATGTCTGCAGAGAAGAAGAGGTCGAACGGAGCGCCCTGGCTGATCTGAGCGAAGAAGTTGCCCGAAGAGCCGTAAACCACCTCGACCGGCGTCTCGGGGTGCCCCGAACGCCAGCGAGCAACGAGCTCGTCCATGGCGGAGCGGAGGTTGGCCGCGGCTGCGACACGGAGCGGCGGAGGAGGGGAGGATGCGGCGGTGGCGGTCGAACCCCCGCCCCCGAACGCCTCGCAGGCGGCGAGGAGGAGCCCGAGGAGGATCGCGGTCAGGAGGCCGCCGAACGAGCGTCCCGTCAGGCGCCCCGCCGTCGTTCGCGCTTTTCGTTCTGAGCGACGAACCATTCTGCTAACCCTCCGGCGTCCCATCAGGCGCCCCGCCGTCGTTCGCGCCCCGCCGGGACCTCGACGACGACGTTCGTCGCCTTCACCGAGCAGACGACCTCGTCGCCGACCCGCAGGTCGAGCTCGGCCGCCGCCTCGGCGGTCATGAGGCTAACGAGCCGGTGCGGCCCGGCCTGGACCTCGACGACGGCGGCGACCCGGTCGGCCTCGACCCGGGTCACGATCCCCGGGAAGCGGTTCCGGGCTGACTCAGCCGCGATCGGTCGCTCCCGCTCTGTCCGGCGGCGCTCGGAGAGGAGGCGGGCGACCTCGGCGAGGGGCACCCGTCGCCGACCGCCGGGCGTCCGCTCGACGGCGATCCGTCCCTCCACCTCCCAACGCCGGAGGGTCTCGACCGACACGCCGAGCATCTCGGCGGCAATCCCGAGACGGACGGTCTGTGGGCTATCCACGCGCGTAGCGATCATACCCAGGTATTCTGCCTGCTAGCCTCACCGATAGCAAGCTTTGTAGTGGTCTGTGGTGGAATCTAGGTTCCCCGGGGACGCGGGCCGTCAGCCGGCGCCACGCCCGGGACTTGTCGAACGGTCACAGTGGGTGCGACCGCAGAGAGGCGCGCCGACCACTTGCATTCGGCCCGCCGATCTGGCAGAGTACGCCCAACAGGCGCGACTTCGTTCGCCCCCCGCGGAGCCCGCCGTCGATAGCAACCCCAGGACGTCGTTCCCCACCGCCCACTGGGAGGAACCGGTAGGTGAACGTGAGCTTCGACGACCTTTTCCGGCGGGCAACGAGCTACGACCCGTTCCCATACCAGCGGGCCCTCGCGGAGAGCGAGAGCCTGCCGCTCCTCGTCCGAGCCCCCACCGGGGCCGGCAAGACGGCCGCGCTCGTCCTCGGCTGGCTGTATCGGCGGCGCTTCCATCCTGACCCCGGTGTTCGTGAGGTTACCCCGCGCCGCCTCATCTACTGCCTTCCGCTGCGGACGCTGGTCGAGCAAACGACCACTGCTGCAGCTGCCTGGATCGCCGAACTCGGGCTCGGAGGCGAGATCTCGGTCCACACCCTTCTGGGCGGATCGGTGGACGATGACTGGGTCCGGGATCCGACTGCGGACGCCGTGGTCGTCGGGACCATGGACATGTTGCTGTCGAGGGCGCTTAACCGCGGTTACGGCTCGAGTCGATACCGGTGGCCGATCGAGTTCGGCCTCGTCAACAACGACGCTCTCTGGGTCCTCGACGAGATCCAACTCATGAGCAGCGGGGCCACGACGTCGGCTCAGCTCCAAGGCCTCCGAAACCAGATCGGAACCGCTCGAGCGACCCATTCGGTCTGGGTGTCAGCCACAGTGGACCCCTCGTGGCTGGCCGGACCGGACTTCGCAGCCCCTGCTCCTGCGGAGGTCCTCGAGCTCCAGGCCGCCGACTGGGCCGACGCTCGACTTCGAGCTCGTCTCGAGGCCGTCAAGGTTCTGCGTGGCTGGGCGCCAGCCGACGGGGCGCGGTCGTGGTCGAGGGAGCTCGCCTCCGAGATCCTGGGGCGACATCGGCGAGGGACTCGGACCCTCGTGGTCCTCAACACGGTCGAACGAGCGATGCAGCTTTACGACGAGCTGCGCCGCCGCGGGCCAGAGGCGGGTCTTCTTCTTCTTCACAGCCGCTTCCGACCGATCGATCGGAGAGCCGCGCTCGCCCGCCTCCGCGCGGAACCGGGTGAGACCGGACTCATCGCCGTGACGACCCAGGTGGTCGAGGCTGGCGTCGATCTCTCTGCCGCGACCCTGTTCACCGAAGTGGCGCCTTGGTCGAGCATGGTCCAGCGCTTCGGGCGCTGCAACCGTTTCGGGGAGGAAACTGAGGCTTCCATCTTCTGGATCGACAACCGCGAGGTCGGGCCCGAACCGTACGAGCCATCGGCTGTCGAGGTCGCCCGTGAGCAGCTCCGCGCGCTGGAAGGAAAGACGGTTGGTCCAAAGGGTCTCCATGCCCTGGGAGCGGGCCCCGCGCCTTCGGCGCGGCATGTGCTCCGGCGATGGGATCTCATCGACCTCTTCGACACCGAGCCCGATCTGGCCGGCAACGACGCCGACGTTTCGCGGTACATCCGTGACGACGCCGATGTCGACTGCCACGTCTTCTGGCGCAGGCTTGGCGGCGAGGTCCCTCCGCCCGATGCCCCACGACCGGACCGTGACGAGCTTTGCCAGGTGCCGCCGGGCAAGCTCCGCCAGCTGCTCCGGGGGACACGGGAAGCCGTCGCCTTCGTGTGGGATCACCTCGATCGGCGTTGGCGGCCCCTGCTCCAGACCGAGATCCGGCCGGGGCTGGTCGTCATGCTCGATGTTTCGGTCGGCGGCTACGAGAGCGCCCGCGGCTTCGATCCGACGGTGCGGCGACCCGTCGAACCGGTCGAGATCGACCTTCGGTCCGACGGCGCCTCTCCGGAGGCGTTCGATTCCGAGGAGCCGACCGAAGCCGACGGCGGTTGGGTCTCCCTGGCCGATCACGCTGCGGCCACGGCTGCACAAGCCCGCCACGTCGCGACAGCGCTCTTGCCCTCTGAGGAACCCTGGCTTGTCACTGCCGCCGAACTGGCGGCTCGATGGCACGACGTCGGCAAGGCCCACCCCGTCTTCCAGCAGACGCTCCTTCGATCCGCGAACGAGGCTGAACGGGAGCACCGACGGGACACGCTCTGGGCGAAGTCGCCCTCCGGTACCGGACGCTACGAACGGCCTCATTTCCGGCATGAGCTGGCCAGCGCCCTCGCCTTCCTGGGCGCCGTGGAGAACGGGCTTGTGTCAGTCGGTCACGACGGGGATGGTGCTGCTCCGCATGGCTCGAGCGGGCTCGTGCGGGATCTCGTTGCCTACCTCGTTGCCGCCCACCACGGAAAGGTCCGCCTCGCCATCCGGTCTCTTCCCGGTGAGCGGCGGCCTGAGGGGGGCACCGCTGGACACGTTCGTCCGTACGCGAGGGGAATCTGGGACGGCGATCGGCTACCGAGTTTCGACATCGGAGAGGGCCCTCTCCCGTCGTTGGACCTGGACCTCTCGATCATGGCGATCGGCGAGACTGGAGATGGCCGGCCGTCGTGGCTCCAGCGGGCCCTCGACCTCCTCGGCACCCTCGGGCCGTTCAAGCTCGCCTACCTCGAGGCCATCGTTCGGCTCGCTGACTGGCACGCAAGCCACGCCGGAGCGGCCCGATCGGGCAACGGTCATCCCCATGCTTGAGATCCGGCTCGCCGGGTGCACGCCCGAGCCCGTGCAGGCCTACGGCAAGGCGCTCGGCGTCTTCCGACTCGTCGTCGAGCAGGCCGATCCGAGCGCTCGGGCCTGGTGGGACCGGGATGCACTTGTTCTTCGGAGTCGACTCGACAAAGGTGGGCTCCTCGACTTCTTCACTGCCCAGTACACGCCTACCCCCGTGCTCGCGCCGTGGAACAAGGACGGGGGCTTTCTCGGGGGTCGAAAGAACCTCCGGGAGCTGGAACAGATCGCTGATCGGCGGTTCGACCGCTATCGCGCCGCGATCGCGACGGCACGCACCGTGCTCGACGAGGTCGGCCTAACGGTCCATGGTCGTCCCATCGCAAGCGCGGTTCTCAAAAAGCGGCTCAAGGACGAGAAGGGCCGTCTGATCACGCTCCTGCGGGCGAGGTGGCCCGAGGACGCCACCCGTTGGCTCGATGCGGTCGTCACTCTCGCCTCCGACGAGCCGGCATACCCACCCCTCTTCGGGGCCGGCGGCACGGACGGTCGCTTCGAAGCGAGCGACGCCTTCATGGGCGCCCTCGTGACGATTGCGCAGGATCGATCATGGCGAAGGGACGCCTTGGAGGCCGCCTTGTTTGCCGCCCCCAAGCCGGCCCTCGACGAACTCACCCCCGGCCTCTTCGCTCCCGGCGGCATCGGTGGACCGAACGCCGGTGAGGGCTTCGAAGGGGGAGGTGGCGCCGATCCCTGGGACATCGTCCTCGGGTTCGAGGGTCTTCTTCTCCTGAGTGCGTCCGTCGGGAGGAGGTTCGGAAGCCGGACGGCTGCTGCCCGGGCCGTGTTTCCGTTCGTCGTCCGCTCTGTGGCTGCTGGTCACCCGACCGTCGGCGCCGAATCAAGCAAGGGCGAGGTCTGGTTGCCCATCTGGGACCGCCCGATCAGCCTTGCCGAGCTCCGTCACCTGTGTCGCGAGGGTCGCGCAGACTGGAACGGTCGCCCAGCCGTTACCGGGGTTGACATCGCACGCGCTCTCGTCAGCCTCGGGGTGGACAGGGGCTTGACGGAGTTTCGCCGCTACGGGCTCCAGAACCGGAGCGGGCGCTCCTACCTCGCCACACCCTTCGGGCGCTTCCGCGTTCGGTGGCGACCGGACTCGCTCCTCCTGGCTGACCTGGATCCCTTCCTGGACGATCTCGGGGCCATTCGGGAGAACAAGCAGGTGCCCGCCGCTCTCCGTCGCCGGCTTCGTCATCTGGACGATGCCATCCTGGCGTACTGCGGTGAGGGTAGCCGCGCCAGGCTCCTCGACGTCCTCCTCTCTGCCGCGGCTCTGGACCGTACGCTGGCCGAGCATCCTGGGCTTCGGGACCGGATCCGCGTTCGCCCGGTCCCACCGCTGTCGAGGGGCTGGGTCTTCGCCACCAACGATAACTCCCCCGAATTCGATCTGGCGGCCGCCATCGCCTCGCTCCAGCCCGGCAAGGATGGCACCCCAGGGTGGACCCGCCAGTACCTCGCCCCGGTGCGGCTCACAGGTCGCTCCTGGGTGTGGGACGCCGATGCCGATCGGCGTGTCATCTGGACCGGTCGCGACACGATGGCTGATATTGGACGCCTCCTGGAGCGGCGCCTCCTTGAGGTCGAGGGCCGAACCGACGCCGCGCCCGTCCGTGGAGCTTGGCGGGCCCGGCCAGAGAGCGTCGGAGCCTTGATCCGGGGCGACATCGACGCGGCGCATCTCGGCCGACTCGTGGAAGCCCTGGTTCTCATCGACTGGTGGAGCGATGAGCCGAGGCTGGGGCAGACCATCGACGTCGGGCGACCGGCGCAGCTGCCGGCCACCTTCGCCCTCTTGAAGCTGACCTTCATCCACGAGCCTGCGTCGTTTTCCGCGGTCGGGGCCCGTGACGTCCCGCGGGTCGATCCCCGCACCCTCGGGCTCCTCAGGGCGGGCGACGTCTGGCAGGCCGCTCGCTTGGCTGCCCGGCGGCTCCGGGCCGTCGGCCTCGCCCCCGTCGGATGGGCTCGGCTGGCGGCCGAAGGGAGTGCGCTCCGGCGCGATCCCGCTCTCGGGCGGCGGGTTGTGGCGGCCCTGGCCGTGCCGATCGCCCCTGTCGAGGTCCTCTTCAACACCGCCCTGGAGCAGGAATCTCCATCCACTCAACCCGAGCCCGTGACGGCGTAAGGAGGGAACATGGCCGATCTCGTCCGATCCGAGGAGCCCCGCATCCTCATCGAAGCCGACCTGCGACCCATCCAGGGGGATCGCTTCCAGCCCACCGGATTCCCCGATCTCGGCCCGGCCACGTACACGCTGCCGGATGGCACCGAGAAGTTGCTCGTCGAATCGACCCAGTCGATGGCGAACCGCCTCGAGCAGGTCTGCTGGGACGACGCGCGGGACGATCTGGTACCGGCCCTCGCCGGTCTGCCCTACGTCAAGATTGACCTCGGGCCCTACGGAACGACCTCGACGATCCTGGAATTCCATCGCCTGAACTCGCCCTACCTCTGGGAGCTCGACGGTGGGCCCGACCTCACCTCGTGGCGCGAAGCGGTCTATCAGGAGCTCGGCGTGGCAGGCCGCAGGGCCAAGCGCGGCGAGCGTGCGGCCGGAGGCGAGGGAGCGGAGGTGCCGGGGGTCGTCGACAGCCGCCGTCTCGCGCGCGTCGCGCTGAAGTACGACCCCAACTCCATCGTCCACGGACTCTTCCTCGAGAAGATCGCCGGCCGCTACCGACTGCCCCGAGTTCTCTCCGCCTTCATCGAGGCGACGGACGCTCGGCCGGCGGAGTCAGGCGGCGTCAAGTTCGATCGCGTCTTCCCACAAGCCGACCGCGAGCGGGGCATCAGGGCCGAGGATGGCTTCGCGAACGTGCCGTTTCCGCGGACGGAGTTCGTGGCCTCGTCCATCACCGCCTTCTTCAACGTCGACCGTGTCCTCCTCCACTCGTACGGTCTCGATCCGGAGGCTGAGCGCCTCGTCACACTCCTCTCGCTGTGGAAGATTCGCCGCTTCCTCGACGGGGGTCTCCGCTTGCGGACGGCCTGCGACCTAGAGTGCACGGCAGTTCGATTGACCCGGCCGGCCGACGGCTCGCTTCCTGCGGCCGAAGAACTCGACGCAGCCATCGCCGATGCCATCGCCCGCTGCCGGCCGTTCTTCGCCTCGCCGCCCGTCACGATCGTCAAGGTCCAGCTGCCGGAGCGGAAGTCGCGCGGCGGCTCGCCGCAGGCCGAAGAGGCCGAGGACGAGACGTAGCGGATGGGAGATGCGATGACGGTCGCGATCGGGATCTCCTTCCTCGCCTCGGGGTTTCATGCCACGCCCTGGGGCCATCACGTGAACGAGGGTGTAGCCGAGTGGCCACCGTCGCCCTGGCGGATCGTTCGGGCCATCGCGGCCGGCCGGGCTCGGAGCGAGCCGGATCTCGGACCTTCCGAGCTCAGTGCGTGGCTCGAGCCGCTTCTCGAGGCTCCGTCCTACTGGGTCCCTGAGGCGGCCGCGGCCCACAGTCGGCACTACATGCCGGGCGCCACGAGTCGGGACCTGGTCATCGACACCTTCGTCGCTCCGGCCCGAGGCGCCGAGCTCGTCGTCATGTGGCCGGGCGATCCGGCCGTCCTCCCGGGACTCGAACGAGCTCTCCAGCTCGTCCCGTACCTCGGGCGCTCGCAATCCTGGGTCAGCATGGGTCTCACGTCCCCGATGGAACCGAACGCCGTCCCAGTCAGCACCGGGAGTGTCCTCCCGGCCGACGAACTGGAGCTCGTGCGCCTCCTCGCACCGGACCCAGAGCGGCCCAGCGAGGCGCTGCGCGGCCTGCTCCTCCGCACGACCGATGTCCGCTCGATGCGGCTCGCCCTCCCGCCGGGGAGCCGCTGGCTCGAGTACGCCCGCCCGCCGCTCATTCGCGATCCCTTGCCGAGGCGCCGGAGGTCCCGTCCCATGGTCACTGCTCTGCCGACCGTGGCCCGCTTCCTCATCGATTCGCCGGCGCCTCCGCCACTGACCGAGGCGATTCTCGTCGGTGATCTCGCACGCCGATCGGCGATGGCCTGGTACGGTCGTCTCCACGGCGGCGGCGCTTCGCCATCGCTGTCGGGCAAGGATCGAGACGGTCGGCCCCTCCAAGGCCACCGCCACGCCTCCTACCTTGCGACCGACGAGGACGCCGACCGACGTCTCGACCACCTGACGGTCGTCGTTCCGGCGGGCTTGGAGCGCGGGGAACAAGACGCCTTGGCGAGCGTCCGAACCCTCGAGCTCGGTCGCGGTCGCCCGCCGGTCCGCCTCGTCCTCGTTGGGTTCGGAGGTCGCGACGCCTTTCGCACGCCGCTCTTCGGGCCCGCCAGGCGTTGGAGGTCCCACACCCCCTTCATTCCGGTCCGCCATCCGAAGCTCCGCGGACCCCAGGGCGCCAAGGAGCTCGTCGACGGCCCGATCGAACAGCTCGTTCTCGAGCTCTCGCGCCGCGGCCTCCCGCAACCGACTCGAGTCCGGTACCTCCGGGGAGGGCGCTGGCTCGAGTTCCGCCTCCACCGGCCGAGGCACGAGCCGCCAGAAGGTGCCCACGGTTTCGAGATTGAGTTCGACGAAGCAGTCCGCGGGCCGATCGTCCTCGGCCGTTCGAGCCACTTCGGGCTCGGTATCTTCCTCCCCGCATGACCGCCAACGCCGCGCCAGCCACGATCATCGCCATCCTCGGTACGTCGCCCAGGGCGGTGCGCTACCGCCTTGACGGCCAGGAGATGAGGGCCACAGTCTCCGCCGCCGCTCTGGCCCACCTCCTGCCCGCGCCCGTCGGACGGATCGTCGCTGCCTGCACGCCGCACGCCGGGGCGACGGCCGCCGCCCTTGAAGCGGAACGACCGAGCCACGTGCGCGTGCAGCGACTCCCCGTCGAGGCATCCCTCAGCAAACCCGAAGCTGTTCGGTTCGTGGAGGGCCTCATCCGCCAGATGGTCAGTGATGGGCCCGTCATCGTCGACATCACGAACGGTCCGCGCCACTTGGCCGTCCTCGGTTTCGCGGCCGCTGCCCTTGCAGCCTCCGTCGGGAAGACGAGGATCGACGGCGTGTACTACGCCTGGGTCGATCCCGGACCCCCATTCTCCGGTGGGACCCGTCCGGCATCCGACCCGGGAGCGGGGACCCCAAGCGGCGAGTACGTCGACCTTGCCGACCTGGTGACGGTCTTCGACCTCGTTCACGCGGCTCGGAGCTTCACCGAGACGGGCTCGGCGGACGCCTTGACCAAGGTCCTCTCCGCGCGAGGGCCGTTGCGGCAGCGCGACCAGGAGATCGTTCGCTGCCTGCGGTCGTTCTCCCATGCGACGCAGGCTGGTCTGCCGCTCGAACAGGGACGAGCCGCTGCGCAAATCCGCGACCTTCCGCTCGAAAGGACTCTCCGAGCTCGGAACCTACCCATGGCCGCCGATCTGGCCAAGATGGTGGACAGCGCGGTGCTGGACGTGGCCCTCGACGTCAGCGTCAGCCGCGCCCCGGGCGAGGGCTGGAAGCGGGTCGTCCGGCTGGACGCCGTCGAGCTCGATCGGCAACGCCGGTCCATCGACACGTGGATCCGGCGAGGGGCGTGGAACACCGCCCTGTTGGCGATGGAGGAATGGGTTGTGTCCTGGGCGATCCACGGAATCGGAGAAGGTGAGCGTTGGTTGGAGAAGGAGACACGGCGTCGGGCCAATGCCCGTCTCCACGCGCTTCGGGTGATCCGTCAGGCAAAGGAAACCTTGCGGGCACGGCTGACTCAGGACCAGGAGCGCCTCGCCAACTTCTGGGATGCCCTCTCGGAGGCCCGAAACGCCTTTGCGCACGCAGGCATGCGCAAAGAGCCACTGGAACCGGAGCGCGGGCGGCTGAAGGAGCTTCTCGGAAGGATTGTCGATTCGTGGAAGTGGCTCGCTGTCGTCGACGGCGTCCCCCTCGACGTCGATGCCACCATGCTCGAGCCGCTGCTCATCTCCCCCCTCGGCCGTCAACCAGGCGCCCTCTACACCGCCCTCAAGAAGCATCCCAGCGTCCATCGCTGCCTCGTCGTCTGCTCCGAGGAAACGCGGCCGCGCCTGTCCGAGGTGGCAGCAGCCGTCGGCCGTGAAATGGACTGGAAGCCACTTGTCCTTCGCGATCCCCTCGCCGGGGTGGAGGAGATCCAGTCCCTCCTCGACCAGGCCGACGGACTGCTACTGGATGCCCCGGAGCTGCTCGTCCACGTCACCGGCGGGTCGTCCCTCATGTACTACCTCTGCAGCCGAATCGGCGAGCGCGCTCGCTCCCTTGGTCGTCCCGTCCGCTCCTTCCTGACCCTCGATCGGCGGACCCGTCCGGAGCAGGACCTCGATCCCTACCAGGAGGGAGAGCTCGTGTATCTCGATGACCGCACGGAAATCTCCCCATGAGTACGGCCCAGCTCGTCGGCTTCGACATCCCCGGCCTCCAGCGATACGTCTTCGCGCCGATCCGGCCGGTTGATGTCATGGGCGGGTCCCGACTCTTGGAGCGCTTCGCCGAACAGGCAGCAGTCGTAGCTCGGGACGTTGGGGCAAATCCCGTCTACTGCGGCGGAGGGAGCGGCCTCTTTACGGCATCGCCCGATGTCATCCAGCACCTCCGATCACAGTGGTCGACGGACCTTGCGGAACTCACGGGAGGCGCGGTCGAGGCCGTGACGGGATCCGTTCCCCTCGTGGGTTCCCTTGAGCTCTCCAGACGGCGGCTCCGATGGCGCCTCGAGGCGGAGCGGGCCCAACTCCTCCTGGGACGGCCAACGCGGGAGCTAGTCCCGGCGGGCGTCTGGCCCCGTGACCTTTGTCAGGCCTGTGGGACTGAAGTGGCTGGTGCCGACGATCGAGTCGGGGACACCGTCGAACGGATCGGCCCGGCCTGCTGGGCTCGTCGGAAGGCCGGCCGAGGCGCGGGCGTCGTGCCCCTCAGCCGACTCTTCAAGACGACCCCGAGCACCTCCGAGGACCGCGGAGGATCCCCCGGAGACAAGGCGGATCCCGATCGCCCACCGCCGGGCGCCGTCCTCGCCATCGGCTACTTCGACGCCGATGGCCTCGGCCGCATCCTCGGCGAGGCGTCGACGGCGGATGATCTGGCGCAGGTATCGGGCCTGGTCCGAGATCGCGTTCGGGCGGCCATCGACGCCGCCGAGACCCTCGCGAAGACGAAAGGTCGATCCCTGCTCGCGCCGATCGTCGGCGGCGACGACGTCTGCTTCTTCGCCGACGCTCGCCTCATCCCGGCGCTTGTCGATGCCGTCCTCGACGAGCTCGACGGGAGCCCGACGGACCCCATCAAGCCGCGCTTCTCCGGATCGCTTCTGTTCGCTGACCCCCACACGCCGCTCCGTCACCTTTTCGGCGTCGCGCGGCAAGCCCTCAAGCAAGCGAAGCTGCTCGCCCATCGCACCGGCAAGGCGCACATCGCGATCCGGAGCCTCCTGAGCGGGCAACTCCACCCCGGGCGCCAGCTCCTCTTCGGAGGGCCCGTGCCGATCTGGTTCGTCTACGAGCGCGGACGGCAGGGTGGTCCCCTATCTGACCTCGTCGGCGAGGTGACATCCATCAGCGAGCGATCCCAGCGCTTCGGTCTCGCTCGCGACATGCTCACGTCCGAAAGCCGCGAAGAGCAGTTGCTGAGCGTGGAGGAGCGAGTCGTTCGGGTCCAAGACACCGGCGTGCGTCGAGCCGTGGAGGCGGCGCGGCGCTGGGCAGCCGAGCTCGGCAGTCGCGACGTTCGGGACGTCCTTCTCGGGGCTCTCGTCCTGGCCGACCTCTGGGAGGATGCGCAGACATGACGGGTTGGCGAATCGAAGCGTCGGTCGAGGCCGGGTTTCTCGTCGGGGGCATCGGCGACGTGCCGCGCGGTGTCCACGCCGCGAGCGGAGTGGTCCCGGACCCCGTCTCGGGAACACCGGTGGCCTGGTTGCCTGGCACGAGCCTCAAGGGTGTGCTGCGGAGTGCCTTCCGCCGCTTCGCCGAGGCCCGAATGGCTGTCACCTGTGCCGAGTCGGCTGATTGCCCGTGTCCCACGTGCCGAACGTTCGGGACGCCGGAGCGCGCCGGCAAGCTGGCCGTTCGGTCGGTCCTCGTTCCCGTCGTGAGTGAGGAGCGCCAACGAGTCGCGATCGAGCGAAGGACGCGGACGGCGGCCAGAGCGCGGCGCAGCCTATGGGGAGAGCGGCGGGCTCGACCGGAAGGATCCGTCAGGCTATCCGTGGAGGTCGTCGATCCGCTCGACCCGGAGGCGTTCGCGCTTCTCGACGCCTTCTGGCACTGGCTCGTCGCGATCGGGCTGTCGGTCGGAAAGAGCAAGTCGAGCGGCGGCGGTGCCTTGACCGTGCGGTCCGTCGAGCGGCTCCCCGAGCCTGCGACCGTCATCGCCCGGTTGTCTCCAGCGAAGGGGTCGGGCCGCCCATTTCGGCTTCGTCTCCACCTTCTCGAGCCGGCACGCCTTGTCGGCCTCCGTCAGCGCGAGTTCTTCCGCGACGCCCTCGATGTCATCCCGGCGACGACCCTACGCGGCGCCATCGGCTGGGAGCTCGTTCGACGCGGTCGGGCGGACCTCGCAACGGACCTCTTTCGATCTCCGGAGCCGGTTCGGATCGCCACCGCCTACGCAGTGGCGGCTCCCACCGACGGGGCATCCGTGCCGGGCGATGCCGTTCCCTGGCTGTCCGTCGCCCGCTGCCGGGGCACGGTCCGCCATCGGTTCGATCTCGCGCTGGCCCGGATCGCCGCCGAGCTCGGTGCCGAGCCGGACGACGAACTTCGGTGTCCTGCGTGCGGTGCCGAGGCCGACGTCGGCGAGCCGTGGACGCTTCCCGACTCCGTCGTCGTCGGCCGGACGGCGATCGAGGCCCGAACCGGCCGCGTCGCAACGGGCATGCTCTTCTCCGAGGTCGTCGTACCTCCGGGAGCGCGGTTCGAGGCCCATCTGCTGGCCCGGCCCGAGCAGGCTGAGGCCATCGCCGCCCTCGAGGAGGTCCGGGTCGGCGGGCGGACCAGATCCGGCCAGGGTCTGGCCCGGATCAGCGTCGAGCCAGAGACCGTCCCTCCCCTCGCTAATCGCCTCGCCCGCACCGCGGATGCCTTGGCGCGCTACGGCGTTCGAGGCCGGGCCGTCGCCGTTCTCGGCTTCCTGGGCGATGCCGCCGTCGGAGAGCCGCTCCGGACCGCCCTGGGTGGCCGCGGATTAGATGTCATCGCGGCTGACGTCCGTGCCGTCATTCGCGGTGGCTGGAGCGAGGGAGAGAACCGCCCGCAGCCGATCCGCGAGCTCATCCGGGGCGGCTCCTGGGTGGCCGTCGAGGTTGGGGATACGGGGAACGGTGAGCTCGAGCGCCTGGAACGGGAGGGGATCGACGACCCCCTTGGTACGACCCACGCTCTCCTTCGGGTTCGAGACGACTGGGAGGTGATGGACGTGTCGGAGCCCCTGCCCTCGACGGTCCCTTCGGCCGCCGAGATCGACGCCCAAATCCGAGAGATCCGAGTCCTGTGCACACGGTACCGGGCGTCGCTACCACGGAGGGCCGCCCTCCAGACACTCCTGCGCTACGCGCAGTCGACCGACTCGACGCAAGAGGCGATCCTGTTCATCGAGTACCAGGCGAGTCGAGACGAGCTAAAGCCCTCACGCGACTTCCTCATCGCCCTCGCCAGGCAGGTAGAGCGTCGGTTCGCCGACGATATCGGAGGCGTCCGGCGCTACCTCGGCTGGGTCGTTCGGGCGGCGAACGTCGAGAGACCGGCCGACACGCGAACCGAGCGGGGAGGGGACCGTGGCCGCTGACTGGGTGGTGACCTTTTTCGATCTCGATCTCGAGGCCGCCTCGGGCGTTCGAGTTGGCGTCGGTCGAGGCGGTGCCGCCGACAGCACCGATTTGCCACTCATGCGGGACCCCTTCTGGCGGCCGATCATCCCCGGGTCGAGCCTCAAAGGAGTTCTCCGCAGCGCGGCCGAGCGTCTTCTCCGCGGGGTGGACCCCAGGCTCGCCTGCGACATTCTCGTGGAGGATGTTCGATCCGAGAACAAGCGCTGCCTCGCCGGCAAGCAAACGGTCGAGCCTGACGATCTCCGGAGCCTGTGCTGGATGTGCCGTCTCTTCGGGAACCCGTTCCAGGCCGGCCGATTGACCGCCTTCGACCTCGTCGCTGACCGCACCGAGACCGTCGTCCGAGACGGGGTGGCGATCGATCGAGGAGAACTGAAGGCCAAAGACGGAGCGAAGTACGACTACGAGGTGAGCCCGCCAGGCACGATCTATCGCGGCCGCCTGCGGCTGGATGATCCCGAACCCGGCGAAGTGGGCCTCGTCGTCACGCTCCTCGATCTTCTGGACGAGGGAGTCGTCACCGTCGGCGGCGGTGCGAGCCGCGGCCTCGGCCGGCTCCGGTTCCGGACGCCTCCCACCGTCACCCAGTTCCGGGCCTCGGCTTTCGTACCCGGCAGCCCTCCATCCGTGGTCGACGTAGCTGCCGAGCGCGCTGCCTTCGCTGCTCGGCTGGAGGGGGCGAAATGAGCACCGCCGGTCGATTCCTCGCCTTCCAGGCCGTCCTCACCCTCGAACTCGAACTTCGAGCCGCGGGTGGTCTCCTCATCCGTGGTCCAGAAACCCTCGCACCGGATGCGCCGGACATGGCCTTCGTCCGGTATCCCATCGACGGCGCTGGCGTCCCCTTTGTGCCCGGCTCCTCCCTCAAAGGCGTCCTCCGCACCGGGGCGGAGTCGCTGCTCATGGCGCTGGGATACGAGGCGTGCGAGGCCCGCCGGGAAGATGGCTGCCGTGCCTGCCTCACGTTCGGCTCCACGGCGGGAGCCTCAGTCGTCCTCGTCGACGATGGACTGCCCTGGCGCCAGGACGCTCCGGAGGAGGAGCGAAAGCGGGCGCTCGAACGAGTCGAGGCAGCCCGCACCGTCCGCACCGGCGTCGGCATCGATCGCCAGGTCGGTGCCGTGGCAGTCGGCCCTTTCGACTACGAGGTCCTCGTCCGGGCGACGTTCTATCCGGTGGTTCGGCTCCGCAACCCACAACCTTGGCAGGTCGCGCTCCTGGCCGCTGCCCTCCTCCTCCTCGACGAGGGACACGCCCGGTTGGGAGGGATGACGTCGCGTGGCCTCGGGCGTGTCAAGGTGATCTGCCACCGGATCGAGCTCCTCGCCCTCAGAGACAGCCTGCCAGTGCTCTGGGACGCGACCTGGCCGACGGAGCCAGCCCTGGGGCCGTTGGTCCGCCGGCACGCTCCAGATCCAAGGGCAACGCTCGCCGCATGGCGGTCCCGCCTAGAGACCTGGCTCGGAAGCGACAGATGAACGGGGTCCCGTCCCGGCCGGCATACTTCACCCTCCCCGTTCTACCGGTTCGCCGGGCTCCGCCGCCGCCCCGACAGGCGGGCCTACGTGGACGTCTCCACGTCAAGCTCACCTGCCGAACCGAGTTGCACATCGGCTCGGGAACGCGCTTCGTTCACGAGGCGAACGGCCGTCGTCGCCTCGTCGGAGGCGTCGTCGGGTTCCGGGCCGACAACGGCCGGTTTGTTCCAATCGTGCCCGGCTCCACCTGGAAGGGGGCGGTCCGAGCCGTCGTGGAGGCCCTGACACCATCGTGCCAGCGGGTCGCTGTGCGAGGGGCCCCGGACGTCTCCCAGTGCCGCCCTCCGGACCCCCTGTGCCCGGCCTGCCAAATCTTCGGCGCACCCGGTTGGCGGGCGACCCTCGGGTTCGGCGACCTCGCACCGGTCACCGGATGGCGCCTCGAACCGAGGCTTGTGCCCCAGCGATATAGCCACCGAAACGCTCCCCGTCGCGGTCGACGTCTCTACCGCCCCGAGCCCGAAGAGCCGCTTCCCGATCAGAACGAGGAGCTTCTCGTCGTGCCGGCAGGCGAGACGTTCGAGGGCGCCCTCTACCTCGACGGTGTCGATCGCAGGGGTCTCGGCCTCGTCCTCGTCGCGCTCGGAAACTCCCCGGCCGGCCTCCCGTATCTGCGACTCGGGGGCGGCAAGAACCGCGGCCTCGGAATCGTGGATGTCTCGATCGTCGCCGGCAAGGTCTACGAGTCCTGGCAGGCGTGGCTGCGCCGCGACGCCCTTGCGCCTGGTACGGTCCAGTCGCTTCTTCATGACGTCATCCGCGAGGCTCTTGCTGCGCATCCGGACATCTCGGAGCGGATCGACGTGGTCCGCCGGGAGTACGAGCGCGGCGACGGCGGAAGGCCGTAGCGGACATGGATCGTGAACGACGGGAGGCGCTCCTCCGCGAGGCGAGGGAACTCGCTCGCCAGCTTCCTCCGGCGGCCCTGAAGCAGTCGGCTACTGCCCTCGCCATCCTCCGGCAACAGGGAGCCCCGACCCTCCGGTCCGTGGTGCACGAGCGCCTGTCGCTCGGGGCCGACGCGTCAGCGCCACACTGGGAGCTTCTGCTCGAAGGTGCTGGCGATCGGCTCGTGCGCCTTCTCGATGCCGATCCAGGGGAAGCAGCGTACTTCCTCGGATGGCTCAAGCGCTTCGGGGTCATGGAAGAGGCACGAGGGGGGTTCCGCCGGTCAGGCCCTCGTTCGAGGCGCTGCTGACCGTCCTGCTCGCGTCCCACGAGTTCTGCGACGCGCGTGGGACGCCCATGAGGTGCTGCTGACCGTCCTGCTCGCGTCCCACGAGAGCCCTTCGAGGGCGGCCCTGGCGGGTCGGTGGCCCAAGCGGGCGTCGTGTGCTGGGACCATCGGGTCGTTGGCGGCACACCCGGCGGTCGTCAGCCTACCGGTGCCCACCACCGGATCGGTTCGGTGCCGTCACCGAGTCCGGCGATAGCCGTCGCCCAGTTTCGGTACCGATCCATTGCAGCAAGTGCCATGGCCGAACCTGCGCCGATCACGCCGAGCCCAACCACGACCGAGCCGGACGTCCTCATCCCGGCCGCTATGCTCCGGAAGCACGCCTATTGTCCCCGCTTGTTCTACCTCGAGTGGGTCGAGCGGGAGTGGGCGGACACTCCAGACACCGTGGAGGGCGAGATCGTCCATCGGCGGGTGGATGAGGAGTCCGGGCGCCTGCCACGTCCCGAGGACCTCGATGAAGGCGATCATCTGGCCGCACGAGCCGTCACCTTGTCGGCACCTCGTCTCGGTCTTATTGCCAAGCTCGATCTCCTCGAAGGCGCGGACGGCCGTGTGAGGCCGGTCGACTACAAGAAGGGTGCGCCGGGGCCGAACGGTCCGTGGGAGCCAGAGCGTCTCCAGCTCTGCGCCCAAGGGCTGGTCCTCCGTGAGAACGGATACCAATGCGACGAGGGTGTCCTCTACTACGCCGAGCCGCGAAGCCGCTTCATCGTGCCCTTCGACGAGCCCCTCGTTCGGCGAACCCTCGAACTCCTCGACGAAATGCGGCAAGTGGCTCTCGAGCCGACACCGCCCCCACCGCTCGTCGACAGCCCCAAGTGCCCTCGCTGCGCTCTCGTCGGGATCTGTTTACCCGACGAGATGAACCTGCTCCGCGAGGAGCCCCTTCGGGAAGTTCGCCGCCTTGTGCCTGCTCGGGACGACGCAGGGCCGCTCTACGTTGTTGAGCAGGGCGCGGCGGTCGGGAAGGAGGGAGAGCGACTGATCGTGCGGCCTCGCCAGGGCGAGCCGGTCGCGGTGCGCTTGATCGACGTTTCGCACGTGGCACTGTTCGGGAACGTTCAGATCAGCGCCCAGGCGATCCGAAGCATCGCCGCGGAGGAGATACCGATCTTCCACTACACCTACGGCGGCTGGCTGGCCGCCATGACCGTCGGGCTTCCCCATCGCAACGTGCAGCTCAGGATGGAGCAGTACCGCCTGGCGGACGACGAACCGGCAGCCACTCGGCTTGCCCGCTGGATCGTGGTTGCCAAGATTCGGAACCAGCGAGTTCTCCTCCGCCGCAACGGCGGAGAGGCGGTCCGGTCGGCCACCGAAGAGCTGGCTCGGCTAGCCGCTGCGGCCTCCCGGGCGACCTCGCGAGATCTCCTCCTTGGGATCGAAGGCCTCGCCGCTCGCGTCTATTTCCGCGCCTTCGGTGGGCTCCTCCGGGCTCCAACCGAGTTCGCTTTCGAATTGAGGAACCGCCGGCCGCCAACGGATCCGGTGAACGCCCTCCTCTCGTTCCTCTACAGCCTGCTCGTCAAGGAATGTGTTTCGGCCCTCCTGGCGGTGGGACTCGATCCACACCGCGGCTTCTACCACCAGCTTCGATACGGTCGTCCATCCCTCGCCCTCGATCTCGCCGAGGAGTTTCGGCCGCTCGTCGGCGACTCAACCGTCCTCACGCTGACGAACAACCGCATGATCGCTGAGGGTGACTTCGTGCGCCGCGGACCGGCCTGTGTGCTCACCCCTGACGGCCGACGTCGGGTCATCGAGGCGTTCGAAGGTCGGATGGACGCGCTCGTCCGACATCCCGTCTTCGGCTACACCGTCAGCTACCGACGGGTTCTCGAGCTCCAGGCGCGCCTCCTCGCTCGTTGGATCAGCGGGGAACTACCGCGCTACCGACCGTTCACGACGCGCTAAGGCGGATGAGCAGCGTCGCTCGGCATCTCCTCCTCGTGGCGTACGACGTTCGAGATCCCACGAGACTGCGCCAGACGCACCGCACGATGCTCGGTTACGGTGACCCCATTCAATACTCGGTCTTCCTGTGTCACCTATCGCCGACAGAGCAGGCTGTCATGATCGGTGCTCTCCTCCGCGTCATCCGGCCGTCGACCGACTCCGTCGTGGTCGTTGATCTGGGGCCGTCCGCCGGCACGGCGAGCAACCGAATCAGAACGATCGGCCCAGCATTGGTGACGCGTCCTGCCCGGTTCCACGTGGTGTAACATGGTCGCCCGGACGTGCGAGCGCCCGGGTAGCTGGGCGGCCACGCTGCCCCGCTCGAACGCTACCGTTGCATCTAGGCAACAGAACACCGTCGACGACCTCTCGGGAGCCGCTGGCGGCGGCTGCCACGTGCGATAATCGCGCCTACCGGTAGGGTGTCACGCCGATTCCCGTGGCGCGCGCGCTATTTCCGCGGCCGGACGGCCGCGGCCCCATTGAAGCGAGGATGGTGAGGCCATCGAGCAGGAGGTCGTCGACGGATTTCCGCGGCCGGACGGCCGCGGCCCC